>JAZKDP010000007.1:223753-282696 GCA_040387515.1 Pseudomonadota bacterium
TTTGAGTTGCTGGATAATACGGCTAAAACCTATGGGCTATCTTGGAATTGGCGCTTGGGTAATGATTTTTATGGTGTGCTGAAAACCAGTAAAAATGAGTCAATAGCTGGCTTTAGTGAAATCAGAAACCCAGTTAAAAATACCAGAATAGTGGATAGGCAATCTGCTAGTATGAACTGGAGGTTTCATCCAGACTGGGTAGTATTTGCTTCGCATGAGCAGGTGGATACGGAAAATGAATTGAGAACCTTTCAGTCGCTGGACCGCGAAGATGCGATTACCGAAAGTGGCGTGCGTTATCAAAACCCTTTAGGTACGCAGCTTGGTTTATCTTATCGTTTAATTGAGTCGAATAACCCCAATAGAACAGGATCCTCCGCATTTCTTTTTGGAAATGAGAGTAAACAAAAGTCATTGATTGCAACAGCTGCGTGGTTGCCAAGTCCTAAAACTAGAATCAGTACACGTTTGTCGCAAATCAATATTGATTACAAAAATAGACCGCAGCGTGAGTTTTCAGGCTTTAACCAACGTTGGGATATCGGTCACTCGCTCACAGCAAAAATCAACCTGAATGCATCTGCTTTTAAAGAAGTGACGCCAATTGATGACATTGCATCAACTTACGTAGAAATAACAGGCGCCAGTTTTAATCCAGTATGGAATCTAACCAGTAAATTAGCGTTGCAGGCAGGTGTTAGCTATGAGGATAGAGATTATTTGGGTAGCGGAGTTGGCGCGGGAATTTTCTTCTTGGGCGATAAGCGCAGTGACATTTCCAAAATAGCCAGCCTTGGCTTGATTTATTCGCCTACTGAAAAATCCCTACTTCAATTGCAATATCAGGGAGAAGATCGTGACTCGACTAGCGATATTCAAAGTTACCGATTTAATTCAATCAGCTTTACGGGCAGATATAATTTTTAGACTCATGAGTAGTGCATGGCCTGTGTAGATTTGATGGCTCGCCAAGCGCCTTTTGGTTTTATGACAGTTAAATAATACTTGTCATAAATGTTACTTAAATCTGACGCATTAGACTCATATACTTCCATCCAATAATTAGATGAATTTGAGTTAATTGGGATAGAAAGAACAGTATGACTTTTAAAAATAAATGGTTGTTATCACTGGTGATTATTTCTGCAATGGCGACTGTGTCATGTGGCAAAAAAGACCAGGCTGAATCGGGAAAAGCAGAAACGCAAGTGGTTGCCAAAGTGAACAATGATGAGATTTCGATTCACCAAATTAACTTTCAACTGGGCCGTTTAACGCAAAGCAACCCAAAGCCATTAAGCGAAGCGCAAAGTAAAGAGGCCGCTAAACAAATTTTAGCGCGTTTGGTGGATCAGCAATTGTTAAAACAGCAAGCGATAGAAGCAAAATTAGACCGTGATCCGCGAGTCTTGCAGATAATAGAAACATCTAAAAATGAAATTTTAGCGCAAGCTTATTTAGAGCAATTATTAGCAAAAGCAGCCAAGCCAACCGCTGCACAAGTTGATACATTTTATAAAGAAAATCCAGCTTTATTTGAAAATCGCCGTGTGTTCCGTTTGCAAGAGTTAGCGGTAACAGTTGGCAAGGAAAAATATGCCGAGATTGAAGAGAACGTTAAAAAACTAAAAAACATTAATGAGATTGCGGCTTGGTTAAAAGCGCAAAGCTATCCATTTAATGCGAATAGCAATGTGCGTGCAGCTGAGCAATTACCGTTAGAGTTTCTCAAGCAACTTCAACCATTAAAAGATGGTGAATTGATTGTTGCGAAAACGGCTCAATCAATCAGTATCGTACATATTGTTGCATCGCAATCAGTGCCAATCGCGCGCGATAAAGCCACGCCAATCATTGAGCAATATTTCTTGAATCAAAACAAATCGGCTTTGGCAAAAAAAGAGATGGCGGCTTTAAATGAAAAAGCCAAAATTGAATATGTAGGTGCCTTTGCAGATATGAAAAAAGATCCGACAGCCACAACAGCGGCGATTAAAAAATCAGATACGCCACAACCTACCGCTGTCAATTCAAGCGAGCCTGTAAATGCGGGTATAGAAAAACTACAACCAGTTGCTAAACCGACAGATTCGCCAACGGCTAAATCAGATACTGCACAAACTAATATGGATAAAGGCTTGGCAGGATTTTAGATGCTGCATGACTGTTAGCGCTGAATTGTTTGATGGTAAAAGTAGTTAAATAGAAAAGTAAATGAAGATATAAATATACCTAAATTAGGTATGGCAAAGGTGATGATTTGAAGCGAATATTTTTAAGCTGGTTAAGTGTGATGTTGATGTTGCTAACTTGCACAAGCAGCATGGCGGAAGATAGCAAAAGTCCTAATAGCGATGTAAGTCGTGAGTATATATTGGGTGCTGGTGATTTGATCAGAATCAATGTTTACGGTAATTCAGACTTGCTGACAGAAGCTAGGCTTTCAGCCGCTGGCGCTATTACTTTTCCATTAATTGGCGAAGTCGTATTGGGTGGTTTAAGCCCTACATTATCCGAAAAGAAATTAGCCGACTTGCTAGAAAAAGGCGGGTTTGTTAAGAAAGCACAAGTCAATTTGGTTGTGTTGCAGTTTCAAAGTCAATATATATCGGTTTTGGGCGATGTATATAAACCCGGAAAATATTCATTAGATAGGCCAAGTACTCTTTCTGATGTGCTTGCAATGGCTGGCGGAGCAACGCCTAATGGCTCAGATATGATTACCTTGATTCGCATTAAAGAAGGTAAAACCATTAAGCAAACGTATGACTTAAGAGATTTATTCAATAAAGCCGATCCAGCAAGTAATCCACAACTACAACGTGATGACATTGTTTATGTGAATGGGCGCGAGGTGTCTGTGTTGGGTCAAGTAAATCGACCAGGCAAATATTCAGTCGCTAGCGGTGTGCGTACAGTCATTGATTTTTTATCGCAAGCCGGCGGTGTTTCAGCGGCGGGTGCAGACAGTATCATCATTATCACCAAGCGTGATGGTAAAACAGAAAAACGCGAAATTGATATTGATCAGCTGTATCGCAAAGGCGATACCTCAGCGAATTTTGAGTTGGTAGATGGTGATTCAATTTATGTACCAAGAACGTCTGTTTTTTATATCTATGGTGAGGTGCAGCGTCCAGGTGCATTTAGATTAGAGCGCAATATGAACATCGCACAAGCGTTGTCTACCGGTGGTGGTTTGTCGGTACGCGGTACTGAACGTGGCATAAAAATTAAACGCAACGTTGAAGGCAAGCTTAAAACGCTCGATGCATCAGCGGGTGATTTATTAAAGCCAGACGATATTGTCGTTGTCAGTGAAAGTTTGTTTTAGTCATGATTTATGTAACTGATTACAGACAAATCAATCAATCAAAAATAAAGCGATAACACATGAGTTTTTCACAATTATTATCCATATTAATAGCGCGCAAATGGATATTCGTCTGGGTATTTTGTATCACTGTTTTGGTGACAACCATTGTTAGTTTTTTATTGCCAAAAACTTATAGTGCAACCGCCACTTTGGTGATTAACTCAAAAGGCGCAGACCCAGTAACGGGGTTAATGTTACCAGCGACTTTAATGCCTGGCTACATTGCGACGCAAGTGGATATTATACAAAGCCGTAATGTTGCGTTAAAAGTGGTTGATAAATTAGGTGTCGCCAACAATGCAATAGCCCAAGCTCAGTTTGAAAAAGCCACCAAAGGTGAAGGCGATATTCGACATTGGTTTGCTGACCAATTTATTGAAAACTTAGAAGTAAACCCATCTTTACAAAGTAGTGTGATTGAAGTGAGTTATCGCGGTGCAGATTCTCAATTTTCAGCCGCAATGGCCAATGCTTTTGCTGAGGCTTATATTAATACCAGCTTGCAATTAAAGATTGAGCCAGCCAAACAGGCTGCGCTTTGGTTTGATCAGCAAATTAAAGGTTTGCGCCAAAATGTGGAGCAAGCACAGACAAAATTGTCTGCTTTTCAGCAAGAAAATGGCATTGCCTTTGCAGATGAGCGTTTGGATACGGAAGCAGCGCGTTTAGGTGAGTTATCTAGTCAGCTGGTTGCCGCACAGGCGCAGACTTACGATATTAATTCGCGTCAAAATCAGTTGAAACGCGGTAATGCCGCAGAGTCGCCAGAAATCTTATCTAATTCATTGATTCAAGGCTTGAAATCTCAGCTGGCACAGGCTGAAACGAAGCTTTCCGATGCATCGCAGCGATTGGGTGTGAATCATCCTCAATTTCAAGCGGCTCTTGCAGAGGTGGCTAGTTTAAAAAGTCTGATTAACGTAGAGATGGCGAAAACCAGCAGTAGTGTGGGGCAGACTGCGCGTGTTTCACAGCAAAGAGAAGGTGAGATTAGAGCTTCATTAGCACAGCAAAAAGAACGTGTACTTAAATTAAAAGACCAGCATGACCAGATGACCGTATTGGTGAGAGAGGTGGAAAGTTCACAGCGTATCTATGACAGTGCATTGCTTAGATTCGGCCAAACCAATATGGAAAGTCAGTCTGGTCAAACGGATGTTTCTATACTGAACCCAGCTACACCACCACTCAAACATTCAAGTCCGAAAATTACCATCAATATTGTACTGTCAATTTTGCTCGGTTCTTTGTTGGGAGTCGGGTTTGCTATTGCTGCCGAAATGTTAGACAGGCGCGTGAGAATAGCGGAGGACTTGGTGCAGTTACTCGGTTTGCCAGTATTGGGTGTTATTGGTAAAAATCAACAGAAAGCAGTCAGTTTTTTATCCAAGTTTCGGCAATTTTTTAGCAAAAATAGGTTGGTTAAAAATGCAGATACAACCCATCATTTTTTTGTGAAATGAATATATGACAGCCGAATTAAAAGCATTGCATGCCAATGGACATAACAGCGACAACGCTACCATTGAAAATAACTTGAATACTACAACCATGAAAAACTTTTCTGGTACAGAAGCTGCAGACGCAACAAAAATTGGCGATGCCCTGATCGCGCACGCAAAATTAAAGCCCAATGATGTTGAGCGGATTTTGCAGCTACAAATAGAGAAGAAAATACTATTTGGCGAAGCTGCTAAAAAACTGGGTTTAGTGACTAAAGCAGATATTGAACATGTGTTGGCACAGCAATTTAACTATCCTTATATCCGTGAAACGAACTCTAGTATTAGCAAATTACTGACTGCGGCGCATACGCCATTTACCACAGAAGTAGAGAGCTTGCGTAGTTTAAGAGGCCAGTTGATGATGCGCTGGTTTGATAAGGGCAATAAAACGTTGGCGATTACATCGTCTAACCACGATGAAAATGCACATTTGATCGCAGCTAATTTGGCAATTACTTTTTCACAATTGAATAAAAAAACGCTGTTAATTGATGCTAATTTACGCCAGCCCAATCAACATCAATTATTTGGTATCGATTCAAAATTAGGGTTAAGCAATATATTGGGTAGTCAGCAAGGTAGTTATGAGTTGACACGTCAAAAGTCATTGCCAAATTTAGCTGTATTAAGCGCGGGTACAGAAGTACCTAACCCACAAGAACTGTTGAGTTTAGATGCGTTCTCAAGCTTGTTATCTGATTTAGAAAACTTATACGACATTATTTTAATCGATACAACACCGTTAAGTTTAGGTTCGGATATGTTGTCAGTGGTTTCTAAAACTAAAGCGGCCGTTATTGTGGCGCGTAAAGATTACACAATGACCGCTGACTTGCAGCTACTGAATGAGCAGTTGAATACCACCGGGGCAAAGGTGATCGGCAGTATTCTTCAGGAGTTTTAAGTGGCAAGCACTGCAATCAACTTTGGGCAACATAAACTGCCAGAGCCGCTAATCAAATGGCTGCCGTTAATTATTGGTTTACTAGCACTTTACATTCCCACTTACTATGGGTTGTCACAAGGTCTTTGGCTGCAAACCGATCAAGCGCATGGACCTATTGTGCTCATGGTTATTTTGTATCTTTTTTGGCAAAAGCGTGAAGTTTTAGTTCCTACTGCCAGTGCTACGAAGATAACACCCACAAAGCCTTTACTTGGTTGGATTTTCCTCATTTTTGGATTGTTCTGCTATATCGTTGGCCGTTCTCAAGACATCATGATGTTGGATATCGGCTCACAGATTCCCGTGCTAGCCGGTTTGTTTTTACTTACATCAGGCATGCCAGCGTTAAGAGCTGCTTGGTTCCCACTGTTTTTTATTATTTTCATGTTGCCGTTACCGTTAGACAGCATCACCATGCCCATGAAAATGGCGGTTTCGTATGTTACCGAGCACGTTTTATTTTGGTTAGATTATCCCATTGCTCGTTCTGGGGTCATTTTATATATCGGCCAATATCAGCTGTTAGTAGCAGATGCTTGTGCTGGCATGCACACACTGATTTCGCTTGAAGCGCTTGGTTTGCTTTACCTCAATTTAGTCAAACACGATTCACTTATGCGTAATGTGACGCTGGCTATTTTGATTATTCCCATTTCATTTACGGCCAATGTGGTGCGTGTTATCGCCTTAACGCTGATTACTTATTACTTTGGTGATGAAGTAGGACAAGGTTTTGTGCATGGTTTTGCTGGCATGTTCCTTTTTGTTATCGCGCTGATTTTTATTATGAGTGTGGATTCTGGCCTGCAATACATGGTTAAGCTTAGGCGGAAAATTTAGACCATGAAAACTAAACTCGGTTACATCGCGCTTGGGCTGATGGTTTTGGCTTCTATTTTGGGTATGACGTTGCGCCCGACACATAAAATAGCGAGTGAAAATGCAAAAATCCAACTAGAGCAATTGGTACCGCATAGCTTCGCTAATTGGCGCATGGAAGATACCGTTACACAATTGGTGAATCCGCAAACAGAAGCAGCAATCAATAAAATCTATGCACAGACGCTTTCACGCACTTATGTAAATGCCAATGGTGAACGAATCATGCTATCGATTGCTTATGGTGAAGATCAAAGCGATAGCGTGGGCGCGCATTTGCCGGAAGGTTGTTATGGCGGACAAGGTTTCACAATTTCAGATATTACGCGTACAACATTAACTGGCTTATCAAACTCAACTGCACCTAGAAGTGAGATTCCTGTCACCAGATTGATGGCAGTAAACGGTAATCGCATTGAGCCTATTACTTATTGGCTGAGAACTGGCCATGAAGTCGCTTATCCAGATTGGGATACTAAACTGGTTAAGATGAAATATGCACTGCAAGGCAGTATTCCAGATGGTTTGCTGGTACGCGTGTCTAATCTGGTGGAGTCAAACGATTATGCAGAGTCGACACGTGCGTATGCATTACAAGGGCAGTTTATTGCAGAGATGCTAAAAGCACTTTCACCCAGCTACCAATTGCAAATGGTCGGCGATAGTACTAAGCGCTAGTGTTGCCATGTCAATTATTATTTCCAATAGCACACAGTGAGCTCGCCCTATTCAAAAGACAGTGTTCGGCAAGGCTTCTTACATTACCTTTTAGGTAGAGGGCTTGGTGGAATTGCAGGGTTTGCAATAGTCATATTAATGGCGCGCTATATGGATGTGACCAGTTACGCGGGCTTTACAGCCCTAACTGGATTAATCGCATTTGCAGGTGTTTTGGCAGGCTTGGGTTTAGATAGAACCATCTCACGATATTTGCCCGAAGCAAGGCTAGAGCGCAGTGTTGACGAGTTAGAACGATTTATCTGGCAATTAACAGCAGTTAAATTAGCTACGTCACTCTTAGTGTGCTTATTAATCTTTGTCTTTTGGCAACCGATTTTATCGATATTTAATGATGTCAAACTGACGTATTTTCCTGTTTCACTAGCGTGCTTTATTGTGGCAGAAACGCTATTTCAGCATTTTTCATCTGTGTTTCAATCGCTGATTCAGCAAAAAGCGCTAACGCGAATTTTAGTGGTGCAATGGGCGGGTAGATTAATGATGATTTTTGTCATGATGCTAAACAGTCGTCATATAAATCTTGAAGAAGCGCTTTGGATAATGGCTTTACCAGAGATGATTGGCTTGATTGCATTTGTAATCATCCATAAAAAATACCTAATAGCCTTAAAACGGTCACAGTTAGATGCCGCTTCAAATAACACATCAACAATCTGGCCGGACTGGCCAGAGATCACAAAGATGTCTGCAAACAACTATGGCTTTATGCTATTGGCGGCACCACCGCAAGGTTATTTTATGAAAATGCTAGCCGCTACATTTCTCCCTACACAAATGGTTGCGGCCTATGGTTTCTTTATCAATATTGCAGAAAAAGTCAGGCAATACATACCACTGCATTTTATGTACAACATGATAGAGCCGGTCATGGTCGGCAACTATCTCAAAAACAGGGATTTCGCTGCTCTGACAAAGCGTTGTCAATGGTTATACAAGTCTAATTTGTTACTGTTGATTCCAGCAATTGCCTGGGTTGCAGCTGCGGGTACCTACATTATTGCAGCGTTGACAGCTGGTAAATATCACGATGAATTATGGATATTGCTGGTGGTGATGTTGCAACTAACTATCGGTAGTCATGTCGTGCTGCTGCAATTAATCCTAAACTCGGTTGGGAAAAGCATTTTATTGGTGCGCGCTGGTTTTTTTAGCCTGATTGGCATGCTCATCTATTGGGGGTTAGCTCAGTCTATTCACGCCTATTTATTATTGCTAGGACCGTTAGTATTTTCGCTTATTTGTAATACGTACATCATATATTCGCTTAAAAATGTAGGTTATTCATACAGCATATCTATAAAGCAATTTTTAGGTATCGGATTGGCGGGCTTGTTTGCATTTTTGGTGGTTTTTGTAGTTAGAGACGAGTTATCCATCCACATACAAAGCCCAGCCGTCGTTTCTTTAGTGAGTGGGTTAATTATGATGTTGGCTTATTTACCAGGTTTATATTTTTATAAAGTTATTACGCCTGCTGAAATTCAGTTTTTACGTTCACTCAAATCGAAATAGAAAAGTTAATAACGATGATAAAAGTGATGAAATGCATCAAAAGGTTAATCAAAGACTTAACGATAAAATTTAATTTTTACATTAAGTTAATGGTTAATAGAACTTCTGAGCCGAGAATATTTTATTTAATGGGCTTAGGTAATAAGTTCCCTAATTTGGGCGATCAAGCTCAAGCTGCGGCTATCCCACTATGGTTTAAAAAGCATTTTTCGATGCCTGTGATTGAAGTTAAAAATTACGAAATTTATCAATGTTTACCACTATTGAAGAAGCATATTAAAGATAACGATATCGTCTTTTTGCACAGCGGCGGCAATTTTGGAGATGATTGGTATCAAACACAGTTAGATAGAGAACTTATTATTACTGGCTTGAGCAACAATAAAATTGTTCAATTACCGCAAACTATTTTTTACAGTCAAACAGAGTCAGGCCAAAGTGCACTAAAGATGAGTCAACAAGTGATTCAAGCGCATCCAGCATTGTTGCTATTTGGTCGCGATTTTCAATCCACGGCACTTGCTAGACAAGTATTCGAAACGACTAAAATTCATTCTAAGCCAGATATGGTGCTGTCACTGCAAGATTTCGTGAAAGATAATTTGCCTTTAGATAATTCATTCAATCGCGGTGGTTTCAAGAAAATATTACTCATTTTACGTAATGACAAAGAGGGTATTTATAACGCGGAAGTGAAACAAGAAATATCCAAATCACTGACCAATCTTGGATATGAGGCGACTATCTGGGACACGGATGTGCATGATGTCTTTCCAGATAAAAAAAAATTATCAACGATTGTGAAGTATCTAAAGTTTATTGCATCTTTTGATGCAGTAGTAACGGATCGTTATCACGGATTAATTTTTTCGGTATTAGTAAAAAAACCATGCGTGGTGATGAAAACTCACAATCATAAACTGACCAGTGCATTTGATTGGTTTGATGGTGTCAACTTTACGAAGCGCGCTGACACGTTTGAGGATATCAAAACTGCATTGACTGATTTGCAAAAGCTGACGGAATACCTAGCACCCAACTGGAATGAAAAATATTTTGACCTAATGGCTGAAGAAGTGAAATTTTTTCTAAAGCATGAAGGATTGAATAAATGAGCTTGCATAAAAACAAACTTATATATGGTTTTATATTGATTCTAGCCGGCGTATTCGCTTACTTTTTTTTGGTGGAAAGTTTAGATAAGCCTTCTGAACGAACAGTCTTTTTGCCGCTTAATTTAGTTGAGTCGAAAGAGTTATTCAAAGACACCAATGGCGAGGAGTGGTTATTGATGTCGCCTTATCAAGATAAAAAAGATTTAACCTTTACTAAAGCACATATTTTATTTAAGACGTTAGCCGAAACAAAAGACGAATGGGATTACATTTATTTAGACACGAATAAATATGAATGGAAAAATTACTCTTGGCATTTCAAGATGATTAGATTCACAGAGTTTCGTGAATTTGCCTTTAACTTTAGAAACCAAGATTTTGATAATCGGTACAGATACCGTTTTGAGGAAAATAAGATATTTTTTGATAAAAAAGTAGATGGGATATGGACGAATAACATCGCATCTACTCCTTTTAAAATGAATTTGTCTCAACCCTATCAAGTAAAGATTGATAGTTATGGATCACTATTTAGATGCTGGGTTGATGGCAAGCTGATGTTGGAAAATGTAGACACCGATATCGCGAAAGGGTCTATTTCCATCATTTTGTGGGAAGACAATGGCAAGACGGATATTAATGCTACTGTTTATGATAATCGCGTTGTTGAGTTAATTAAACCGCAGGTGCCTTGATTAATGATTTCTCGGCATCAGAAAACCTGCATTGTAGTGATTTGTTTTGATGAAAATCAACCGGGTTATTTAGATTTTTCCTATCGAATTGCGGCTCTTTCAAAGGCATACCAGTTAACGGTTATTAGTCATGGTGAGATTACACAACCAGAACTGCTGTTTGATAACGTCCGCTATAACACGTTAGATAGACGTAATGGAAAGCTGGGCTGGATGCGCTATATCGTAAAATGCGCGATATTTATTAGGCAGCAAAAGCCAGATGTGGTTGTCTTGCTGCATTCCGCGATGGCGCCTATTGCTTTGTTGGTGCGTAAAATTCCCACCTGTTTATATTGGAATGAGCATCCAACTAATCTCATGCATATGCCAGTCCAGTTTGCACCTATTCGCAAACTGGTCACCCATTTATTGCATCAGTTTATATTTTTTGGGGCAAAGAAATCTACTTTAGTGATGCCAATTGGAGAAGATCACCAAGAAGATTTAGCCAAGCATGGGGTTTTAATACAGAAAATACGCATGATTTATATGGGCGTTTCGGCAGATTTTTTGCCAGCTAATCTTCGAGTTGAGCATAATCAGGCTAGCCATAATGACAGTATTATTAGGCTAATCTATGTAGGTACTGTGAGTGAGTCGCGTGGCCGAGATGTGATGCTGGATGCGATGAAACTAATCGCAGATAAGCAGTTAAAACTGCACTTGACGATTGTAGGTGCCAACGCAGATGAGTTGATCTATTGTCGGCAACGCATTAGTGCTTTGTCACTACAGAGATATATAACGGTTATCGGCAAAGTTTCCGGCAGTGAAGTACCCTCATATTTGGCACAAGCAGATGTCGCCATCTGTTTATGGCAAGCCAGTCAGTGGAATCAATTTAATCCACCCACTAAACTATTTGAATATTTGGTTGCTGGCTTACCCGTGCTTGCCAGCAACATACGTACTCATACACGATATGTTCATGATGGATATAACGGTTTTGTTTTTGAATACACTGCGCAATTGTTAGCATGTGCTTTAGAGAATCTACAGGGTAAAAACGATGCGATACCCGCTATGCAACAACACGCGTTGCATTCAGGTCAGCAATATTTGTGGCCAAAGTTAGAACCGATATTTTTGACTGCAATAAACGAAGCAGCCACGACATGATACTTGCACAAAGCGCTCAAAATATCTGGTTTAAAGTAGTCTTTATTGCTATCGCAAGCTTTCTAGCCGTTGGGTTCGGCTTAATCTCTGTCACCAATAACCCTATTTTTATCGGCTTAGCGGTGGGCATGGTGTTAGGTATATTTTTGTTGGCTATGCCTAAAAAAATCATTTGGCTAGTCATTTTTCTTGGGCTTGCAACGCCGGCTTTGCTAGATATGGCTGGGCATGGATTTTCCAGAATGTTATGGGCAATCTCAATGTTGGCTTTGTTGTTATGGGTTCCTGGTACGTTCTATTTGATTCGTTTAAATCCCAAACAAGAAAAACATGTGCCTTTGTTTATTTGGATGGCAGGGATTTTTGTCATCTATGCGTTGATAGCATCAGTGATTAACATGCATTCTTTTGGCGAATTATTTGGTGGTTTCAAACGATATTTTCAGGCATTTGGCTTGATGTTGGCATTGGCAACGATGATGCTAAGCAGAAAAGATTTTGATGGATGGTTAAAGTTATTACTGGGGATTGCATTATTACAACTGCCGTTTGCTTTATTTGAACGGTTTGTCTTAGTGACGTTAAGGGGTGGTATCGCAGCTGGCGGCGAGGCAACCGATGTGGTGGCAGGAACGATGGGAGCAAACCTGAAAGGTGGTAGCCCTAACGCCATTATGGTGACTTTTGTACTGATTGCGTTTGCCTTTGTATTTTCGCGTTGGAAAGAAAAGTTAATCTCTACGTCACAGTTATTCCTACTTAGTTTGCTTTTATTAACACCGTTAGTATTAGGAGAAACCAAAGTCGTCGTTGTTATGTTGCCCATATTAGCGTTGGTTTTGCTACGTAAAGATATTAAAAAAGACCCATTAAAGTATCTACCTATATTTATAAGCTTGTTATTTATAACCGTTGCATTCGGCTATATTTATGTGTACTACATGCTAGATAGCACATTTGTGGAAGCTTTTAGAGGCACCATTTCCTACAATATTGGCAATGTGGGATACGGTAAATTACTACTCAATCGAACAAGTGCAATGACATTTTGGTGGGAGTTGCATAGCTGGGCTGATCCAATAAACTTCCTGCTAGGTCACGGACTAGGAAGTTCTTATGGTTCTGGTCAGGATGCGGGGAGTATGGCGCGAATGTATCCCGGCTATGGCATTAACTTAACCACTGTTTCAAGTATTCTTTGGGATCTAGGTTTGGTTGGCTTGGTATTTTATATCAGCGTTTTTGTGGCTGCCTGGGTACAGGTTGGCAATATTTGGAAGAGAACGCAGAGTCATAAAATTAAAGCGGACTGCATGGCAATCCAAGCGGGGATCTCACTTACTTTCCTGTTTCTTATATATTCAGATAGCCAAGTTAATTTGTTGGTACATGAAATTATTATTGCTGTGATGTTGGGCTATGCGGCTTTTTTATACCAAGAACAGTCTCAAGAGCCGAGTATAGATAAGGATAAGCACCAAGACGAACAGGTAGTTAGTTAAGTGCATATTTTGCTTTTAACCGCTGAACAATGGCCTACGCATAGAGCAGATATCCGCGTGCTATTTGGAAAATATCTACCGCGTTTTGGCATTACTTGCGATTTAGTTACAGAGCAAGACTTAAATAATATTGAACAAGCAGCTTGGCCAGCTGGCAAAGCGTTGTTATGCAAGGTGCCCAAAAATCGCGCTGGGCAATATATCGTTAAATTTCTGCACCAATGTAAGGTGTTAATCACCAGCGATTATGCTAACTATCAGGCCATACAAGTGCGCGATATGACATTGATCGCGCTGGTGGCGATAGTGATGAGCAAGCTTAAAAAACGCCCATTTTATTATTGGCTATCTTATCCGCAGTCAGAAGGCCAAATAGAGCGCGCAAAAGCGAGAGGCATTAGGGCTGGAATGCGTTATTGCTTTCCGTTACTACAAGGTTGGATTGGCCAGCAACTGCTATATAAAATCATTCTGCCTAATGCGCATCATGTTTTTGTGCAAAGTCAAAACATGCTTGAAATGCTGGCGCGAAAAGGCGTGCCAGCTAAAAAAATGACACCAGTGCCAATGGGCGTCGATTTAGAAGCCACACAACAAAATCCCGTGCCGAGTGACCATCCATTTCTAATCGGTAAACGTGTTTTGGTTTATTTGGGTACTTTAGATAGAGTCAGGCAAATCGAGATTCTTTTTGGTATGTTGAGCTTGGTGCTTAAACAGGTGCCAAATGCGGTGCTGGTATTGGCGGGCGATACTGAAGATGCAGATCATCGTGCTTGGCTTAAACAGCAAGCAGAAAAAATGGGCGTTTCCGAACATGTTCTGTGGACAGGCTGGCTGCCGATGGTAGAAGCTTGGCGTTATGTGGCGGCTGCAGAAATCGGCTTATCGCCTATACCTCGTGGTTATTTGCTAGATATGGGATCGCCAACAAAAGCAGTCGAATACATGGCACTCGGCATACCCGTTGTAATGAACGATAACCCTGATCAAGTATTTGTAGCGCAAGAAAGTGGTGCAAATACTTGTGTGCCGTTAGATGCCGAAAATTTCGCAAATGTAACAGTCAGCTTGCTGTACGACGCCCCACTTAGGGCAAGCATGCAAGAAAAAGGTATTGCCTATGTTAATCAGGTGAGAGGTTACCAGCAGCTTGCAGCAACTCTATCCGCGCAATATCTCCATACACTTTCTAATACAGATTATTTTCACAAATGATACAACCTATATTCACACTATTTACGCCCACTTATAATCGTGCACATACCTTGCACCGCGTTTGGGATAGCCTGCAAGCGCAAACCTTTCGTGATTTTGAGTGGGTCATTGTGGATGATGGCTCAACGGATAACACGCAGCAACTGATTAGACAGTGGGAGAAACTAGCAGATTTTCCTATTATTTATAGGTTACAACCTAATTTAGGCAAACACATCGCTTTTAACAAAGGTGTAAATTTAGCTAAGAGCAGCTTATTTTTGCCCATTGATTCTGACGACGCATTTTTACCTGATGCCTTAGAGAAAATGTGGTATTGGTGGCAACAGATACCTGAATCTGAACGGCATCAATTCACAGGGATTGTCACTTTATGCCAGTTTGAAAATGGCGAAGTGTGTGGCAATTTATTTCATGAAAGCCCCTTAGATACTAATGCTTTAGATTTGCAGTATAAATATAAAAAAAAGGGTGAAACTTGGGGTTTTCATCGTACGGAAATATTAAAGCAATATCCTTTCCCTTCAGACTCAGCCGTACGTTTTGTGCCAGAAAATATTGTGTGGGATGCGATTGCAAGCCAATACAAAATTCGCTGTATTAATGAACCGCTCAGGATTTTTTATCAAGACTCAGGCAATCAAATCACCAAAGCAAATCCGCAAAAAAAAGCACTGGTTAAAGATTACTTTTTACAAATGATCAACAGAGATTTCAATTATTTTTTTGATGACCCGCTTACTTTTTTAAAAAGGGCAGTGCTTTATGTCCGCTACAGTTTTCATGCGGGTGATACAGATTTTTTAAGTCCAGCAAAGTTCAGCAGTTCAGGCGCTTACCTATTATGTAGTCTGGCTGTTGTGCCTGGATTTACGGTATTTTGTGCAGATTATTTTCGTAGGATAAGCAATTTATGATAGCAATTAAAAGCGTATTATTTACCTCCATTTTTTTTATGGTCGGTATTTTACAAGCATCAATTGGATTGGCATCAGAAAATTGGGTGCCTGTAAAAGATGTATCACTGATGGTAGAAGAGGGCAGTATTTTAGATTTTTCTAACCTAGTCCCATTAGCCAAAGCGCCGTTAGCTGAGCCAATTCAATCGCAAATTATTGTGAATAGCCAAGGGCACTTAACGACAGAAGATCAGCCAAATAAATCACAACGCTTTTTAATAGGCTCTCTGGGTTTTGCAATAAATATGGGCAGTTTGCCTAGCCATGCCTTAATTGATTTATACATTAAACAATATCGCTTACATGGTTATAACATGGTGCGGTTAGACTTTGTGGAGTTGATGTTGATGGAAAATCGCGTGGGTGATTTTGATTACGACCCCGAGCAATTGGATCGATTTTATTATCTCGTTTCAGCACTGAAAAAGAATGGTATTTATTTGGTTTTAAACGGGTTAAGTAATAGTAACGGCGGTTATGGAAATGTGAATGATCGATGGGTTGGCAAAAAAGGTCTGCATGAAGGGATATACTTTGACGCCGAAAAACAGGCGCACTGGAAAAAATTAATCGCTACCATGTATGGCAAGACTAACCCTTACACTGGAGTAAGTATATTAAAAGACCCAACTTTAGCGGGTTTAATTTTGGTAAATGAAGGTAATTTAGCATTTATACATCGTAATGGGGTTCCGCCTACATTAAAGCCACATTTTGCAAAATGGTTAAAAGCAAAATACGGTGGGCAAAAATGCCTAAAAACTGCTTGGGGCAATGAGTTAAAAGCTTCGGAAAATATAGATTCAAATGAAATTAACTTCCCTGCGCCAGATGCTTGGACATCTAAACGTATGGCAGATGTGCAACAATTTTTCTTTGAAACAGAACAAAAAACCACTACTTGGATGACTAGCTACCTTCGCGAGTTAGGTTACCGAGGTTTAACTTCCAGTTACTCTGTCTGGCACTCTCCTGCAGCGAACGCAAGCCGCGGCCAACAGCCTTGGGTAGATATGCATAATTACTTTGCACATCCTGAATACCATGCCAATGGTGATATAGCAGTTCGTCAGGATAGTATGCTGGGTAATAATGCGAGATATATTGGTGAGCTAGCCTCTAGCAAACATATTGGTAAACCATTTACGCTATCAGAGCATGGTCATGTTTTTTGGAACCCATATCGTCGTGAAAGTGGACTTGCGTTACCTGCTTATGCGGCTTTTCAAAGTTGGGATGGAATTTGTCAACATTCTGCTGCGGTCGATTTGTCATATGCGCCTACCGTTGGTCGTCTGACTTACATTAATCCGTTTGCTGTCGGCACCGATCCTATTTCACGCACAACTGAAACACTGGCTGCTCTGCTGTATTTGCGTGGCGATGTTGCGCCAGCTAAACACTTATTAAGCGTTAAATTTGGTCCCGATGATGTGTTTGCTAAAAGTTCTCACTTAGGCAGTACACCATCTGATATTTTAAAGCTTAGTCTAGTGACAGGAATTGGTTTGGATTGGCAGGGGAAAGCAAAACAAACTCAATATGACGGGCAGGTCGGTTTTAATCAACCCGGCTTAAAATTGGTTAACAACGGCGCATTGCAATCAGTTAAATCCAGCGGTAATTTAGCCGTAAAAATAGATGGGCTCATGCAGAAGTATGCACAAAAAATCGCCTACAAAGCCAGCAAAGTTAGCTTAATTGCTGACGAGCGTTGGGCAGCTAGATTGCAAAATCTAAGGGATGCAAATTGGTTTGCTACTGATAATCAATCAAGTGCTGATGCAAGTATTTATCAAAGCGATACAGGTGAAATCGTGCTGGATGCTGAACATAAAAGTATGACGGTGATTACGCCCAAAACTGAAGCAGTTGTTTTTGATGAGCCAAAGTTAATCCAATTAAATTATTTATCGATTTTATCTGCCGAAAGTGGCGCATTGGTTGCCGTTTCTGCTATGGATAATCAGCCACTGGCTAGTAGTAAACGCATGTTAGTTGTGCTTTCTACAGATGCCAGAAATAGCGACATGAAATTTAGTGACACTAGCAATGAAATGGCCACTCAATTGGGTAAGTCTCCAGTATTGATACGTGCCAACAAAGTTAAAATCGCACTACGTAATACCAATCAAAGCCAATTGAAAGTATTTTCAATAAATTTGCGTGGGCAACGGGTAGATAAAATACCAGTAAAACAAACGTCAAATACAATTGAGATTGAGTTGGATATTCGTAAGCTGTCGCATGGCGCAACCACTTATTTTGAAGTAAGCATTTAGATTAAATCATGATAGCAATAATATCCCCCCAGTTTTATGGCGTTCACGGAATTGCGCGCTACCTAGATTCATTTTTGGCAAATCTACCAGAAAATCACCCAACCATTTACGTGATTACTGGTGATGAGTACAAAGTAGAGCGCCATTACAAGGGTGTGGAAATTATTGATATTCCATTAAATGCTAATCGATTTAGTCTGTTGTCTTGGATGCTGAAGGCGCGAAAGATAATAACGCAATTGCACGCAGAAAAAAAAATCAGCGTCATTAACCTGCATATTCCACCTCTTATTCCAGGTTTGTTATTACCCAAACATATTCCGCTCATACTTACTGCTCATACGACCTATATTGGTATGTCAGGACTGTTTTATAAAAAAAACTATTTTGTCAGTCAATGGAGCAGATTAGAAGTACGTGTGAAGCGAATGATGGAATACTTAATATTTCAACGTGCTGAAAAAATTATCGCGCTTACTGAACAGGGAAAACAAGAAGTGCTGACTTATGGATTTAAAAAGCCCATTGCAGTAATTCCCAATGGAGTTGATACGGCATTATTTATACCTGACTCCACTGTTGCTAAAGAATATGATGTCATGTTTTGCGGTCGTATTGAGCGTCGCAAAGGCAGTCGCGCGATGGTCGAAGTATGTCAGCAATTGGTCGTACAAAAGCCAGGTATTCGCATATTGATTGTTGGTTATGGTGATGATGATGCATGGGTTAACACGCAATTGGCCGCAAATCCTAATATCAAACTCACTGGAAAAGCAAAGTTTGCAGAAATGCAAAGCTATTATCAACGAAGCCAGTTGTATGCTTCTACCTCTTATTACGAAGGTTTGCCAGGCACATGTCTGGAGGCAATGGCAATGGGCTTGCCAGCAGTTGTGTGGGATTTTCTGTTTTACCACGAACTTGTCATACACGATAAAACGGGCATGTTGGTGGCACCCAATCAAATAGATGAGATGGTTTCTGCTATCTTCTTACAGTTAAAAAAATTAGAGTCAGATGAACTGATACCAAACAATCAACGTATACATATTCAAAAAAATTATGATTGGGGCAATCTATCGAAACAAGTTTTGGCGCAAATATGCAGTAGTCATTAAAATTAAGTGTCGATCTATCTGCTAATCCTATTTGGTTGTCTAGTCACCCAGTCATCACAGTTTAATAATCCAAAGTTAACATTTTCGTTTAAGTTTTAAATCAAAACGTATAACAGAGGATGACTAAATGAAAAACACATTAATCGCTGGATTAATCGCCGCGATGTTTAGCCCGATAGCCGCGCTGGCTGATGACCCATTTGCTAATTTGACTAAGGCCTGGACGTATACGCATACATCACCTGGACAAACTGCTGAGATTGCCGCATTTGACTCGTTGACTAATTCGCTATGGGTAGCGGGTATTGCGGGTGTTGATGTGTTAAATGCAAGCAATGGAAGCTTAATTCAACACATTGATACGTCATCATTTGGTAGCATTAATAGCGTAGCGATCCATAACGGCGTAGCCGCTTTCGCGATTGAATCAAGCACACGTACTAATGCAGGTACAGTCAAGTTTTATGATACAAGCACTAGAAGTTTGAGCGCAGGCGTCAATTCTATTGCAGTTGGTGCATTGCCAGACATGCTGACTTTTACCAAAGATGGCAGCAAATTGTTGGTGGCTAATGAGGGATCACCTGACGTTTACGGTACACGAATTGGCAGCACAACGCCAAGAAACTATGGGGCAGCTGCAGTTGACCCCGCTGGCAGCGTTAGCATTATTGATATGAACACGCGTACTTTAACAGCGACGGCTGGTTTGGTTGGCGTGCCGACTACAGGCAGCAATATTCGTACAAATACAGGTATGGATTATGAGCCAGAATACATTGCGGTAAATGCTGCTGGCACAAAGGCTTACGTCACATTGCAAGAGGCAAATGCAATTGGCGTGTTGGATTTAAATACCAATTCTTTTGAGAAGATAGTCGGTTTAGGCGCAAAAGATTTTAGTCAGCCTGGTAACACAATCGATACGAATAATAATGGCATCATTAATTTCGGTTCTGCCAATGTAAAAGGCTTATATATGCCGGACGGTATTGCTGCATATGAAGCCGCAGGCGCCACCTATTTAGTCACTGCGAATGAAGGTGACTTCCGTGAAGATGATGCAGACCGTTCTGCTGCCAGCACGCTTGGTGCAACAGGCGATTTAGCGCCGTTACGTGTAGTGAATACCGATTCATCGTCAGGCAATTTATTCGCAGCAGGTACACGCGATTTCACTATTCGTGATGTTGAAGGTAATATTGTTTACAGTAGCGGTGATATCTTAGACAAAAAAGCTGCCGAATTAGGTATTTACGATGATGCCAGAAGTCGCGACAAGGGTGTGGAGCCTGAAGGCGTAGAGTTGATGACCATAGGCGGTAAAACATTCGCATTTATTGGTTTAGAGCGCACAACTAAGAGTGCAGTTGGTATTTTTGATATTACTGACCCAGCGAACTCTACATTTCTAAGTATGCTGGTAACGGACGGCGATTTAGCGCCAGAAGGTTTGGAAGGTTTTATGATGGGTGGTAATTATTATCTAGCCATTGCCAATGAAACTTCTAAAACAACAACTTTGTATAATTTAGCTCCAGTGCCAGAACCAGAAACGTATGCTTTGTTATTGGCCGGACTTGGGTTAATGGGTTATAAAGTAAGGCGTCGTGATAGTAAAATATGATTTAAATGGTTTAATTAATAGTAAAAAGGCTCGCAAATGCGAGCTTTTTTACGTAATAGATTTTGATGAAATAGTTAATTGATTACTATTTATACTGTTTTTAAAAATCCCTTTTAAAACGGTGTGTTAACAATTAGATTCACACATAAACACAGAGTTATCCACAGATTTTGTGGAGTACACCACTTATTAAGCCCTATAAAATAAGTTTTTTAATTGGGCAGCATAAAGTGGTTTATTGCTATATGCTTTTTATCCAAATATTGATTGGAAAATTGAGGGCGCATATCTCAGCACATAGTCTTTGAAAAAAATCGATGAAGATAAGACATAAAAAGCTACCGTCAGGTAGCTTTTTAAACTTGGTGACTGTCAATTAACGTTGACGCTTTTTACCGACAAATCCAATCAAACCTAAACCCGCCAACAACATGGCATAAGTTTCTGGTTCTGGTACTGCAGCAATGAACTTGACTTCACTTAGGCCCGTAAATCCATCTGAGCCATAATTCGTTAAAATATCAAATCGTACATACCGTGCTTCTGCACTAAATAGCTGTGTTTGTGCTGGGATATTGCCACCAGTTGATTGGGTAAGCGTATAAGACCCCGCTTTAATAAAATTGATACCATCTAGTGAAGTCAAAATATCGAAGTCTTTAGTATTGCGAGTGTAGTCAAAATCCGAATTTGATTGCCAAACTAAAGAGCCTCCAAGTTGATAGTTTTGACCTAAATCAAATGTCAAAACCGCATCACCGCCTAAAGTTCTGTTGTCGTCCAACCACATATTATTGTAGTTGCCATCATGTAAACCATTGTTTAGACCAGAGTCGTTGATTAAGTTATTTACGTTGTAAGAAAAAAGTGTACTTGATGCAGTAACACCAACTGGCGTAATAGCAGCCTGTGCAACCGAAGCCACCATTAGAATTGGAAAAATAGAGCCAATCGCCCATTTTTTAACATTATTAGTCATGATAATACCTTTAAGAATTGTGAGAATAATTATTTAAGTCGTTGTAAATCAACATACTTAAATGTCATGTTAGAAAGTAGCTATGACAACAAAGTGAAGTGTTCATGAATGATTTAATCTTAATGTAGGCTTGCATTTGTAGTCTGATATAAAGATTAAATTGCGACCCCAATTTTGGTTTTATTGTTATTGTTAAGATGGAATTATTAAAAATAAATAAGCAGGGTAAAGCCTTATATTTTCTATTGTATGTTCACAAAACTGTCACACATTCAAAAACCGCATTAATCTATACTTCCTACAATGTTATTTTGTTAGGAAAGAGTAATCATGAAAATTAAAATCCCAGCCGAAGAGTATATAAAAGCAGCTAGTAATTTAAATGATGATCAAAAAGAAAGGCTTTTATGCAGAATGCGTGGCAAGCTGACGCGTAAATGGGAAAACGAAAAGCTTGATACCATAGAGGCGCTGGCTATTCAGCTGGAAATCGAGGATGCCGAATTAGCCGACTGGCGTGAAAAAATGAATGAGATTAAAGAGAAAGAGAGGCCCAAGAAAAGGAAGTGAAGTGAATAATCAAAGTTTATTTTTTGAAGCTAATTTAGTATTCACTGACACCTCTGTAATCCATTCCAACAAAGGACCCCATTCATTTACATGTGGTTCTACCATTGATTTGTGCATGTCAAAGATACTTAAACCTTGCTCAGCCGCACTGACATAGGCTTGAGCATTGCGAAGGTAAGTAAGTACCTCAAAATCAGCCTCAGCCATGAACTTAGCAAGTGAAATTGCAGATAGTGTTCTACTATTCACGCGCATCCCAACCAACGCAACAAAGGTCTTATTCTTACGAATAGCTTTTTCTTCAATTAAAATCTCTAAAAAATTACTTGTCGCACTAATGTCAAAAGCGGAAGGCTGTATGGGAACGATCACACAGTCAGCTTCCTTAATAGCATCGGATAATTTTTCTTCCCTTAAACCCGCTGGGGAGTCAGTAATAAACCAATCAGACTTTGATGCATGAGATTTACTTTTAAGATTTTGAGAGTGGATTTTTGGAAGCTTGCTAGGACGTCGCTCTAACCATCTGGTAGCAGACTGCTGGCGGTCCAAATCACGTAGCGTGACTATTTCACCACTTTTAGCGAGATATCCCGCTAGATTGCTAGCAAGAGTGGTTTTGCCAGTACCGCCTTTAGGATTTGCAACTAAGATATTCATTATGCCGCCAACTCCATTAATATGGTTTCTATTCGCAAATATTACTGCTACTGGCTATCCTTAGCTACCTTAATAGCCACATATCCGATAATAAAAAAATGCTGAGACTTTCAATTAGAATAAGCCTCAGCATTTAGTGTTAAAACGTCAAGCTCTAATGAGTTACATATTTAATAACCATTTATATTGAAACAATATTCTGCAAGGCATTAAATTAAAGTTTGACTGATAATATTTATATCACTTTTTATTATGGATACGTTTGCGTGTAGCAAACCCCATAAGACTTAAGCCAGCAATAAATAATGCATAGCTTTCAGGCTCTGGCACTGCTGCAATAGTGCCTGGCGAACCAATCTCAAACCTATCATTGGCTGCAATAAAAGCACCATTTGTTCCAACTACACTTAGGTTTGAAATTGAGCCGTTTAAACCTGTGGCGTTATCGAAAGTTTGATAAGGTGATGTAGAGTCCGAAGCGCCAAATGTAACATTAGCTTGTCTAACACCAGTAGAGTTGTAAATATTGAGTGCATCACCCGATGTGCTTAAACCGATGCCAGATCCACTGTAATATCCAACTAATGGTGCTGGGCCGCTACCAAACCAAGTGTTAATGAATGATGAGATATCTTCACCGCCTGTACTTTCAATAAAAATTACAGATTGTCCAGCGTTAATGCTGGAAATACCATTCAGATTCAATGCCGAGGCAAACGAGTTTGAACTGTCGTCGACTTTCCATCCTGAAATATTAATTGATGATGAACCTGTATTGGTAAGTTCGAACCAGTCATTGCCATATGGCGCATTACCACTTGCCCAAGGGGCGACTTCTGTAATAGCAATAGCAGCATTCGCCTGAAATGAAATAGATGTTAATAGTGCTACAACGATATAAGGTAAAGTTATTCTCATGAAAGTCTCCGATATTAGGTGTTTGGAAGTTAATTAACGAAATTAATTAGCATTAACAAAATAATGGATACTTATTACTAGGCGAGGATTAAAGGTAGTCCATTCGGACCATCACTCTGGACTTGTGCTATCAAGGGATACAGAAGTCTTGTTTTTTTTTAAACCTTTTATTTTGAGTCTAAAATAGTAAATGCCATGGCGGCTTTTCCATAGATACGAGGGTGGTTTCAATGTACAATGAACTACCCATGTGGATCACTAGTGAAAAGTAGATTTATATTTCGTGTAACTTATTGAATTATATAAACAATTTTGTATTTTTGGTGCCCAAAAGAGGACTCGAACCTCCACATCTTTCGATACAGGTATCTGAAACCTGCGCGTCTACCAATTCCGCCATCTGGGCATATTCACTTAAGACTGAATAATGCGCCAAATTTTATAGGAAGCAATTAACTTGTCAATTAAAAAAAACGACACTCAAAAGCAGCAGTCTAGTCAACGGAATAGCGATCCTCATGCTACTCGTGAGGCGGCGCAGTATGAAACGCCATTACCCAGCCGTGAACTGGTAATGCAAGTATTGTCCGATCAAGGTGTTCCACTGAGTAATGAACAAATTTATATCTTGCTCGACATTGATGATAGTGAACGTGATAATTTTAATCGACGCTTGAATGCGATGGAGCGTGAAGGCCAAATTATGCGTAACCGCAAGGGTGCGCTGTGCTTGGCAGAAAAAATCCATTTGATTGCAGGTAAAGTGCTTGGGCATCCAGATGGTTTTGGTTTTTTAGTGCCTGATGATAAAACAAAGCATCCTGAAGATCTGTTTTTAGGTCCGCGTGAGATGGCGCAAGTAATGCATGGTGACCGTGCGATGGTACGCATGGCTGGACTAGATAGAAAAGGTCGGCCAGAAGGTAAAATTGTTGAAGTGTTAGAGCGTAGTACTAATACCTTGGTAGGCCGCATTGTGCGTGGCACAGGGGTGACGATTGTTGCGGCAGAAGATAAACGCATTAACCAAGATATACTGATTCCTTATCATTTGGATATGGGTGCAAAACCTGGCCAAGTAGTGATGGTGGAGTTGACTGAACAGCCAAGTTCACATGCTCACCCGATGGGCAAAGTGGTGCAGATTTTAGGTAACTATGCCGATAGCGGCATGGAAATCGAAATTGCATTAAGAAAACATAAGCTGCCGCATGAATTTTCTCCAGCCGCACTAAGCCAAGCAGAGCGCATTCCTAAATTAGTGCAAGCAGCTGATTACAAAGACCGTATTGATTTGCGTGAGTTAGCTTTAATTACCATTGATGGCGAAACGGCGCGTGATTTTGATGATGCGGTATTTGCGGAGCCATTACATGCAGATAAACCCAGCTTGGGTTGGCGTTTAGTTGTCGCGATTGCTGATGTGAGTTTTTACGTAAAGCCTGATGATGCGTTGGATAAAGATGCGTTTGAGCGCGGTAATTCGGTGTATTTCCCACGTCGCGTGATTCCCATGTTGCCAGAAGCGCTGTCAAATGGCTTGTGTTCACTTAACCCTGACGTAGAGCGACTGTGCATGATATGTGATATGCAAATCGATACCGATGGCGTGGTACAAAAATACCAGTTTTATCCATCAGTCATGCGTTCAAAAGCGCGTATGACTTATACCAAAGTCGCTGATATGCTGCAAAATCCAGAAGGCGATGTGGCTAAAGAATACAGCCATATCATGCCGCATGTGCAGAATCTGTATAGCTTGTTCCAGTTAATGCTTAATCAGCGTGAAAAACGCGGTGCGATTGAGTTTGAGTCAACTGAAACCATGATGATTTTTGATGATAATGGCAAAATCGAACGCATCGTGCCCACTGGTCGCAATGATGCACATAAACTGATTGAAGAATGCATGCTGGCCGCCAATGTGTGTGCGGCAGATTTTTTACACAAAAATGAACAGGCCGCACTGTATCGTATTCATGAAGGGCCAACACCGGAAAAACTGGAAGCTTTGCGCACCTTTATGGCTGAAGTGGGTTTTGGTGTAACCGGTGGCGACAAGCCGCATGCCAAAGATTATGGCAAGCTGATGAATTTAATCAAGCAGCGCCCGGATGCGCAGTTGCTGCAAACCGTATTGTTAAGATCCATGCAGCAAGCGGTTTATAGCCCAGATAATGTTGGCCATTTTGGCTTGGCTTATGAAGCTTATGCGCATTTTACGTCGCCTATCAGGCGTTATCCTGACTTGCTGATTCATCGCGCGATTAAGGCTGTCGTTAAAGGTGAAAAGTACAAAGCTAAGGATTGGAATCAACTGGGTGTTCATTGCTCGATGACTGAACGCCGCGCAGATGATGCAACGCGCGATGTGACCAACTGGCTTAAATGCTATTACATGCAAGATAAAATTGGTGAGGTGTACGAAGGCACCGTTGCAGGTGTGACCAGTTTTGGTTTGTTTGTAGCGTTAGACGGCGTATATGTAGAAGGTTTAGTACATGTGACTGAACTGGGTAATGATTACTTTAATTACGATAAAGCGCGTCATGAAATGTTAGGCGAACGTACAGGTGCAAGATATAGGCTAGGTGACAGATTGACTGTGAAAGTTGCACGCGTGGATTTAGAAACGACTAAAATTGACTTTACCTTGGTCACTGGCGCAGGTAAAACAGCTAATTCAATAACAACGGATGACAAAAGCAATCAAAACACAGGTTTTAACAAACCTTTAGGCGTTAAAAAAACTAAATCGGCAGATGACTTTAAAGGTGATTTTAAACCGATGAGTACGCGCGCACTTGAGAAAGCGAAAAAAGACCGTTCTGGTGCCAAAAAATCCGTTAAAGCACCAGCGAAATCAGGCTCTAAATCGGCATCCAAGCCAGCTTCAAAAACAGTTTCCAAGAATAGAAACACAAAAAATAAAGGTAAAAGATAGTAATGTCAGATTCACGTATTTTGTTTGGCTTTCACGCCGTTTTAAGCCGTATGCGCCAGCATGCAACCAGTATTGAAGAGATTTTGATTGATCGCGACCGTATTGACGCGCGCATGAAAGATTTATTGAAAATGGCAGAAGCGTCTAATGTGCGCACCATGCAGGTTGATCGTAACCGTTTAGATGGTCTGGCTGGCATGAATGGTCGTCACCAAGGTGTAATTGCGCGTGTGGTAGATACGCCCATTCCATACAAAGATATTCACGATATTTTAGAGTCCGACTTAACTGAGCCGCCGTTTTTCCTAGTGCTGGATGGCGTGGAAGACCCGCATAATTTGGGTGCATGCTTACGCGTGGCTGACGCAATGGGCGTTCATGCTGTTATCGCACCTAAAGACCGCGCAGTTGGCTTAAACGCCACAGTACGTAAAGTGGCCTGCGGGGCGGCAGAAACAGTGCCTTTTATTGCGGTGACCAATCTGGCGCGCACTTTGCGTGAGCTAAAAGATGCTGGTGTGTTTATCGTGGGTACTGCAATGGAAGCACCGAAAGGCATGGATGCGCCGACTAGTTTGCTTGATACTAAATTAGATGGTCCAATTGCGTTGGTTTTAGGCGCAGAGGGTGATGGTATTCGCCGCTTAACGGCTGAGACTTGTGACGCGCTAGTCACCATTCCGATGTTTGGTAGCGTGGAAAGCCTTAATGTAAGTGTGGCGAGCGGAATCTGTTTATATGAAGCGCGCCGTCAACGTAGCCTGAAATAATGATTACACTCGAACACGCTTAAGCTTAGTCGAGTTTAAGTGTGTTCAATGTGCGTTTGCGCACTGTTTTCAATAAGCCTGCATTTTCAATTAACGATTCACCATAACTCGGCACGAGCTGCTTCATCTTTTTCTGCCAGTTAGCTGTTTTTAATTGTGTGGGAAAACAACGCTCAAGTACGTCAATCATAGCTTGCACACTCACAGATGCGCCAGGTGAAGCGCCAAGCAAAGCTGCAAGTGAGCCATCTTGGGAAGCAACAATTTCGGTGCCAAATTCTAGTTTCCCCAGTTTTTCATTACATTTTTTAATGATCTGTACACGTTGTCCAGCGCTAGCGAGTTGCCAATCTTCTGATTTAGCTTGAGGCAGAAATTCGCGCAAAGCCTGCATGCGTTGAGTGTGCGTTTGAAATACCTCACCTACTAAGTATTTGGTTAGATCCATATTATGCTTGCCTGCACCCAGCATGGCTTTTAAATTATTCGGTTTAACCGATTTAGCTAAATCAAGTACAGAGCCTTGTTTAAGAAACTTAGTGGTAAAGCCTGCAAATGGGCCAAATAGTAGCGCTGATTCACCGTTAATCGTGCGTGTATCCAAATGGGGTACAGACATCGGCGGCGCGCCAACAGCCGCTTTACCATAGACCTTTACCTGATGTTGCTTGATTACAATTGGATTGTTGCAAATCAGCCATTGCCCACTAACAGGAAATCCACCATAGCCTGTACTTTCAGGAATATTCGCTTTTTGTAATAAAGGTAATGCACCACCCCCAGCACCTAGAAATACAAACTTTGCATGAATGGTTTGCGAATGTCTGGTCGATTTGTTTTGAATAGCTACATGCCAATTATTGTTGAATTTTTTCAACTTTTTAACGCGGCTATTGTTCAAGAAATTAAAACTAGCAGCGGTCTTCAGTTTTGTGACCATATGACGTGTCAATGCACCAAAGTCCACATCGGAACCATGAGCAACATAAGTTGCTGCCAGCTTCTCATTAAGATTGCGGTTCGCCATCATCAATGGCATCCAGGCATTTAACTGGTCTTTATCTTCGCTAAATTGCATGTCAGCAAATAAATGATGTTGATTTAATAAAGCAAAGCGATTTTTTAAAAAATTGACGTTTTCATCACCCGTAACAAAACTTAGATGTGGTGTTTTATTGATGAATTGTGTGGGCGAGGGTAGTGCGCTATTTTCAACTAAGTATGACCAAAGCTGTAGCGATACCTCAAATGCTGAGTTGATTTCCAGTGCGCGCTTAATGGCAATAGATCCATCAGTAGCTTGTGGGGTGTAATTCAGCTCGCAATAGCCTGCATGACCTGTCCCGGCATTATTGAGCGCATCAGAGCTTTCCAGCGCCACATCGTTTAGCTGCTCCACCATTGTAATGCTGAGTGTTGGATCAAGTTGTTGCAATAAAGTGCCTAAAGTGGCGCTCATAATGCCGCCACCTACTAGCAAAACATCTGTTTCAACTGGCTTCATAAATAACTATTGATAGCTTTAAGTAAAGTTGCGATTAGAAATATGGTTAAAACCAGTCATTAACGACAAAAAAGCCAGAAAACTGGCTTTTAACTAAATCATTTAAACTAATAAGTACGTCTTTTAGGTGGGCTGTAAGCTTGTTTTGATTCAATATGCCTAAATGTAATACGGCCATTATTAATATCGTAAGGTGAAAGCTCTAACACCACTTTATCGCCAGCCAAAATGCGGATATGATTTTTACGCATTTTACCGCCCGTGTAAGCGATTAGTTTGTGACCATTTTCCAAAGTCACGCGATAACGCGAATCAGGTAGAATTTCATCTACCACGCCGTTCATTTCAATTAATTCTTCTTTAGCCAAATATACGCTCCAATACAATTTGCAATCAACATTTAAGACCCATATGAAGCATTAGATGTACTTGCAAATTTTGGGAATAGTGGCGAAATAACAACAGAACACCTACGTTATCACCACTGTAACGCACGCGCAGTATAGTCTTGCCTAGCAGAATTAGCAATAAAAATGGCTAAATAAGCAATCAAATAGACTAAAATAAGTGATTAGATCAGTGTAATGTTTTTATGCGGACTGAAAATAGTTTGAAATAATGCTTGACAGAATCTCAACATGTACGTAAAAAGCACTCTAGGCGTTTGAATTTTTAAATTGTTGAGTTTTCGAAACTAGTAATATTTTAAAAACCCAAACTTTTAGGGTGCCTCCCTTTTTAAAGTATGAAAGTAAGATTATGGCAACAGGTATTGTAAAGTGGTTTAATGACTCTAAAGGCTTCGGCTTTATTACTCCAGATGCAGGCGGTGATGATTTATTCGCTCACTTCTCAGCAATCGTAGATAGTGGCTACAAAAGCTTGAAAGAAAATGATCGCGTTAGCTTTGACGTGACTGATGGACCAAAAGGCAAACAAGCCTCAAACATCCAAAAGGCTTAAGTAAACTAGTTTACTTATAGTACTTAAAAGACCCGTAAGGGTCTTTTTTTATGTCACAATATTTGTGATATTTTCTGAAAGACTTTAATCGTCGTTAAAGTAAGCTTGCGAAACCTAAGATTTAAATGGTTTTCTAACCTTTTTGATTTTTGTCATCAACTTCTACTTGCTCTAATGCTAATAGCACTTTCAGGTCTTGCCGGCCTTTTTCCGCTAAGCTTATTATTGCGCCCATGTCGTTCCTGATTTTACGACTGGCTTCGAGCTGTTTTACGTCATGCCTTTCAAAATGATTGATGATTTTTGTTGCGGCACTTGCAGATTCACCTATGGCTATTAATGCCTGTTTGGCAGCCTCTAACGAAGAGTAAAAGGTTTCCCTTATTGGGTTTAATCCTAAATCATGTAAATCAAACGCATCGGTTCTACTGCGTGCTCTAATCACGATTGCCACATTGGGCCAACGCTCTTTCACTAGTTTTGCAATTTCGAGTGTTGCAACTGAATCGTTAATAGAGACTACAAGCAGTTTTGCTGAGGCTATACCAGCCTCTTCTAATAAATCCAATCTAGATGCGTCGCCATAATAACAACGCCAGCCAAACTCGCGCATTAAGTCGATTTGATTGGGGTCATTGTCTATGATTGTTGCGGTAATGCCTTTAGCAAGTAACACTCGGCCTACAATCTGCCCAAAACGGCCAAACCCCGCAATGATGACGCTATTATTTTCATTTATGCTGTCTTTTGGTCTCTCGCTACATTGCAAGCTGAGAAAGCGCTCGTAAAGTAGTAACAGCAAGGGAGTAATGAGCATGGATACCGCAACAATCGCATTGAGGATATTATAGGTTTCACGTGGGATAGTGTTTTGCGTCAACGCGATACCAAAAATCACAAAAGCAAATTCACCTACTTGAGAAAGCGCGACTGCAAATAATAGAGCGTCTTTAAAAGTGAGCTTAAATAGTCGACCCAGCCCGACTAGAATAGCCATTTTAGTGATCACTATTAACAACGCAAATCCGAAAATGATTAGAGGCGAATTGGCGAGTAGTGACATGTCAACGGACATGCCGACAGCGATGAAAAACAGGCCTAGCAACAAGCCTTTAACGGGCTCAATATCCAATCTTAGTTCGTAGCGGTATTCTGAATCCGCCAGTAAAACGCCCGCTAAAAAAGTACCAAGCGCCATTGAAAGCCCAACGGCTTGCATGGCAAGCGCAACGCCGATAACGAGTAGCAATGAAAATGCGACAAAAATTTCACGAACGCCTGTTTGTGCCACGATACGCATAATGGGTCTTAATAGCGTTCTGCTAGCAAAAATGATGACTACAATCATCCCAATGGCTTTTGCGATGGCCCATATATCGAAACCAGATTGCGCAACATTCGGCGCAATAAATGCCAAAATCATGAATAACGGGATGACAGATAAATCTTGAAACAAGAGCGTCGCGAACGATGCTTGTCCTCCAGGGGTGGCAAGCTGCTTTTTTTCTGTAAGCGAAGTTAAGCCAATGGCGGTTGAGGACATTGCGACACCCATACCAATCACAATTGCAATAGGCCAACTTAGATTCAGCATATGTGCGGCAATTGTCACTAACGCCATTGTACTAACGACTTGCAAACCGCCTAATCCGAATAAGATCTTGCGCAACTCCCACACTTTTTGGGACTCTAATTCTAAGCCAATCAGAAACAGCATCAGCACTACACCAAATTCAGCAAAGTGCAGCACATGCTCGGGATCTGAGATGAGTTTAAGTGCGTAAGGACCGATTAATATGCCTGCCAGTAAATAACCAAGTACTGAGCCTAGGCCGAGGCGCTTAAATATAGGCACTATTAGAATGGCGGATGAAAGGTATATGACCGCTTGAAGCAGAAAATTTGACGAATTCATGTGTGCCTAAAAAGTAATAATGTTTAATCTGGATTAGCGATTATAGCGATTGACCTGATTCAATATGGATTAAAATTAAGAAATATTGGGTAGTAAATTTTAGGACGTTGATTGGGTGCATTTACAGCTAGGAAAATTGGTACACTATTATTTTGCAACATAAGTAAGCAATGGTTGTAAAAGCACTTTTTAAACATAGGCTTAAGTTTTTATTTGCTGTGGACATGATGGAGTAAATGATGAAAAAGATTAAAAGTATTCACAGTCACAATGGCGAGCATTGGGTTGGTGATGGTTTTCCTGTTAAGAGTATTTTTTCTTATAACAATCAGGCGTTAATGCAAGACTTAAGCCCGTTTCTATTGCTGGATCATGCAGGCCCGGCAACTTTTACACCAACTGAAAAAAGACGCGGCGTGGGACAGCATCCACATCGCGGTTTTGAAACGGTGACTATTGTGTATGATGGGGAGCTTGAGCATCAGGATTCTGCTGGCAATGGGGGCAAGATTGGCGCTGGTGATGTGCAGTGGATGACAGCTGCAGCGGGTATTTTGCATGAAGAATATCACTCACAAAAATTTGCGAAAGAGGGCGGAGTTTTGCATATGGCGCAATTGTGGGTGAATTTGCCCGCTAAAGACAAATTGACAGAGTCGAGATATCAAACAGTTTTAAATGCATCCATCCCTAGTATTAAACTACCTAATGACAGTGGAAATTTGCGCGTCATCGCTGGTGAGTATCAAGGTGAAAAGGGACCATCAAAAACCTTTACACCAATCAACGTGTGGGATATTCAACTGAATGCAGGGAAAACACTAAATTTAGAGCCTCTTGAAGGCCAGACTGCAGCTTTAATCGTTTTAAAAGGGGCTGTGAAGATAAATACTGCAGATATTGTCAGCGAAAATAAATTTGTGATTTTTGAGCGTGAGGCTGGCTCGATTCAATTAGAGGCAGATACAGATTCTATTATTTTATTTTTAGGTGGCGCACCATTAAACGAACCTGTGGCGGCCTATGGGCCATTCGTCATGAATACGCAAGATGAAATAAAACAGGCCATGAGTGATTACCAACAAGGTTTATTTGGTTAGTTTTGATTTTTAAGTGCACTGGGTAGTTAAGAGTTGATAAATAGAGAAAGTCTCACACTAAGTGGTTCGGGTTTGTAAGGGTATTGTGCTATCTTGAAGTGCAATGTAGCCACAAAAAACTTGTTGACTAACACTTAATTGCTTTATATGCCCAAGTTTATTTCACTACAAGATGGCTATATTTTCCTGCTGAGTTTTAACTTTCGGCTAAAATAGCCATACGATACCTATTCTTGTGTAAATTGCTGAGGCACCTTGAATGCATGAATTCATCACTCCGTATTATCACATATCGTTTTCAGAATGATATTTAACCAATGAGTTTACCTAATATGGGCATAAAAACTGCATACATGCCTTTTTCACATATAGATCAACAGGCACAATCTTGGAAAGATAGCGTGCTTGGTATTATCAGCTTTTGTGAGCCTCCAATAAGCAATAACATTGCTGATGCTATGGAAATGCCAACTGTTCAGTTGCACGCGCCTATTTTGGATGGCGCCGATGTTTCCAGTGAAATATGGTTAAGTAACCCAGCTTTGCCACAAGGCAAATCCTTAAGGAATGGTTCACAGGGCGAAATTCAATATCGATTTAACGACGACTTATTGTTTGGCGTCATCTGCGTGCCTGAGCTGGAGTCATTGCGAAATGCCACAGAGTCTGCTTACCGCCAGATATTCGCGTTGATGGAAGAGCTGGATTATCCGTATATTTACCGCTTTTGGAATTACATGGCAGATATCAATGGGGTTAACAATGGCTTAGAGCGTTATCGCCAGTTTAATGTGGGGCGAAAAGATGCATTTTTTGCTTGCGATGGTGAGATTGGCAATCAATTGCCAGCTGCTTGTGCTTTAGGCTTGGCTGATGGGCCACTGACCATCGCTTTTCTATTGGGCCGCCAAGCGCCAGTTGCCATAGAAAACCCACGGCAAATCAATGCGTATGAATACCCTGAGGAATATGGCCCACGTACTCCGAGCTTTTCGCGCGCGACTTTATTGCACAGTGAGCAAGGCGCGCTATTATTTATATCAGGTACGGCTAGTATCGTTGGGCATGTAACGCAACATCCACTAGATGTATTAGCGCAAACGAGAGAAACACTAGTGAATTTGGATGCTGTAATTGCAGAAGCTAATCGCATGTTAGGCGAGCATAAGTTTAATCTGCACGATATTTATTTCAGGGTGTACATTCGTCATGCGGATGATTTATCTGTGGTGCGAGATGAAATGCAACGCTACATCGGGGGCACAATAAAAGCTGTTTTTGTACAGGCAGATATATGTCGCCAAGATTTGTTATTGGAAATTGAAGCAACTGCAGGTCATATGCTTGCGCTTTCAAGCACATGATGAAGATGAAATCCGCACAGGATATATTGATTACCATTTATGACTATCTGGTGTTATATCTTGGCTTGCTTTGGCTAGGTTTTCTGAGTCTGTGCTGGACACTTGTGGCGACCGTACTGTATCCACTTTTACCAGAGCGCAATGCAATCCATTTAGGTCGTTATGCCATCATGCTTTCTTTCCGCGCCTATCTTGCTAGTTTAAGTATCTCGCGCCGCTGTCATTTTGATTTAACCGAGTTGGACATACTGCAAAATGAATCGCCATTGATTATTGCGCCAAATCATCCCAGCTTGCTTGATGCCGTGATGATTATCTCGCGTTTACCAAACGTGGCCTGCGTGATGAAAGCGGAGCTGATGAACAATATTTTTTTGGGGGCAGGAGCACGCTTGGCACGTTATATTCGCAATGAGCCAATACGCCAAATGGTCATGCAAGCCAGTGAAGATTTTAAAACGGGTAGTCACCTACTGTTATTTCCTGAGGGCACTCGGACAGTAAGCCAGCCAATTAACGCGCTGAAAGGTAGCATTGCGTTGATTGCCATGCAAGCAAAAGTACCAGTGCAAACGGTATTAATTGAAACAAACTCACCATATTTAAGTAAAGGCTGGCCTTTATTTCGCAAGCCTAACATGCCGGTAATTTATAAAATAAGACTGGGTAAGCGTTTTAATCCGCCAGAAGATACGCATCGCTTTATTGCAGAGCTTGAGGAGTATTTTTCGCAGGCATTAAAGACTTCAACACGGCAGAACTCTAGTCAGGATTTTATTTTGCCAATAAATACTCAGTTAACTGATGGTTTAGCCGAATTAAAATCGACTGGAGTCGCTTCATCATGATTGCTTCTTCCAGCCACATCGTTCTTATCCCAAGCTATAACCCAGGCGAAAAAGTCACGGAAACTGTGCGTTCTGCACGCCAATATTGGAATCCAGTATGGGTAGTGATTGATGGTAGTAATGACGGCTCTGAAGTCATCTTAAAAAAAATGGCGGCAGAAGATGCAGGTTTACGCGTGATTCATTTGCCGCAAAATAAAGGTAAAGGCACGGCTGTATTGCATGGCCTGCATTTAGCCGCCGCCGAAGGTTATACATATGTCCTAACGATGGATTCTGATGGGCAACATCCGCCAGACTTGATTCCTACTTTTATGAATGAATCGATCAAGCACCCAGACGCGATGGTTTTGGGCAAGCCAATCTTTGATGCTAAGGCGCCAAACATAAGGGTTCAGGGGAGAAAGCTATCTAACTGGTGGGCTAACGTGGTGACTTTATGGGCAGGCATTGGCGACTCGCTGTTTGGTTTTCGTGTTTATCCTATCGATCCACTTGTAAAAGTGATGCGCTTTCAACCTTGGATGCGTCATTTTGATTTTGATCCTGAGGCCGCGATAAGATTAAGTTGGTGCGGTGTAAAAGTGCTTAATTTGCCTGCACCGGTGCTTTATTTCAGCACGGATGAAGGCGGTGTTTCGCACTTTCGTTACCTACGCGACAACTTATTGCTGACGTGGATGTACACGCGACTGTTTATTGGGTTTGTGCTTCGTTTACCGATATTGTTGATGCGACGTTTATTTAGCAGTTCATAGCGCTTAAATCATGCCGCCATTAATAGAGATAATCTGCCCTGTGATATAAGTCGCTTGATCTGAAACAAGAAAGCTAACCAAATCAGCCACTTCTGTCGGTGTGCCGGCGCGTTTCATTGGCACCATATTCGCAATCGCTTTTGCATCAAATGCGGTTTCACTCATCGCCGTATCAATAATCCCCGGCGCTACGGCATTCACCGTAATGCCTCTGCTGGCAATTTCTAGCGATAAGGATTTAGTTGCCGCATTCAGCGCGCCTTTAGCCGCCGAATAGTTGGTCTGACCTCGGTTACCAGTGATTGCAGCAATAGATGATACGTTAACAATACGTCCCCAGCGGCTGCGTATCATTGGCATCATTAACGGTTGCGTTACGTTAAAAAACCCATGCACTGATACGTCAATCACGCGATGCCATTGGTCTGAGCGCATGCCTGGAAACACTGCGTCATCATGGATACCAGCATTATTGACCAGAATCTGGATAGGCTCATTCTCTACTAATGCGCCTAATACCGTAGTTACTGCGACACTATCAGTCACGTCAAATTGTAAAGCCTCGGCACTTCCGCCTGCAGCACAGATTTCTGCTACTAATTGCTGCGCAGTAGTAATGCCTTGGTTTGCATGAATATAAACATAGTAACCGTCTGCGGCTAGACGGCGACTAATCGCAGCACCTATGCCGCCACTGCCACCTGTGACTAAAGCTCTTTTCATATATTATTTTCCAAGTAAATCTATTAGTTAAATGATTAGCGCATCAGCATTTGATACTACTGCGGCGCGTCCTTCTATTAACAGTTCATTGTCGGCACTCACGGTAAATTGATAAAGCATATTGCTTTCACTCGCCATGATACAAACAGCTGTTATCAATAAATCCGCATGAATATCATCGAACCGAGTAACAGCCATGGTGACGCCACGCACACTGACCAGATAACCCACTTTAGGCTTTGTGCTGTCACTCGGTGCTAATAGGGCACCATGCACTGCCATTGCTTGGGCTGCATATTCAATACCACAAGCGATACCTAATTGACCGTGAGCGCGCAGAGGATTATCAAGCGCACGATGACTGTTGGCTCTACATACGACTTTTTCTTGATCCCAAGCTTGTACACTTCCCAATAAACACATGCTACCCTGATGTGGAATATGGTTTTCAATCCAAGCATGGTCTAGTTCTTGATTCAGCACTTGATTTAACATGGGTTAACTTCTATAGCTAAACGAGTATTATCAAGATAATCCAACACCACGCGACAGTTTTTTTGTAGGGCAATTGCCTGCAATAAAGGTAGGCCGCGTGCGGCGGGAATCGCCATGCGCAGTGCTTCTAACTCTGCATCGTCAAATCGATCAGCCTCGTCATTTGTGATGCTTACTTTTATCTTTGCGATCGTTTTCGAGTCAGCTCGTGGTGCAAATATCAAGGCGATGCCGCAGTTATCTGGTATAGCTCGCTTACTGAAAATAGGTTCGGGATACGGTGTATCACTTGCCATTAAGATACACCGCGTTTTATCAACGATTACTTGTGTCAATGCGTCTAGCAGCCCCGCACCAAAGCTCGCATCAAATGCACACAGTACTGATGAAGTAGCCATATTTTTGGTGGCAATACTCCAGTAACCCGCGGCAGCATTATGTACAGAGTTATGGAAGCGCGTGGGAGAAATTTGCCTATCATCCGATGCCAGCATTTCGCAAATAGTGTGACAGTTGATACCGTCACCGTTGGAAAATGAAAACACGCTAGGTAAATTTTCTGCTTTTAAATCGACTGCCGTGATTGCTTCTAATGATGTTGCTAATGTCAGTTTAACGATATCACTGGCACGTCTACGCTCTGCAGCTGGTAATAGCTCAGGCGCTGGAATGACCGTTTTGGATGATTGGTAAGCTTGTAATCCACACAGTATGGCGCGACTGCTAGACCAATCGGTGAGGCCTGGGCCTAATAGACCGACGCCTTCAATATAAGCATTAAGTTCAGTCGCCATTAGCCAAGCCTTTCATTTTGAGCAAGCCCAAAAATAAGACTGCAATTAGTGCCGCCAAATCCGAACGAGTTGCTCATGACACGGTTTAAAGGCTGATTGCTATTTTCCAGTTGGTAATTCAAATGCAAAAGCGGATCAATTTCACTGGTATTCAATCCCGCTGGTATAAATTCATGCTGTAAAGCAAGCGCGCAAATCACCGCTTCTATTGCGCCCGCGGCACCCAAAGTATGACCTGTCGCACCTTTGCTAGAACTGCAAGGCGGTGTATTTGGGCCAAACACAGCGGTGACGGCCTTGGCTTCTGCTGCGTCGTTACTTGGTGTAGCAGTGCCATGCAGGTTAATGTAGTCAATGTCGGACGGCGCCAAACCTGCACTTTGCAGTGCCTGTTGCATCGCTATGCGCGCGCCTAAACCTTCTGGATGAGGAGACGACATATGGTATGCATCGCTGGATTCACCTATACCTAGTAATAGCACGCTATCTGCTTGTAAATTTGCAGGGGCTCTTTCCAATAAGGCAAAAGCAGCCGCTTCACCAATAGAAATGCCATCGCGCTCTGTGTCATATGGACGGCAAGCTTGCGTAGAAAGCAGGCCCAAAGAATTGAAGCCGTATAAAGTCGTCAGGCATAGCGTATCGACACCGCCAACTATAGCAGCATCAATTAAGTCAGTTTCTAGCATGCGGCGCGCTACACTAAAAACTTTAGCGCTGGATGAACATGCAGAGGATACAACAACAGCAGGGCCTGTAAGCTTGAAATATTGCCGTGTAAAATCGGCTACCGAATAAGTGTTTTGGGTTTTACTATAAACAAAATCGGCAGGCAAGGTGCCAGTGACAGGATCTCGGTGACGAAATGCTAGCTCTGTTTCAAAAATGCTAGAAGTGCTGGTGCCTAAAAATACACCAATACGGTCACGGCCATATTTCTCTGCTGCCATATTCACCGCATCGTTGAAGCCATCTTGCTCCAAACCTAGCTTTGCCAGACGATTGTTGCGGCAATTATAATCGGCCATATCTGCTGGCAATTTCACAGCATTTATACCTGCAACCTCGCCAATAAGCGTGCTTAAGTCTACCGTCTCAAAGTCACAGGGTTTTAATGCCTGTTTACCTTGGCGTAATGCATCCAGCGTCTGTTGCAAGCCTTGTCCAATGCAGCTTGTCGCTGTGAAATGCGATAAAAACAAGGGGTTAAATGGTGGTTTCAATGAAAATCCCTAATCGCTTCTAAATGTGATGATTAATTTATGCATGGTTTTTATGTCGTTAATTTATCGCTGCTGTACGAATGGTTTTATTCACGGTATTTATTAAAGCGGCATCCTGTAGTGTCACAAAGTGCAAGTTTTGCTTTTTGGCGGCCTCTAATAGAGTGGGCAGCACTGCCAGAATAATCGGAATATTCGTTTTGGATAGCGTAGCATTGCCATCGTGTAATAATAAAATCGAACCAGGGTGTAATCCGGCTAGCAATTTCTTACTCACTTTTTCTATATTTGTTACCTGAGTATCAAAGCCGCGCACTGTCCAGCTAACCAATCTTAATCCTAAACGGCTGAGTACAGGTTCTAAAAAAGGGTTACGCAAGCCAGCTGGCGCACGAAAAAACTGCGGACGCTTGCCTGTGATGTTATATAGTGTTTCCTGTGCAGCTTTAATTTCACGGGTAAATCCGTTTATACCTAACAGTGAAAAATAATGCCTATGCTGCTGGCTATGATTTTCTATCAAATGTCCGCGCCGCACAATTTCTCGGCATAGTTCTGGGTGCTGTAGCGCCTTGTTACCAATGCAAAAAAAGGTAGCTTTGGCCCGATAGTTATCCAATATATCCAGTACCTGTGGTGTTACCAGTGGATCAGGCCCGTCATCAATGGTCAATGCGATTTCACGACGATTAGCTGCTGCAATCGGTAGCTGGGTCCAGTTTGGCCCAAGCCAGTTGCTGCGTGGCCACAAACCCACAGCTGCAATCACCACATGATTCATGACAAATACCGTCAATATCCATTGCCATAAGTTTGGTGCGATGAATAGGCTAATCAACAATAGCAAATGCAGAACAATAGATATCTTAATCAGCAATGTAGGATGCCAAGACGATTGAGTGGTGCTATTCATGACTGACTTTAACAAAGCGTTTATCCAAAAAATTATGCCATAACTGCCGCCACACTGGCCAACTATGCTCGCCCGCGATTTTATCAACGCGTGCATCAGGCAGGGTTTGTGTCATCATTGAGTAACTTTCTACAAAACGATCATCTTCGCCGTAGCCCAAATGTACCTCAATATCCGTAGAATTGGCATGTGCTTTTAGCCAGTTCCAGTTGCCGCGTTCGGTATCTTCATCGGTAAGCGATTCAGGCGTCCAACCCTGAACGCCGCCTGCTAAAGCAACTTCCTTGGTGGTGATGCGGTTGCCTGGATAGGGCGCTAACAACAATAAACCTGCCAATTGAGTGGGGTAGCGGTTGGCGTAAGCGATTGCGACATAGCCGCCTATGGAAATGCCAGCCAACCAGATATTTTGATAGCCTTTGCTGATTGCTGGCACTGTCAAGTTTTGATGGATTTCTGTAAAGGCTGTTAAATCGGCAATATGGCTAAATGATAGTTCTGCCATCATTAAATCCACAGATAATTCGCGTTCGTCTACTGCGCTGACAAAACCTTGCTCGATAAAGTCTTCTGGTTGCTGATAGGCACCCGGTAATAAGATGATTAATGTATCGGCCTGATTGCCAATTTGGGCTAAGTGGGTGAGATAACGCATCAGTCTTTGACCTCATTTAGGCGTTCGCTACGTGCAAATACGGCTGAAAATACAAGCGCAAGTATGACGCCGGGCGCAACAGTAATGCCCATCGCTTGCAATACTGGCACGCTGGAAAACGCTAACAAGCCAAACCCTAGCACTGTCGCAACATTGGCAAATAAGAGTGACGCATAAGTGCGCGGTGAAATTGCCTGCGCATCTTGATTCTGCGGCGGATTGAAGAATAATGCGTAATTGGAGCCGATAGCCACAATCAGTAATAAACCAATCAAGTGCAATATAATTAATTGCTGTCCAAATAAAGCTAACCCTGCTGTGACGGTCAGCACCGATGCTGCCAGCGGGGCGATAATCGCCATGACACGCGTAAGCGAGCGCAATGTAAACAGTAGCAATATGACAATTGCCAGCAGGCCTGCCAGCGACAACATGATGGCTTCATGCATATAAGACGAATATAAGTGGTTAGATTCAGTTTTCATATCAACAAATAATGCATTTGAAACCTGTGCGTGAGCTAAAGCCTCGCGCACTTGCTTCGCGTCAATATCACCACTTTCTGGCGCAGTCAGCGGCACCAATGCGCTCCAACGCTGACCTTGTTGCAATAGCATTGCATCCACCGCCATTGCCATTGAAGTGCCGTCTAAATCGCTACGTTGCAACAAAGGTTTATTGCGGGCGGCTTCTACATCTTGCAGGAAGGGCACAAACACTTGCGCACGCACGGGTAAGTCTTTAATAGCACTCTCTAATGTTGGTTTTAATTCAGCGGCAATGGGTAGACTAGCTAATCTTGCCTGCTGGGTAGATTGGCTGGGTAAGTAATGACTGGCGCTGTCGAATGCCGTGAGTACACCAGTTTCCACCAGTGGTTGCAACGCTACGGATACTTTTTCAGTGGCGACCAGTACGGTTTCCTGACTATCACCAGAAACAATCACCATGTAACGTACATCAGGCGCGCCCATTCCAGCGCGTAGCCTTTTATCTAGCGCCTGATCAGCTGCCGACACTGGGCTTAAAGCAGTCAGTTCTGTGTTCCATAAATGGTCATGATGTTGATAAACGATGACAGTGGATGCCACAATAAGCCCGATAGCGGGCCAACGTAAGCGTCTTGCCAGCTGTGCGTAACCTGATAATTTTAATCCTGCATTGCTCAAGTTCTGGATTTGAAAGCCTTTTGGCAACAAATTTGGCAATACATAGCGCGTCATAGCTGCAGCGGCAATCAACCCAGCGGTTGAATATAAACCAAGCTGTGCTAAACCAGGGAAGCCTGATAGCAAGAGTGCTGCAAAGCCAAACACTGAGGTCAGGACGCCGAGCCTAACTGTTGGCCATACTTGCGCTATCCATTTTTGACGATTTTGCTCATTTTTACCGTCAGATGCATAGTCAGACTGCATAAATAGATAGATGGAATAATCGACAGCCTCACCGATTAAAGCGGTGCCAAACCCAAGCGTAATGCCATGCACGACACCAAAACTCAAGCTGACGGATGCAACACCAGCCAATATGCCAGTGGCTACTGGCAGAAAGCCTAGCAGCAAGGCAGACAGTGAGCGATAAACCGCCAGCAATAGAATAGCGATAAGCAATGTGCTCACGATAAATATCAAGCGAACTTGGCTTTTAATCGTGTCGCGCGCCACGACCGAAAATACTCCAGGCCCAGTCATTAACAGTTTTGGCTGGTTTGAGGCAGCATGTTTTGTGCTTGCTGACGCTTTTGCAAATGCACCTTCGATTATTTGCATGGCTTGCTTTTGCGCATCGGTATCAGAACCCAAAGCGCGCGTTTGTAACAGCAACAAAGCTGTATTGCCGTCACGTGAAGCCCAAGCACCCTCTATTAGTTGTGGGCGGCTAGCAGCATTCATTTGATCCAATAATTGCAGCATCTCGCCTGTAGGGTCGTGTGGTAGTAATGACTTAAACAGTAAACCAGCAGGCGAAGCGATTTGATCGATGCTATCGCTTATGGCCGTATGCAGGCCATCTACACTAAAGTGTTCTGGCGTGACAGCTGGGCTGAGTAAGTAGCGATTATTGAATAGATATTGACGGTCACGCTCGGTATTAACGGGCTCGCCGTTATTGACAGTGACGAATGCAGTATTGCTACGCAAATTTTGTGCAACTTCTTTCGACAGTTTTGCGCGGGTGCTTGCATCAGCTCCTTCTATGCCAACCAATATCAGTCTGGACGCAACGCCATCTTTGAGCTGATCCATTAATAGTTGCTGTTCAGCAGTCGGGCTGCTGGGCAAGAAAGCCGATAAATCGGCAGTAAAATGACTGCGACTAATGATAGCCAGACTAACAACTAGCATTAACAGCCATATTGCCGTGGCGCCATGGCAGCGTTTTAATGCACGTTGCAATGCAGTTAAATTCATCAGTTAATCAGCTTTAGAAATAGCAAAATAAAATTCAATCTAAAGCGCTGGCAATGGTGTGATGGTCATGCGCGAGCTGTCACCATCGGCTTGCAAAATGTCGATGGTTTGCAAGGCATTGCCCGAGCCTGCAATACTTATTTTTGCGACTATTTTTTTCATTTTATTATCTATTGGCAGCAAAATAAGACTCCAATTTTGCGCATCACCTTCTAAGCTTAATTGATAAGTACGCTCTAATGACTTACGGTCGCCAGCCAAAGTGCCGCGGATGCTATCAATAAAAGCGGCTACTTCAGGATAGTTTTGTAGGGCTAATACATGCTTTTTACCACGTTGCTCTACGATTAATTTATCTTTATCCAGCAACATATTTTCAGCTTTGGGCTTTAATGTGCGTTTTTCTAAACGATCAGGTGCGTTATAAAATAATTCACCAGAGGATTCCACGGGCTTTTCAAGCATAGCAATGGATTTTTTCTCAACAAAGCTTGCATGACCAGAAGGTACGCTAGCCAAAACCTGCATGAGTTGATTGATATCCCAATCACTTTCCGCGCGGCTAATAGATGATGCCAATAAAATACTTAACAAGAGCAAGCTATATATAGCTCGCTGTAAAAAATTATCAGTGATTAATCTTAAATTGTTCATAGAGTATTATTTACTTCCTTCATCCAACTTTCCATCTAGGCTTGTTGGGACAGACTGCCAATAATCGAAAAAATTAAACCAATTGTAAGGCGCTAAACGTGTGTAATGGTTCAGCAGTTCGGCGTAACGCAGAATAGCCTTATCGACGACTTGGCTACGTTGGCCTGTGGGAATATTGGAAAAATCAGCCAACGTTTCAAAATGCACCTGATAACGGTTATCACCCATATAGAGCCCGACCATGAATACCACTGGGCGACGCAACAGTGCAGCCATCCGAAATGGTCCAGTTGGTAGCGCTGCAGCCGCTCCCAGCAAGTTTATCTCAGTCATCGGCTCATCGCCCAGTGTGCGGTCTGACAACATGCCCACCAGCATGCCATCATTTAGTCGCTCTTGCACTTGCAACATAGAATCAATGCGTCCCAAAGGAATAACGTCCATAGAGGCTTCTGGGTTGATTGCGGCGAGCATGCCGTTGATTTTTTGCGCATTATCTTTGTGCATCACCATAGCGACACGCAAACCTGGAACCTGCCGCCCAATTGCACGCATGACCTCGAAACTGCCAAGATGCGCGCCCATTAAAAACACACCTTTTCCCTCATCTATCAGCGGACGGATGTTTTCTTCGCCCTGAATGTCGATGTCGAATAAATCATAGCTGCGGTTAATTAAATAAATACGGTCATGAATGGTGGCAGCGAAACAGAAGAAATGTCGATATAAATCTAGCCAAGTAGCTGGGCGTCCCAGCGCGCGAGGTAAATAACTAAGAGAGGCGCTGCGACTGTCTGGAGCAAACAGCACAAAATAGAGTGCAACCATATGCAGTACTGAGCGCGCAATTCTGCGACCTAATCGCAGCGATATCCACGTCATGATGCGCAACATCAGCATATTGCTACGTTCCTGCCGTTTAAGCCAAACGGCAGGTTTTAAAGGTGTTGATTCTGCAGGATATTTTTTAATAGGCGTTGTCATGTTAAATGTCTGAAACTACCTGTTTTACAACAAGACTACCGATAACAATTTGACGACTTCCTTCTAACACTTCAAATTTTAGTGTGCCGTTTACAAGCTGCTCATGTTCAATTATCACAGCTTCATTAGGCTTTAATGGGCTCAAAAATTTGACAGAACTGATTTGCCAAGCTATTTCGGTCAAGCCAGTATCAACGGCAATAGCATGCATAACTTCATCTAACAGCACTACGCCGGGCACAATGGGTGTACCTGGAAAATGCCCAGCGAAAGCGGGATGGTCTGCATGTATTTTTAATGGAGTTTGTTTTTTCATGTATTTTTAATTTTGCGAACAGCTTAAATCTTTGTTGATTGAAGTGGCGAAAAGGTTTTTCAATGCTTGGTGCGGCAGTTTACCGGTAGCATTGCGTGGCAAAGATTCGACAAATAACAAAGGCCTCGGCAAAAAAATCGGGTCAATTTTTAGACGCAAGGCTGTTAGCAAAGCTTTAGCAGTCAAATTTGGCGCTACAACACAAGCACTTAAGCGAGTGACGTGGTCATGTGAAAGCTCATCTGGCATAAAAAAAGCACCGTCAATTACCCCTTCAATCGCATTCAAATGATGATTAAGATTAGCAAGTGAACTGCGCTTGCCTGCAATATTAATCAAATCTTGCGTACGGCCATGCAATAAGAAATGGTTAGTATCAGTGATTTCTATGATGTCATTAAGTGGTACGGCGATTTCCACATGCCCGCCGTCTGCCCAAACTTGCTGCCCGCGCTGTGTTAGTTGTAAGTTCGGCAACAACTCCCATGTATCGGTTTGAGTGGTGCGACGTGTCGCTATCTGACCAGTTTCTGTGCTGCCGTATATTTCTACTAACGGAGTTTTTAAAGTTTTTTCAATTTTATGCGCCAACGACAGCGATAAAGGCGCAGTGGCTGATAATGTTAATACCAACTCTGGTAGCTTGAGTTCAGCATCCAATAACAATCGCAAATGTAAAGGCGTGGAAACCAAGATGCGTGGCGTGGGTATTGCTTCTAAAGTACTGCCAATATCTGCTGGATAAAATGGCTGAGCGCTACTGAAGGCATTGCCACTCTGTAAGGGCAGTAATACTGTCGATTCTAGGCCGTACATATGTTGGGGTGGTATTGTGCCGACAATACAGTAATCAGTATTTGCTAATAATCCAAGTCGCTCTGCTTGCGCCTGAACATTGTGTACCAAAGAGCCCCAGCTTTTTGAATGCGGGATTGGTGTGCCAGTTGAGCCAGAGGTAAAAACAATCGCTATTAGCTGTTGAGCATCAATTTGCGGTATAGCTACTTTTGTAGCACGGTGCTTAGGAATCGTCGGGTAACTTAGTCTTGGTAAGGCAATGTCGCAATTTTCATTATCATGCAGGCAAAACACATCAGGAGCAAACGTTTGCAGTTGCCGCAACATTTCCGGTGTGTGTGTAGGTGGTAATACGCTTATTTTGTTGCTAATAATGGCCGCAGCTAAGCCAACTGTAAAATGATAGCGATCACGGCATACATTCAATATATGCTTACCATCAGGTAGCCTAGCTGCTAGATAATCAACATCCGCCAGAAATCTTTCAATAGAAATAGACGCGCCTTTGCGCCATGCAATTGTTTTATCTAAAGCGTTGTGGGTGATTAATGGTAGGGTTTGCATGAAAAATAGAGCTGAAATTTAAGTTTATGGCACATGTGCAGATTTATTTAAATACGCACGCACTGCATCCAACACATGACCAGTGGGCAAATTTGACAGTAAGCGCCGACGCAACATGAACTCACCTATAAACATCAGCGCTACTAAAGGCAATGTTAAAAAATTGACAAAAAATGACCAAATGACTAGTGGAGCAAGAAAAAATAACAAAGTGGAAGCGAGGATGATCATTGCAAAAAATACCACCCAAGCTACAGTCACTTTGCGCGCATAATTTTCGTGTTCTGGCGGTAGCGATCCGCCATTGATTATTTCGGCAAAATGTACGCATAAAGGTTTACGATCTGATAATAAAGTTTGACCAAAAGTCATCAATAAAGCCAGCATTAAACCAACATCCAGCATCCAAAACACAAGCCCAATATGGTGCTTTACAAATGACCATAAAAGCCAAGAGGTGACAGAAAAAATCAGCAGTGAACTGATGCTGGCTAAGCGCGATTTAGCTTTCCAAGCATAAGTAATCACCAGTAAAAATATCGGTGTTAACGCTAATAGGGCGCCAAGTGCACTAGATTGAATGATGCCAAATTGAACTGCGCTGGGATCTGATGCGTTCACGTGGTGCACAAGCACCGCATAAATCACAACGATTATTGCAATGCCTAACCCGCGCGCAATTCTGATGACATTAGGCATTTCTCTTATTTGAAGTTTCAGTTTGTTTTGTGCGCAGCAACATGCTCTGCAAGATTGCGCAGCGAGCTGAAAATTTGATGGTTGTTTTCGCTATCCGCTTTCAGTTGCAAGCCATAGCGTTTTGAAACGACCAAAGCAACTTCCAGAATATCAATAGAATCCAAACCAAGCCCATCGCCATAAAGTGGCGCTTCCGGGTCAATTTCAATTGCAGTGGTGTCTAGATTTAATGCTTGCACCATTAGTTCAGCGATTTCAAGTTGCAAGGTTGTGTTGTTTTCTATCATGATTGTCTTTAAAAAAGGAACTCAGTTCATTTGAATTGAGTGATTAACGGATGAGTTAATAGTATAGCGAACATTTAAGCACGCCAAGTTTCGCATGTTATGTTAAGTACCTAACTATGCAAAAAAATAAACGGAAAACTACACTGGGTTGTTCATTATAGCGACTTGCTCACAGCCGAATCAATTATTGAGAATAAATATGTTTGCGAGTTAAAGGTAAGCGTGATTGACCAATTTCACGTTTGTTTGCCAATATTTGATAGATGCCAATTTTACCCGCTTCAAACTCCAGAGCACATGCGGCCATGTACAGACGCCATACCCTAAAAGTGGACTCAGTCACATACTGCAGAGCATCTTCGTGATGGTTTTCTAGCCGAGAAACCCAGTGTCTTAACGTTAATGCGTAATGCGGACGCAAAGACTCAACATCTGAGATTTCAAACTTTGTTTGCTCCATGGCGCGTTGGATGTTGCTTACAGTATCCAATTGACCATCAGGAAAAATATAACGATTAATAAATTCGGTAGATAAAGTCTTCTCCCATCCTTCTACATCATGTGTAATGCCATGATTTAAAAATAATCCACAAGGTTTTAATAGCCTATGTACGGTTGAAAAATATAAAGATAAGTTTTTTAAGCCAACATGCTCAAACATCCCAACGCTAACAATTTTGTCATAGATAGCAGCGCCTTTAATATCACGGTAGTCGCATAAACTGACCGTGACTTGGTTTTCTAATCCAGCTTTTTTGATGCGTGTGGTTGCCAGTTCGAATTGTTTTTGACTAAGCGTAATGCCATGCGCCTTAACGCCATAATGTTGCGCTGCATAGATGACTAATGCTCCCCATCCACAACCTATATCAAGCAGTAGCTCATCTGGTTTTAGTATCAGCTTACGACAAATATGTTCAAGCTTAGCCTGTTGCGCTTGCTCCAAAGTATCATCATGTTTCTCGAAGTATGCGCATGAATAAACCATGGCGTCATCTAGCCATAGTGCATAAAAATCATTCGAAACATCATAATGAAATTGTACTGCGTCACGATTTTCTGTTTTGGTGTGCACTTTTACTGCGTGATCGTAGATGAGAGAGTCACTAGAGTTTCGGGGTTCAATATGCGCTGGTAATCTTAAGGCGCTGATAATTGCCGCGAACCTCTCCCATAAAGACAACTTGATAATATGTAAATTATCTTTTAATTGAACAGCGGCGAAGAAGTCACCTTCAATATCAATATCACCATGAAAATACGCATCGGCCAAACGAAGTGGATCCCGACCAAGCACCATACTGCGTACAATATTTGGATTGCGACATATCAATATAAATGAAGGGCTGTGATCTTTCGCAATGGCTTTGCCTAGCTGGAGATTAATGCCATTCCATAACCGCATTGTCAGGCTACCGTCAAAGTTACTAAACAATCGTTTCAACAACTTTACGGCTGCTTCAATCCCTACATTCGACAAACTTTGCCCATTTTGAAAAACGACATCATCAGTCATCGTTTGAGCTTTGGAAACAGAAGTGACAGCTTGATTATTTTCAAAATTGCTTACCATTAGGAACTCCTAGTGCTGTGCGTAAATGTGCAACTCTAGTCAGTAATATCTGCAAAATATTTTTTGCAAATCCATTTAGTGCTATTTTTTGATACTCATTCAGTTGATTCGGTTTAGTATTTATCACACATAATGAACCAATTTATCGCCTAATGGCAAGGGGTTGGTGCGCCTGCAAAGAGACTATATACAGTGTTAATGAATGCGTAATGGAATTGCATGACGCAATTGACCATCTTGAAAGCGGGCAGCAATTAAAAGTCTGGAAATTAAATATTTATGCGATTTATATTGGTAACGGCAATGCAGTTTTATTGATTATCCTGCGCAATACAAAGCTAGATCGCACGCCAGTCACGCCCATGATTCTTGTTATGCGATTCAGTAGTAAGTCCTGATATGCATCCATATCTTTTACTACCACCTTAAGTTGATAGTCAGCATCTTGCCCCGTTATTAATAGGCACTCCAACACCTCTGCTATTTGGCTTATGTTTTCTTCGAAGTTTTTAAAGCGCTCAGGGGTATGTTGATCCATGGAAATATGAATAAGTGCCATCAAAGACAAGCCTAGTTTTTTTGCATCGATAAATGCGCGGTAACCAGTTATTAATCCTGAGTCCTCTAGAATTTTGACTCGGCGGAGGCAGGGGGAAGCAGAAAGCTTGATGCGATCAGCTAAGTCTTGATTACTGATACGCCCATCTTCCTGAAGCACTTGAAGTATGTGCAAGTCATAACGATCTAGTTGCATAGCATTTCCATAGTTAATTATTCCAATAATATATTATATTACAAAATATTATTGCTAATATGTTGATATTGTTGTCATATAACGCAAGCACATGCTAATGTAATTTGCTTAAAATTACACTCCTAGAGTTTATATAATTCATCAGGAGTCATTTCAATGTTGCAGAATCCGATTAGCAAATACAGACCATTCCCACCTGTAAACTTGACCGATCGTCAGTGGCCAAGCCGAACCATTACCAAATCGCCAACATGGTTGAGTACAGACTTGCGTGATGGTAATCAATCGCTTTTTGAACCAATGAATTCAGAACGAAAAATGCGCATGTTTCGTATGCTATGTGATATTGGCTTCAAAGAAATTGAAGTAGCATTTCCTTCAGCCTCAAAGACGGATTTCGGTTTTGTGCGAACGCTTATCGAAGGCAATCATATTCCTGATGATGTCTCTATTGAGGTTTTGACTCCGGCACGCGAGCATTTGATTATTAGCACGATGGAGTCTCTTAGAGGTGCACGCCGTGCGATTGTGCATTTATATAACGCCACCTCAAAGCCTTTCCGTGAAATCGTCTTTGGTATGACTAAGGATGAGGTTGTTCGTATGGTGGTGACATCCGTGCAATTAATTAAACAATTAGCCTCAGAGCAACCAGAAACAGAATGGATACTTGAATACAGCCCTGAAACATTCACTGCGACTGAACTTGATTTTGCATTAGAAGTTTGTAATGCAGTGACGGAAGAGTGGGGTGCGACACCGGAGAACAAAGTAATCATCAATCTACCTACGACAGTTGAAGTGTCTACACCTAATGTTTATGCCGACCAGATTGAATGGATGCATCGCCATCTTGCAAGGCGCGATAGCCTTATTTTAAGCCTGCATACACACAACGATCGAGGCACTGCAGTTGCAGCGGCAGAACTTGCATTAATGGCGGGTGCTGATCGTGTAGAGGGCTGTCTTTTTGGTAATGGCGAACGAACGGGTAACGTAGATATCGTGACAATGGCTTTGAATATGTATACACAAGGCGTCTCACCTGGCCTTGATTTCTCCGATATTAACGCGATTGCTCGCACTGTAGAAGATTGTAACCAGTTGCCGATACATCCACGTCATCCTTATGTTGGTGATTTAGTTTTTACCGCCTTTTCCGGGTCACATCAGGATGCGATTAAAAAAGGTTTGGCTGTACAAAAGCCAGATGAACTTTGGAATGTGCCTTACCTTCCGATAGATCCTAAAGATGTCGGACGTAACTATGACTCGGTGATACGCGTAAATAGTCAATCTGGCAAAGGTGGCATTGCTTATTTAATGGAAAATGAATACGGCATTGTGATGCCGCGTAGACTGCAAGTTGAATTCGCTGGTGTAGTGCAGAAGCATACAGATGTTCATGGAGGGGAAATGGTTGCTGCAGATATCTGGAAGCTTTTCTCGGCTACCTATCTTGAAACCAATGCAACGATTAAATATCGGGAACATCATCTTTTTGAGCATGGAGATACTCAAGGAATTCGTTTACATGTCGAAATTGATGGTAATCCACATGACCTTACAGGTGAAGGTAATGGGCCTATCGATGCTGCTGTTAATGCATTTAAAAGTGCAGGATTAAATATTAATGTTCGTAGTTATGAGCAACGTTCAATGAATGCAGGTATTGATGGGGCGGATGCAAGCTCTTGTGCTTTTATAGAGATTTCACCAGCAACCCGAGGTAATGTTAAAGATTATTATGGTGTGGGAATAGACTCCAACATTGTGACAGCCTCGATTAAGGCCTTAGTAAGCGGCATTCATCGGATGGAGTGAGTACAAGTGGATAATAATCTGTCTTCAAAATTAACCCATGGTCTATGAGTTGATTGAGGGTCCATTAACCATCTCAATAGAACCTTTTTAGAATACTCCTTACTAAAGGATTAGATTAACGATACATCTTATGATGTTATCGCCGATTTGCAGGCTGGATGCTAAAGCTACATTTTTAATTTAAAATAAACTCAATGAAACTCTACGAACAGCTTGCCAACTCTATTGCTCAGTCAATTCAAGAAGGGGTTCTTTGTCGCGGGGATAAGCTTCCGTCTGTAAGGCAGGCAAGCGCCAGTAGAGAGGTCAGCCCATCCACCGTATTCCAAGCGTATTATCTGCTTGAAGCTAGAGGCTTAATTAGCGCTCGTGAGCGATCGGGTTATTTTGTTTCGGGTGGGACAGCTGGCATTCCAACTTCACCTGAGCCGACTACTCAGGTTAATGAAGAACTGACGCAGATAGATGTAAGTGAGCTTGTATTTGAAGTGCTTGAGTCTATTAGGGTCAGAAATGTCATTCCACTCGGATCGGCTTTTCCAAGCCCTCTACTGTTTCCCTTGAGCAACTTGGCGCGAACAATGGCTTCCAGTGTGCAAATGATGGATCCTTGGAGTAGCGTGGACAATCTAAGCCCTGGCGACGCAAATCTTCGACGTCAGATTGCATTACGTTACATGATTGATGGTTTGCATGTTGCCGCGGACGAAATCATTATTACCAACGGCGCACTAGAAGCATTAAATCTTTGTTTAATGGCGGTTGCCCGACCTGGTGACACCATACTGATTGAATCACCCACTTTCTATGCGGCCTTGCAATCCATTGAACGAATTGGGCTAAGTGCGATTGAGGTGCCTAGTCACCCTAGAGATGGTATTGATTTAATTGCGATGGAATTAGCTTTGGAGCGCCATAAGCCCAAAGCCTGTTGGTTGATGACAAACTTCCAAAATCCACTAGGCAGCTTGCTTTCAGATGAAAAGAAGAAGGCTTTAGTAACTTTGCTAACTAAATATCAAGTGCCATTGATAGAAGACGATGTATACGGCGAACTATATTTTGGAGATAAGCGACCCACACCTGCAAAGGCTTTTGATACCGAAGGTTTAGTGATGCATTGCTCGTCATTTTCAAAATGCCTTGCGCCAGGTTATCGCGTCGGTTGGGTGGCGACTGGGCGTTATTCAAAAGCAATAGAACGTTTAAAATTAACAACGACTTTATCTGCATCAGCCACTGCACAAGTGGCTTTGGCTAAATACCTGCAAAAAGGTGGCTATGACAAGCATCTTCGTAGTTTGCGCCATACGCTTTTAGTGAATCAAATTAAATTTATTGAAGCAATTGAGCGTTATTTCCCTGATGGCACCCGATTAACAGTTCCACAAGGAGGATATTTTTTATGGGTAAAACTGCCGGATGGTGTAAATGCTTTAGAGGTGCATCGTATTGCACTTGCAAATGGAATTAGCATCGCCCCAGGACCTATTTTTTCTGCACAAAAAAGATTTACAGACTACATCAGATTAAATTATGGACATATTTGGGATGCGCGTATGGAAGCGTCTTTATCTACTCTAGGATCCATAGTCCGTGATTTAATACCATAAATATCGCTCAAAACAGCGCTCTGCTTTTTTAACTGATATGCTTTTTATTCGGCCATCTGATTCTGTTTTATTTTCATATTAAGCATTAATCTTCGCCATGATTAAAATTTGTTTGGCAATTCTTTGGGTTGTCAAAGTTAAGGCGACTGAATGTACATTTATGATGAAATTGATCAAAAGCTGGTTGAGCAACGTGTCGCTCAATTTAAAGAGCAAACCCATCGATTTTTGAATGGAAAGTTAAGTGAAGACGATTTTAGAGTTTTAAGGCTTCAAAATGGATTGTACATTCAACGTCACGCTCCAATGTTGCGTGTTGCTATTCCTTATGGGATGCTGGTTTCAAAACAATTGCGCATGCTGGCCTACGTTGCAAGGCGTTGGGACAAAGGATACGGGCATTTTAGTACCAGACAAAATATCCAATTCAATTGGCCCCGTTTAGAAGACGTTCCAGAAATCCTGGCAAAGCTAGCCACCGTACAAATGCATGCCATTCAAACCAGTGGCAATTGCATTCGCAATACCACTACAGACCATTTCGCTGGTGTAGCGCCAGATGAAATTATCAATCCCTTGGTATGGTGCGAGATTATTAGGCAATGGTCAATGTTGCATCCAGAATTTGCATTCCTACCTCGAAAATTCAAAATTGCAGTGAGCGGGGCGTCAACTGATCGAGCCGCTGTAGGCGTGCATGATATTGGGTTGCAAGCTGTTGAAGAAAATGGAGTTTTAGGCTTCACAGTTTGGGTGGGCGGCGGTTTAGGTAGAACGCCTATCGTTGGTAAGCTCATCAAGCCATTCGTTGCGTGGCATGATTTACTCACTTATTTACAGGCAACGCTGCGTGTTTACAACTTGTATGGTAGAAGAGATAACAAATATAAAGCGCGTATCAAAATACTGGTTAAGGACTTAACTCCAGAAGTTTTTGCTCAACAAGTTAATGAGCAGTGGCAGTTGATTAAAGATGGCCCAGACAAAGTGACTGAAGAGTATGTTCAGTATGTATCCAATCGATTCGAGTGGCCGAAATATGATCTGACATTATCCGAAATCGAAAGTGATGTCATTCTTAAGAGCGCAGAAAATCCCAAATTTGAAAGATGGCTGCGTACTAATGTACATGATCATAAGGTTAAAGGATATGCATCTGTAACTGTCTCGCTGAAAGCCAGTGGTATTCCCCCGGGAGATATCACAGCAGATCAGATGGATGCGTTAGCGGATATGTCCGAAACATACGGGTTTGGTGAGTTACGCGTGTCTCATGAGCAAAATTTAATATTGGCTGATGTGCGAAGAAAAAGCCTTTATTCCCTGTGGCTGGAATTGGATATGCTTAATCTAGCTACTCCAAATATTGGCTTGATTACTAATATCATCTCATGCCCTGGTGGCGATTATTGTAGCTTGGCTAACGCTGTATCAATACCTGTCGCTGCCGCTATACAACAACGATTCGATGATCTTGATTTTGTGTATGAGATTGGTGAGCTTGATCTAAATCTGTCAGGCTGTGTGAACGCCTGCGGACATCATCATGTTGGGCATATCGGCATTCTGGGTGTGGATAAAGCGGGTGAAGAGTGGTATCAAATTACGATTGGCGGCAGGCAAAATGGAGCAAATAGTCAGGGTGTCATTCCTGCTTTAATACGTGGCGGTGGTGCCGCAATTGGGCGTGTTATAGGCCCATCTTTTGCTCGGGAACAAATACCAGATGTCATTTATCGGCTCATTCAGACCTATTTAAGGCTGCGTGATAGTGATGCAGAGCGGTTCATTGATGTTGTTGAGCGGCTTGGTATAGAGCCTTTTAAACACGATGTTTATTCAGACCCGTTATTAGCGAAATCTATAATAAATACGGCGGTATTAGATGCTTAATGATTCGTTAAAGCTTATTAGAAATGGACGGCTGGAAATTGACGCTTGGCGTCTGTTTGATGCAGATTCAAGCGCATTGCCGCCAGATGAAAATTACTGGATGGTCAAATTGGAAACCTGGAAAAGTCACCGTGAGCAATTAAGCTTACGAAAATTTCCAGTGGCGATATTAGTTCCTTCAGATGCGGATTCCACAGACATTATTTTCAAGCATGGCAGTGATGCTAACTTAGAAAAAATTGCATTTATTGCTATTGATTTCCCCAGTTACACCGACGGGCGAGGGTTCTCGCTTGCTCAAATATTGAGAAAACAATATGGTTGGAAAGGCGAATTAAGAGCCATGGGAGACGTACTTATTGATATAATCCACTATTTGGCAAGATGCGGTTTTGACAGCTTTTTAATTAAAGAAGGTCATGACGCAGAATTAGCGTTAGAAGCTTTTGAAACTTTCACAGTGCATTATCAAAGATCTTATCCTCAGCCAACAAAAGTAACCACTTAACAATTTCAACTTTTTTATTTTAGTATTAATTCAAGGACTTTAATCATGAGTGCTAATAACGTCAGTCATCAATTTTATGATGACTATGCTGTCAGAAAATTTACCGTTATGGCGGTGATTTGGGGTGTGGTCGGCATGATGATGGGGGTGATTATCGCCTCACAACTTGCTTTTCCTGAGCTGAATCTTGGCATTTCATGGACTAGTTTTGGGCGTTTACGTCCGTTGCATACCAATTTGGTCATATTTGCTTTTGGTGGATGTGCTTTATTTGCTACTTCTTTCTATGTCGTACAACGTACATGCCAGACAACGCTTCAATTCCCGCGGTTATCGCGTTACGTATTTTGGGGTTATCAAGCGGTTATTGTGGCAGCAATCATCTCTTTACCTATGGGATACACATCAGGTAAAGAGTACGCCGAATTTGAATGGCCGATTGATATATTGCTATTAGTTGTATGGATTATGTATGCACTCGTGTTCTTTGGTACGATATCTGCCAGAAAAGTTAAGCATATCTATGTTGCCAATTGGTTCTACGGCGCATTTATCGTCGTAGTGGCAATATTGCACCTAGTTAACAGTATGGCAATACCTGCTGGTTGGATGAAATCTTATTCAATCTATGCAGGGGTGCAAGATGCGATGATTCAATGGTGGTATGGTCACAATGTAGTCGGTTTCATTCTGACTGCGGGTTTTCTGGGCATGATGTATTACTTTGTGCCTAAACAAGCTGGTCGCCCAATCTATTCATATCGCCTCTCAATCGTGCACTTTTGGGGCTTGATTTTTACTTATATGTGGGCAGGTTCACATCACTTGCATTACACAGCTTTACCAGATTGGACACAATCGGTAGGCATGGTGTTATCACTGATTCTATTAGCGCCAAGTTGGGGCGGCATGATCAACGGCATGATGACGATGTCTGGCGCATGGCACAAATTACGTGACGATCCAATTCTGCGCTTCTTAATCGTATCGTTATCGTTCTACGGCATGAGTACGTTTGAAGGTCCGATGATGGCTATTAAAACCGTCAATTCTCTTTCACATTACACCGATTGGACTATTGGTCATGTGCATTCCGGAGCTTTAGGCTGGGTAGGTTTTATTGCAATGGGTTCAATCTACTTTTTGATTCCTCGTCTATATGGCCAAAAGCAGATGTACAGCATAAAAGCCATTGAAATCCATTTCTGGTTAGCCACAATTGGTATCGTGATCTACATCACCGCTATGTGGGTAGCAGGTGTCACTCAAGGTTTAATGTGGCGTGCTATGAATGATGACGGGACATTAACTTACACCTTTGTTGAGGCCGTTAAAGCCACGCATCCCTATTACGTTATTCGCTTATTTGGCGGCATGCTTTATCTACTTGGCATGCTGTTTATGTTATGGAACGTAATGAAAACAGTATCTATGGGGCAGGCTGCACGCGCTGCAATTCCATCAAAATTTGTACACGCTTGAGAGAACGAAAATGAGCATAGAAAAAGATAAAGAAGGTAAAAAAGAAGGTTTTTCGCACGAAACTATCGAAACAAACAGTTTTTTGATGGTGGTGTTAATTCTGTGTGTTATATCGTTTGGAGGCTTAGTGGAGATTGTGCCACTGTTCTTTCAAAAATCTACAACACAACCAATCACCGGCATTAAGCCTTATAACCCGCTGCAATTAGCGGGGCGCGACATTTATGTGCGTGAAGGCTGCTATAACTGCCATTCGCAAATGATTCGACCATTTAAGGCAGAAACCTTGCGTTATGGCCATTATTCTGTTGCTGGTGAATTCGTTTACGACCATCCATTCCAATGGGGTAGCAAACGTACTGGCCCAGATTTACACCGTGTTGGGGAAAGATACAGTGATGAATGGCATCGTATTCACCTTATCAATCCGCGTGATTTAGTGCCTGAATCAGTGATGCCTGCTTATCCCTGGTTAGAAGAAAACAAAGTAGATGCTAAAAGTCTGCCGAATCACATGCGGGCATTAAGAGTTGCAGGTGTTCCGTATACAGATGAAGAGATTGCGAATGCGACCAGTGAAGTGGAAGGCAAAACAGAGATGGAAGCCATGATTGCTTATCTGCAAATGCTGGGTACAACTTTGAAATAGTAAGAATAATTAACTAGGTGAATATGATGAATATTACAGATTTAAGAATAGTGGCAACGGTAGCATGTTTTGTCACATTCATTGGTATTTGGATATGGGCTTGGTCTAAACGCCATAAGAATGATTTTAACGAAGCGGCAAACTTGCCGTTTGAAGGGGAATAAGAAGTGAGTGATTTTACCAGTAACTTTTGGTCGTACTTTATCTCATTTATCGTCATAGGCGGCATTATTGGCTGTGTGGCTTTATTGTTGATGACCAGCAAAGTTAAACAAATGAGTGACACGGACAATACAACGGGTCATGTGTTTGATGAAGATATCGTTGAGATGAATAATCCACTACCAAGGTGGTGGATGTGGTTATTTATTATTACTTGTGTATTTGGTGCCGCCTACTTAATCATTTACCCAGGATTGGGTATTTATAAAGGTACTGCTGGTTGGACGAGTATCAATCAATACGAGCAAGAAGTCGCAGAGACAAAAAAGAAAATTGCTCCACACTACGCGAAATTTGCTGCCATGAAACCAGAGGATGTTGCCAAGGATAATAAGGCGATGGCAACTGGTGAGCGCTTATTTATGAATAATTGCTCTCAGTGTCATGGTTCAGATGCCCGTGGTAGTAAAGGTTTCCCTGACTTAACTGATAACGATTGGCTTTATGGTGGTAGTCCTGAGCAAATCAAAGAGACTATTACGCATGGCCGTAATGGCGTAATGCCGCCTATGGCTGCTGCGCTAGGGACTGCTGATGATGTTAAAAACGTGGCCAATTATGTGCTTAGTCTGTCAGGCAGCATGCATCACTCAGGCAGGGCAGGCTTAGGCCAGAAAAAATTTGCGATTTGCGCGGCCTGTCATGGTGCGGATGGTAAAGGCAACCAATCGATTGGCGCACCTAATCTGACGGATAACATTTGGTTGCATGGTGCTGGTGAAGCCGCAATTATCAGGCGCATCAATGAAGGTATCCAGCGCATCAGTAGAGGTAAAGGAAGCGGAATGCCAGCACAAGATGAGCGGCTATCCGAGGAACAAATACATATCTTAACCGCTTATATTTGGCGCTTCTCTAATTTGCCTGACAGTCAAAAGTCTGACAATCTAGCGAATACAAAATAGCCCTTTAATTGTATAGAGGTAGTGAGTAATAAATTGACCGTTAGCCACAAAAAACCTAAAAAGGTGATTCCGATC
>JAZKDP010000008.1:0-38664 GCA_040387515.1 Pseudomonadota bacterium
TGATATCGAAACGCCTGCTGTACCAGGCAGTACAGACCAAGTGGACCTTAATCTTAATGTTACCGAAAGATCGACGGGTAGTGTGCAATTTGGTGCTGGCTTGTCTAGTAATGAGGGTGTGGTTTTAGGTGTTACCGTCAATCAACAAAACTTCTTAGGTACTGGCAACCGTGTTTCTGCACAAATTAATACAGGTAAAGTGAACACAACTTATTCACTCTCTTATACCGACCCTTACTTTACGCCAGATGGGGTGAGTCGTGGCTTTGATGTGTACAGGCGTGATGTGAATACGCGCTCTTTGGATATTGGTACTTATAATAGTTCGTCATATGGCGCGGGCGTGCGGTTTGGTTTGCCGTTGAGTGAGAAAGACTTCCTCAGTGCAGGCATCACTGCTGACATCACCAAGATTGAGTTGTCAGATAATAGCCCTAAGCAATATTTAGATTTTTGCGGTAATAACAGTGGTTGTAATAGCAACTCCTTGCAATTGGCATTGGGCTGGACGCATGACTCACGTGATAACACCCTGTTCCCAAATAAAGGTGTTTTGCAAAGGTTGACTGCAGAAACGACAGTACCAGGCTTAGATTTGCAATATTACAAATTGGAATATAAACATGCTTGGTACAAGGATGTATTTAAAGATGTAACGGTTATGTTGAATGGTGAGTTAGGCTATGCTGATAGTTACGGTGGCAAGGCTTATCCGTTCTTTAAAAACTTCTATGCTGGTGGCGTAAACTCAGTACGTGGTTTTGACAATGGCGCAATTGGTCCGCGCGATTTTGATCCAACAACAGGTCAAGATTTTGCGGTGGGCGGTACGCGCAGAATAGTGGGTAATGCGGAAGTATTTATTCCTGTTCCTTTAATTAAAAATTCATCACAATTTCGCTTAAGCGCTTTTGTTGATGCCGGTAATGTTTACGCTAAAAATGATTCATTGAGTTTAGGTGAGTTAAGGTATTCGACAGGTGTCGGTATTAGCTGGTTCTCACCATTTGGACCACTTAAATTAGTGCTTGCAAAACCACTTAATGCGCAAGATGGCGATAAAACTCAAACGCTGCAGTTCCAACTAGGCCAGCAGTTTTAATAGTAGAATGGGATCATGAGCACTTGAGTTCATGATGTGAGGAGATTGGAATTGAATCAAATGTTAAAAACTTTACTAACTGCTGGTCTATTTACTTTAATAGCCAGCACAAGTACAAGCTTGATGGCAGCAGAACTTAAGATTGGCTATGTGCAAGTAGATAAAATCTTGCAAGAAGCGCCTCAGACAGCTGAAAGCGGCAAGAAATTAGAGCGGGAGTTTAGTCCTCGCTCACAAGAGCTTGAGCGCACTCAAAAACAAATTCGTGATATTGAAACCACTTTAGATAAAGAAGGCGTGACGCTTTCTGAATCAGAGCGCCGTAATAAAGAGCGTGATGTTTCAAATCTTAAAATTGAATTTCAACGCAAACAACGTGAACTGCGTGAAGACATCAATTTACGTAAAAATGAAGAGCTTTCAGTTTTGCAGGATCGCATCAACAAGGCGGTACAAACGGTTTCTGAAACCGATGGGTATGATTTGGTCGTTTATGGTGGTGTGGCCTATGCAAGTAAAAAAATTGATATTACCGATAAAGTATTGAAGCTTTTGGGTAAAAAATAGATTAAAAAAACTAGGCGCTTAAAATTTCATCGTTGACTCTCTCAGCGTCTTGTTCTTTGTAAATAATTCTTATGAGCGCCAATTTAACGCTACAACAAATCGTCTATCAATTGGGCGGATTAGTTTCAGGTGAGCCCAATACGTTAATCAGTCGTGTCGGATCTTTAGCTTTTGCACAAACTGGAGCGATTAGTTTTTTCAGCGAAACTAAATATACGACTCAATTAAATAATACGGCTGCAAGTGCCGTTATTATTAAGCCAGAGCATGCTGATCTGACTAAACTGCCCAAAATTATTACTGTTAATCCCTACGCCTATTTTGCTAAATTATCTCAATTATTAAATCCTGAAAACGTTGCAATTACAGGTGTGCATGCTACTGCCGTAATAGATGACTCTATTAAATTGCCAGATGACTGCAGCATAGGCGAAAATGTAGTTTTACAGGCCAATGTAAATATTGGGAGTCATGTGACGATTGGCGCCGGTTGTGTTGTCGAACGCAATGCAACCATCAGCGACAACACAATATTAGAAGCGAATGTCACCATTAAACATGGTTCATACATCGGCAAAAACTGTCATTTGTTTTCTGGTTGTATCATCGGTAATGATGGTTTTGGCTATGCTGAAGAAACTGGCTCAGATAAAAATAAGCACTGGGTGAAAATTCCACAAATAGGCCGTGTGGTTATTCACGATCATGTCGATATTGGCGCTAATACTACGATTGATCGCGGTGCAATTGACGACACCGTCATAGAAGAGGGTGTTAAGCTCGATAATTTAATTCAAATTGCCCATAACTGCCGCATTGGGGCGCATACGGTGATTGCTGGCTGTGTCGGTGTGGCTGGTAGCGCTGTGATTGGCAAGCACTGCAAAATAGGCGGTGCGGCCATGATATTAGGTCATTTGACCATTGCTGATGAAGTTACCATTTCACCTGGCAGCATGATTATGCGTTCGATTCACAAAGCAGGCACTTATACTGCATTAATGCCATTTCAAGAACATGACGTTTGGCTTAAAACAGCAGCGAATATTCGCCATTTAAGTCAATTAACAGATAAAATAAAGACCTTAGAAGAAGCGATTGAAAGATTAACTTCTCAAAGTCAAAAATAGAGACCGATATGGCAGATAACGCAATAAATAAAAACGACACAAGTGGCATGGACATTCATGAAATTCTCGATCACTTGCCACATCGTTATCCATTTGTATTAATCGATCGTGTTCTTTCAATGGAGATAGGCAAAGAAATTACCGCATTGAAAAATGTGAGTGTGAATGAACCATTTTTCCCGGGGCATTTTCCTTATCATCCTGTGATGCCAGGTGTATTGATTGTCGAAGCCATGGCACAAGCTGCGGCGATTCTTTCCTTTAAAACAATGGGTACCAAACCGACTGATGATTCAGTCTATTATTTCGCCGGTATTGATAGTGCGCGTTTTAAAAAACCCGTTTCGCCAGGTGACCAAATTATTTTAAACGTCAAGATTGATCGCATTTTAAAAGGCATTTGGAAGTACTCAGGCGTTGCTACCGTGGATGGTACAGTTGTGGCAGAAGCAAATATGATGTGTATTTTGAAAGCAATAGAAAAGTAATATAAATCAATTAATTAACTTGATAAGTTAAAGTAAATAATTAAATAGTCAGAATTAAATCAATGTCCGCCAAAATACATCCAACTGCCATTATTGATCCTAAAGCTGAACTCGACTCCAGCGTAACAGTTGGTGCTTATTCAACTATTGGTGCACATGTAAAAGTAGGGGCTGATACACGTATTGCAAGCCATGTGGTGCTAAAAGGCCCAACTACTATTGGTAAAAATAATCAGATTTTTCAATTTTCATCGTTAGGCGAAGCACCACAAGATAAAAAATATCGTGATGAGCCAACCACATTGGAAATTGGTGATAACAATACCATTCGTGAATTTTGTACCTTTAATCGTGGCACGACTCAAGATAAAGGCATCACCAAAATCGGCAATGATAACTGGATTATGGCTTATGTGCATATTGCCCACGATTGTACAATCGGCAACAACACTATTTTGGCCAATAATAGCTCGCTCGCTGGCCATGTTGATATTCATGATTATGCTATTTTGGGTGGATTTACTTTGATTCACCAGTTTTGCAAAGTTGGTGCACATGTGATTACCGCAGTTGGTTCTGTAGTTTTCAAAGACATTCCACCTTATGTGACCGCTGCTGGTTACGATGCTAAACCGCATGGTATTAATTCAGAAGGCTTAAAACGTCGTGGATATAGCCCAGAGAGTATCACGCAAATAAAACGTGCTTATAAAGCGTTATATCGCAACAGTTTAACGCTTGAAGAAGCTAAATTAGAGTTAGCAAGCATGCAAAAAGATTGTCCGGAAATTGCAATGCTGACTGATTTTCTACACATCTCAACCCGCGGCATTGTCCGTTAATCCACACAAAATGTCAAAAATTGCGATCGTGGCAGGCGAAGCCTCAGGGGATTTGTTGGGTAGCCACCTAATCCGTGCTTTAAAAGCAAAGCGGCCTGATTTAACCTTTATCGGTATTGCAGGGCCAAAGATGATCAGTGAAGGCGCTCGCTCATTATTTTCACTAGAGAAATTATCTGTGCGCGGCTATATAGAAGTGCTTATGCATCTTAGAGGTTTGCTTAAGCTGCGTAAGAGCTTATTTGCGCAATTATTAACTGAAAAACCTGCTGTATTTATTGGTATTGATGCGCCCGACTTTAATTTTTGGTTAGAACGAAAATTTAAAAACAAAGGTATTCCAGCAATTCATTACGTTGGTCCATCTATATGGGCGTGGCGTGGTGGGCGGATGGGTAAAATCAAACGTGCTGTATCGCATGTATTGGCTTTATTCCCATTTGAGCCCGCTTTATATCAGGCGGCTAATGTGCCGGTTACTTATGTGGGGCATCCTCTTGCAGATGAATTGCCACTAGAACCTGATCAACGTGCAGCGCGTGAAGTGCTCAAAATTAAGCAGGATATATTGGTGGTCGCCATGCTGCCGGGCAGTCGCCAAAGTGAAGTAAAACAACATGCGGCATTATTCGTCAAAACCGCACATTTGCTGACGCTAAAGTATGCTCATACACAGTATTCAGGCATACAATTTTTAGTCCCATTGATAACGCGCGAAACGCGCAATATTTTTGAGGATGCCATCCATCAAACCTATGTGGAATATCCTGATATGGATATAGACCTACAACTACTATTTGGGCATGCGCACGATGCCATGGAAGCGGCAGATGTTGTAATTGTAGCTTCTGGTACAGCTACACTGGAAGCCGCTTTGTTGAAGCGTCCCATGGTGATTACGTATCGGATGCCTGCGTTAAGTTGGTGGATGCTCAAGCGAATGCGTTATCAACCTTACGTTGGATTACCCAATATTTTGACAGGTAAGTTTTTAGTGCCAGAATTGTTGCAAGATGATGCGACACCTCAAAAGCTAGCAGATACAACACAGCGTTTATTAAGTGACTCAACTTATGTTGCTGAAATAAAACAAGAGTTCACTAAAATCCATTTAAGCTTAAAACAAAATACTGCAGAAAAAGCGGCCAACGTTATTTTAAGTTATTTATAACTTTTATTTATCTAAAATAATTGGTAGAAAATAGTCTTATTTGTGGCGTTGATGAAGCAGGGCGTGGCCCGCTTGCTGGCGGTGTGTATGCAGCAGCGGTTATTTTGGATATTAATCAACCCATCATTGGTTTAGCCGACTCTAAGAAACTATCTGAAAAAAAACGTGACTTTTTAAGCGCTGAAATTAAAGCTAAAGCGCTCGCTTGGGCAATTGCCAGTTGTACTGCGCAAGAAGTCGATGAGATCAATATTTTGCAAGCTAGTCTGTTAGCCATGAAGCGTGCAATAGAAGCTATGCAATTGCAATTTAACATCATGCCCAACTTAGTTCAGGTAGACGGTAATAAATGCCCAAAAATCGATTTGCCCTGCGAAGCGATTGTTCAAGGTGATAGTAAAGTACAGGCTATTTCTGCGGCTTCTATACTAGCTAAAGTCGCGCGCGATGCAGAATGTTACGCGCTAGATAAAATCTATCCGCAATATGCTTTTGCCAAACACAAAGGCTATCCTACGGCCTTACATTTGCAAATGCTAACCCAATATGGCGTAACGCCAATACATCGTAATAGCTACGCTCCAGTAAGGCGCCTATTAAACCAACAATAAAAATACAGTAGGCCGCTTGTGTAAATCTGGCATTGGCGATTGTTTCCAGCTTGCAATCGTTTTTGTTGCAATCATCTCTGTATTAAGGCTGATATCGCAGGCAATACATAACTTTGTATTAGGGTGGCACGTGCTTAAAATAGCCTCAAGCATATGTTGATTTCGATAGGGCGTTTCAATAAAAATCTGTGTTTCTTTGTGGGTTAAAGAGCGCTTTTCAATTTCTTTAAGTCTTAAGGTGCGCGCTTGTTTGTCTACTGGCAAGTAACCCAAAAATGCAAATTGTTGACCATTCAATCCTGAAGCCATCAGGCTTAATAAAATGGAACTTGGCCCAACAAAAGGGGTAACTTTGATATTTTTTTGGTGGGCAAGTGCTATTAATTTTGCGCCAGGGTCAGCAACACCAGGACAGCCTGCATCACTCATTAAACCAATGTCTTGGCCTGCCAGCAAAGGTTTTAATAATGTCGAAACATCTTTATCATCAGTATGCTCATTCAGCAAATGAAGTGTTAATTCGCGCACAGGTTTTAGCGTTTTTATCGTGCTTAAAAAATGACGTGCAGATTTTTCGCTTTCCACAATAAATATATCTAGTTTTTGCACGAAAGAAACCACATCAGGCGGCAAAACGCTGGTGATATTGTCATCGCCCAGCGTGACAGGAACAAGATAGAGTGTACCGAATTTAGACAAAATAAATTTTGACCTTATAGTTCTTTTTAATGTGATTTTTTAACTTATAGCGCGTTAATATTTTACTTGTGCTCTGTAAGTGAGAGTGGTTTTGCCTTCTGCGGGTATTTCAATTTTCCACACAGCTAGGTGACTATTGGCTTTAGTGTGAGGGTGACTTTCACTCAATACTTTCCAATCGCCGCTAATGGGCTCTTGTACGGTAACGGTAACTTTTTCTTTTTTAGCATTTTTTAATGTCAGTTCAAATGCACTTTCGTACAATTGATTGGTTTTGGATGGCTTAGGTAGCACTTTAAAGTCAGTTTGTTTTTTGTCAGCAGTTACATCAAATGCCTCACCCAATTTTAAGCGCACGGTTTCATTTTTTGGCGTGTGATCGATATTATCTTCACCTACAAATTGTGCGTTACCTTTGCTATCTTTTTTGTACACGCGCAATATGCCTTTAGGCAATGGCATGCCCAGTTTGCTGGTTTCTTTGTTTTCAAATTCAATGAAAACGCCAACTTTCATTTTGCTGCCAATTTCACCATATTGACTCTGATAGTAATAATCTGCTCCAGTTAACACCAACTCTTTTTTTACTGGCACGTTACTAGCTGATAGCAAGGCAACTTGTTTGGTTTGATTGTCATTGATGCTTGTTGGACGATCAAGTGTGTATAAGTGATATTCCAGCAAAGATTCCTCTGCCATTGGCGCAGCAGCTTCTGCCATCATCATATCGTTTTTACGCATTTGCATGGCCATTGCGCGTGGAGATTGCTGCACACGATTCACGTCACCCGCGACCAATTGCAATTTAGCGTTTTTATATGTGGTTCCGCTGGTATTGGTTAATGTTACCCAGCCGGATAAATCTAATTGATTTTCTTTGTCGTTTAGCTCGGCTACATAATCTGCTTTCCAAGCCAATCCGCCAGTTAAGTAGCTTAATTCAACGGTTTGGTCATTGGCACCTTTATTATTGAATTGTGTCACCAGCGTTGGCCTGTCGCGCAAGTTGGCCGGCACGTCGTCATAAACAATACGGTTGGTAGAAACACCTGTTTCAATGCGATTACCTACTTTAAGCACCACGCCATGATTGGCGGATAAGACTGTGGCTTGTTCGACTGTTTCTGCACCTGTTGTTGGATGTGTTTTCACCAAGCCAACAGTTTTCCCTACATATTTTTCGAGTAATTTTTCTGGAGTTAGCAAATCAAAATCAAAATTTTGTTCTAATAAAGTTAAGCTATCAGGGGCGTTAATGCTGCGTAGCAGCGCAGTTTCAGGGCTGATTCTTGCACTGACATCGCGTAGTGCAAGTGCATTTAAGCCAGATTTTAATTTCACTTTACGCGTATCTTTAACTAGTGCTAAATCACCATTGTAAATAGTGACTGCCACACTTTGTTGGTCATTCAACGTGCTTTGAGTCTCATCTGAAATATTGATTGAATTGTTATCCAAGGCAAATGCTCCCATTGACAAAATACTGGTGATTGCTAAAACAACTGAACGACGTTTAAACATATTGAATCTCCCAAACGGTGATGGATAACTGATGATGGGTAATGAACGCATCTACTTTAAATTACGCTGACACCTTCGTTATTAAGCATGGTAATCAGCTTGATTAAAGGTAAGCCAATCAGCGCATTTGGATCATCACCCACCATGCGTTCAATTAACGCAACGCCTAAGCCTTCAGATTTAGCACTGCCAGCACAATGATAGGGCTGCTCTTTAGCTAAATAGTTTTCAATTTGTGCGTCCGTTAATTGTCTAAAACGCACCAAATACGGTACGACTTCGGCTTGCATATTGCCAGTAGCGGCATTAAATAAGCAAAGTGCACTGTGAAAAGTCACTTCACGGCCGCGCATCATTTTTAATTGGTTTGTGGCATTGCTGTGGTTCAGTGGTTTGCCCAATTGCTCACCATCCAAAGTCGCTACTTGGTCACAGCCAATGATTAAAGCATGTGGGTATTCACTGCCAATTTTTCTTGCTTTAGCTTGCGCTAATCTTAAAGCGGTTTCGTGCGGCTTTTCATTTTCTAAGATTGTTTCATCTACGTTAGGCGAAATGCAACTAAAGGGTAGTTGTAGCTTTTGTAGCAACTCACGCCTGAAAATAGAGGAAGAAGCTAGAATAAGTATTTGTTTCATTATGTTTTATTAAAAATAAAAGCCGATAGCTTGACTAACTATCGGCTTTAAAATCATCCTTATCAATATTATTCGGGTTGAATCTCAAGTAGAGATTCATCTGGTGTAACCGTATCACCCTTGGTTACATGCACTGCTACCACGGTACCCGTTTTAGAGGCTTGAATTTCATTTTCCATTTTCATGGCTTCAATCACTAAAACACCATCACCCGCTATTACTTTATCGCCAACTGCTACTTTTACCGCAACAATAGTCCCTGGCATTGCGGTTGTAACGCAACCAGCATGATGTGGGCGAGGGCGGCCATTCGCGGTTTTTGAGCCAGCCTTCTTTTTATCAACACTTTTGGCGCCATTACTTGTTGCACCGTTACTGGACACTTCAATTTCACTTAAAGTTTCAACTATGACTTCTTCTGCAATGCCATCGACTGATACGTAGAATGGGCGTAAATCTTCGCCTTCATGACCACTTCCAGTCAATTTGATATGGAAAGTTTCACCATGTAGCGTGACATTAAACTCATTAGGTGCAAAACGTGCAGCGCTGGTGTTAGCGGGCTCTTTGGTCAATAACGCCTCAGGTTTTAGGCTGCCAGCATTACGTTCTTGCAGAAAAGTTTTGCCGATGTCTGGAAACATCGCATAGGTTAAAACGTCCTCTTCGCTTTTTGCGATGCGATCAGACTCAGCCTGCAATTTAGCCATTTCAGGCTCTAACAGATCAGCAGGGCGGCAAGTAATGACTTTTGCATCGCCGACCGCTTGTTGCTTAACTGCGGCATTAACAGGTGCTGGGGATTGGCCATATTGACCCAATAAATAATTTTTCACTTCATTGGTGACGGATTTATAGCGTGAACCAGTCATGACATTTAATACTGCTTGTGTGCCCACAATTTGTGAGGTTGGTGTGACTAATGGCGGATAACCCAAGTCTTCACGCACGCGTGGAATTTCAGCCAGCACCTCATCCATGCGGTCTAGCGCGCCTTGTTCTTTCAATTGATTGGATAAGTTAGAAATCATACCGCCTGGCACTTGATTCACTAAAACACGTGTATCAACACCAGTAAAATCACTCTCAAATTGCCAGTATTTTTTACGTGTTTCGCGGAAGTAAGCCGTGATTTCTTGTAATTTACCTAAATCCAAACCAGTGTCATATTCTGTGCCTGCCAACGCTGCAACCATACTTTCAGTGGTTGGATGGCTTGCACCTTCAGAAAAAGATGAGTTGCAAGTATCAATAATAGTGGCGCCATTTTCGATACTTTTCAGCATGACCATGCTAGCCAAACCAGAAGTGGCATGACTATGCACATGAATCGGCAAGCTAACCGCGGCTGTAAGCGCTTTCACCAAATCTGCGGCTACTTGCGGCGTTAATAAGCCCGCCATATCCTTAATACCAATGCTATCTGAGCCCATGCTTTCCAGCTCTTTTGCCATGGCAACGAAATAAGCAATGTCGTGCACTGGGCTGGTGGTATAAGAAAGTGTGCCAATAGCATGTTTTTTAACTTTTTTCACTGCATTAATGGCTTCACGCAAATTACGCGTGTCATTCATCGCATCAAAAATACGGAATACATCGACCCCGTTATCAGCCGATTTTTGAACAAAAGCATGGACGACATCATCAGAATAATGGCGATAACCCAATAAATTTTGGCCACGCAACAGCATGTTAATTTGGCTGTTTGGTAGAGCTTTACGCAATTTAGTTAAGCGTTCCCATGGATCCTCTTTTAAATAGCGCACACAGGCGTCAAATGTTGCACCGCCCCAAGCTTCCAGCGACCAAAAGCCAATCGCATCTAACTGGCTACAAATTGGCAGCATATCTTCAGTGCGCAAACGCGTGGCAATCATGGATTGATGGCCATCACGTAAAACAAGTTCGGTAAGTTGTATTTTGCTCATAATCAATCGTCTTCTATTAAATGCTTTTTTTAAATGCCTTCGTGTGCCGCAATTGCTGCGGAAATCGCTGCTGCAATCAGTTCTGGAGGCAGTTCGGTTGCGTAATTAGTCAGCTCAGGATGCGTTTCTACAAAGCTGGTATTAAATTGCGCATTCTTAAAATCAGGATGTTTCATAATTTCTTGATAATACGGAATCGTCGTTTTGACGCCATAAACCACCATATCACCCAACGCGCGGCGACCACGTTCTACGACACCTTCCCAATCCAATGCCCAAACCGTTAATTTTGCGCACATGGAATCGTAATAAGGGGGAATCACGTAACCTGTGTAAATGGCTGCATCCATACGCACACCTGGTCCACCAGGTGAGTAATAGCGTGTTATTTTGCCGAAACTCGGTAAGAAATCGTTTTTAGGATCTTCGGCATTAATCCGATACTCCATCGCAAAACCGCGGAAGCTGATTTCGGACTGTTTGTATTGCAAGGGCAAGCCATAAGCGATACGAATTTGCGCTTGCACAATATCCACACCGGTAATAGTTTCGGTCACGGTATGTTCAACCTGCAAGCGAGTATTCATTTCCATAAAGTAAAAATGATTATTAGAGTCCAGTAAAAATTCCACTGTACCTGCATTTTCATAACCAACTGCCTTAGCCGCTTTTACAGCTAATCCGCCAATGTAATCGCGCTGCGCTTGACTTAATTGAGGTGAGGGCGCGATTTCGATAAGCTTTTGATTGCGACGTTGAATAGAACAGTCACGCTCAAATAAATGAATCACGTTGCCTTTGCTGTCGGCTAACACTTGCACTTCAATATGGCGAGGTGCGACCACACATTTTTCTAAAAACACTTCTGGCTTACCAAATGCTTTGCTGGCTTCACTAATCACACGGTCATAGTTGCCCAGTAATTCTTTTTCAGAATCGCAGCGCCTGATTCCACGTCCGCCACCGCCATTTGTAGCTTTTAACATCACAGGGTAGCCAATTTTACTTGCTAGTTTGACCGCTTCTTCCAAGTTTTCAAGGTTGCCGTCGCTACCAGGTGTACAAGGGATACCAGCCTTTGTCATTGCGTTACGTGCTTGAATTTTGTCACCCATTTGGCGGATAACTGCTGCACTTGGACCAATAAACTTAATACCACGGCGTGCGCAAATTTCTGCCAACTCTGGATTTTCTGATAAAAAACCATAGCCAGGATGCAATGCATCACAACCTGCAGCCACTGCTACGTTAACAATATTATGTGCGTTTAAATAGCCGGCAACTGGGTCGGTACCGATGTTATAAGCCTCATCGGCTTTTTTAACATGCAAGGCATGGCGGTCAGCCTCCGCATAAATAGCGACAGATTTAATGCCCATTTCGGAGCAAGCGCGTACAATACGCACTGCAATTTCACCCCGATTAGCAACAAGAATTTTTTTGAACACTTGAACCCTTAAAGATATGCAACAAACCCAGCGATTGTAACACGCGGGTGCGGTCTGCAAAATAAGCACAAGGCCTAAAAATGGCTGGATTGATGAAAAAATGAATAAATTAACCCCCACAATGAAGCCATTATTGATTAACAATCTTGAGTTTGCAGTATCCGAACAAGCTGTTTCAGGCAACGTAGAATTAACCGTTCTGCAAAGGCTGAATGAGCTGTTGGCGCTGCAAGCTGATCATCAGCAGCCTGCTAATATTCAATATACATTAGCGGGCTCAGCAAAAAAATATAGCCAGCCTAGTTTGCATTTAACGATTGATGCAAATCTGCCTGCTATTTGTCAGCGTTGCTTGAGTGAAATGAATGTGCAATTGAAGCTAAGTTTTGACTATTTAATTAATGAGGCCGAACCAGTTGGATTTGATGAAAATGATGACTTGGATTGGTTAGAAGCTTCGCGCGAGATGGATGTATGGGAAGTTGTAGAAGACGAGTTGTTAATCGCTTTTCCAATTGCGCCAGTGCATTCGTCAGAGCATCAGCAAGAATGCATACAACATACGAAGCAAAGCGGAGAGAAGCCGAATCCTTTTGCGGTGCTTAAAGATTTTGCTAAAAAATCGAGCTAAACATAGCGAATCATCATGTGGTGCTTGAATGTTGTGTGTTTTTGTTTACACGGGCTTATAAAATAAATTATAATGCTGGATTAGCTATTTAACACACTTGCTTAAAGCATTTATTGGAGTTTTATCATGGCAGTTCAACAAAACAAAAAGTCACCTTCTAAACGTGGCATGCACCGTTCACACGACTTTTTAGTTAACCCACCATTGGCGGTTGAGCCAACAACGGGTGAGACACATTTACGTCATCACATTAGCCCAACTGGCTACTACCGTGGTCGTAAAGTGTTGTCTACTAAGGGCGAATAAGTCCTTTCTCTGGTTTCGTTGGTTAAACCCTAGTCGTTAAATTATAGTGATTAATCAAATAGCTGGAACAAATGCGCCGTACTATAAACAGTGCGGCGTTTGCACATTTAGCATTTGTGCGCATTTTTCGTTTCATCCCCTAAATTATTGTTTGGTGGCTTAATTGTTGACAAGCATTTCATCTGACTTTCTAATACTTTAATGGATATTACTATTGCGATAGATGCGATGGGTGGCGATCACGGCCCTCACGTAACCGTTCCTGCCGCCTTAAAGGCACTTAAGGAAGACGACCTGCTCAATATTGTGCTGGTAGGTTTGGAAGATGTTATTCAAGCTGAACTAAAAGCACATAAATCCAGCACCAGCCCTCGTTTGCGTATTCATCCTACAACGGAAGTTGTGTTAATGGATGAGTCACCACAAAGCGCATTGAAAAATAAAAAAGATTCTTCCATGCGCGTAGCGATTAATCTCGTTAAAAGCGGCGAGGCGAATGCCTGCGTAAGCGCTGGCAATACGGGTGCGCTAATGGCGACTGCGCGTTTTGTATTGAAAACTTTGCCAGGTATTGATAGACCTGCGATTGCATCTTCACTACCTTCCGAAAAAGGTAAAACCTACATGCTGGATTTGGGTGCGAATGCAGACTGTACACCACAGCATTTATTGCAGTTTGCGGTAATGGGCGCCATGTTAGTCAGTTGTGTTGAGCATAAACCCAACCCAACCGTTGGTTTGCTAAATATTGGTTCTGAAGATATCAAGGGTAATGAAGTAGTGAAGCAGGCGGCTGAATTGTTGCGCGCTAGCCATCTTAATTTTTACGGCAATATTGAAGGTGATGATATATTTAAAGGTACAACTGATTTGGTTGTGTGCGATGGTTTTGTGGGTAATGTAGCACTTAAAACCACAGAGGGTTTGGCGCACATGATGGGCAAGTTTTTAACGATGGAATTCAAAAGAAGCTGGCTTACTAAGTTAATGGCGCTAGGCGCGATGCCAGTATTAAAAGCGTTTAAAAATCGTTTGGATCCGCGTCGCTACAATGGCGCGAGCTTTTTAGGTCTGCGCGGTATCGTGGTAAAAAGTCATGGCGGTGCCGATGAGCTGGCTTTCTATTATGCATTACACGTAGCAATCGAAGAGGCGCGCAGTGGTGTCTTGCGACGCATTACAGAGCAATTAGAAATCGAACACATACAGCCACAAAATAGCGCATTAAATGCAAATAATTTGGCAGATGAAGGTATTAACCCATGACCAAATTAAACCCTATTCACGCAAAAATAACAGGAACTGGCAGCTATTTACCGCAAAAAATCTTAAGCAATGCTGATTTAGAAAAAATGGTGGATACCACTGATGAGTGGATTTTTACCCGTACCGGCATTCGCGAAAGACACATAGCAGCTGAAAATGAATTCACCAGCGATTTAGCGTTTATTGCCGCGCAAAATGCGATTGCAAGTGCGGGCATTAATGCAAATGACATTGATTTGATTATTATTGCAACCACCACGCCGGATAAGATATTTCCAAGCGTTGCGACGATGGTGCAAAGTAAATTAGGCGTTTCTGGTTGTCCAGCATTTGATATTCAAGCGGTCTGTAGCGGCTTTGTATATGCGCTGGCAACGGCGGATAATTTTATTAAAGCGAGCAGTGCAAAATGCGCGCTAGTCATTGGCGCAGAAACGTTTTCGCGCATTACCGATTACTCTGACAGGGGTAATTGCATTTTGTGGGGTGATGGCGCAGGTGCCGTTATATTGCAAGCTTCATCTGAGGTAGGCATTATTTCTACACATTTACACGCAGATGGCAGCTATGAAAAGATGTTGCATGTGCCACGCAATGCGAATGGGCCTGATACGGTATTAATGGAAGGCAATGCGGTGTTTAAGATGGCCGTGAATACGCTAGATCAAATTGTAGATGAAACATTGTCTGCAAATGGTATGCAAAAAAGCGATATTGACTGGCTGGTGCCACATCAAGCCAATATTCGGATTTTGCAAGCGACTGCAAAAAAACTCGATATGAGCATGGATAAAGTGGTTGTAACGGTCGATAAACATGGTAATACTTCTGCAGCATCCATTCCCTTAGCACTAGACGTTGCTGTGCGCGATGGGCGCATTAAGCGCGGAGATGTTATTTTAATGGAAGCTTTTGGTGGCGGTTTTACTTGGGGATCGGCGCTTATTCGTTATTAAGCCTCAATCGACATCACTCCTTAATTAAGCAAAAGAACCAAAATAAAGAACTCGATAATGAATCAATTTGCATTTTTCTTCCCAGGTCAAGGTTCACAATCCGTTGGTATGATGAGCGGGTTTGGCGATAATCCTGTTATTAAACAAACATTTGCTGAAGCCTCTGATATCTTAGGTCTTGACTTCTGGGCAATGGCAACAGAGCCAAATGAGCTGTTAAATTTAACGCAACATACGCAACCTTTAATGTTGACTGCAGGCATTGCTACTTGGCGAGCATATATCCAAGCAGGTGGTTCGCAACCGAGCATTCTTGCAGGTCACAGCTTAGGTGAATATGCGGCTTTAGTTGCAGCAGGTTCAATCAGCTTTGCAAATGCTTTGCCTTTAGTAAAATATCGTGCTGAAGTGATGCAAAGTGCAGTACCTGAAGGTGTGGGCGCGATGGCGGCCATACTCGGTCTGGAGGATGAAGCTGTACGCGCTGTTTGTATTGAAGCTGCCCAAAATGAGGTCTGTGAGCCTGTTAATTTTAACTCACCGGGGCAAGTAGTGATTGCCGGCAATAAAGCCGCGGTAGAGCGCGGTATGGAAATTGCCAAAGCAAAAGGTGCAAAGCGCGCACTAGCATTGCCTGTCAGTGTGCCATCCCATTGCGCATTAATGAAACCAGCGGCAGAAAAACTTGCTGTGTATTTAGCCGATGTAGCCGTACATGTACCACAAATCCCCGTTATACATAATGCGGATGTCGCCAGTTATTTAACAGCGGATGAAATCAAGCAAGCGTTAGTGCGCCAACTTTATAGTCCAGTACGCTGGGTAGAGAGCGTACAAGCGATTTCCGCAAAAAGTATTACCAATAGCGCGGAATGTGGTCCAGGGAAAGTGTTGACAGGTCTGACTAAACGGATAGTTGCAGAGCTTTCATGTGTTGCGCTTATTTCAAATGAAGCTATTTCTGAATTTATTGCTAATAATAAATAATCATTCTAAATCAGTTAATTAAAGGGTTTATTTAATGTCAAACATTCAAATATTAAGTGGTCAGATTGCCTTGGTGACTGGAGCAAGCCGCGGTATTGGCGCGGCTATTGCTGCCGAGCTTGGTCAGCAAGGTGCAACCGTTATTGGCACAGCAACTAGTCTTAGCGGTGCAGAAAATATCAATGCCAGCTTTAAAAAGGCCGGTATCAAAGGTCTTGGCATGGCATTGGATGTGAATGACGCTACGCAAGTTGAATCCGTATTAAAAGAGATTGCTGCACAATTTGGCGATGTTTCAATATTAGTGAATAACGCTGGCATTACCCGTGATACTTTATTAATGCGAATGGGCGATGATGATTGGGATGCGGTGATTTCAACCAATTTAAAATCAGTTTTCCGCATGAGCCAAGCTGTTTTACGCCCGATGATGAAAGCACGTACAGGCCGTATTATCAGTATTTCAAGCGTTGTAGGGCACATGGGCAACGCCGGGCAAACTAATTATGCTGCGGCCAAAGCTGGCATGAGCGGCTTTACTAAGTCGTTAGCTGCTGAAGTCGGTAGCCGCAATATTACTGTTAACTGTGTTGCACCTGGTTTTATCGAAACCGATATGACAGCGGAGCTACCAGAAGCTATTAAAACCAAAATGCTAGAGCGTGTACCGCTTGCACGCTTGGGCAATGTAAAAGAAATCGCAGCAACAGTGGCATTTTTAGCTTCACCAAATGCAGCCTATATTACTGGTGAAACCATTCATGTGAATGGTGGCATGTACATGGCTTAAGCTTGGCTTAAGTTAAGTTTTAATCAATTTTGTTACAGTAATCAGCATTAATATTGAAAAGCTTTTTTGTTTTATTCTAGAGTTTTGTTAGAATACGCACTTAGCCTAACTATACTGATGTAGGTTGCTAATTTTTAATCAAAGGGGTATTTAGATGTCTGACATCGAACAACGTGTAAGAAAAATCGTTTGCGAACAATTAGGTGCAAATGACGCTGATGTAAAAAATGCATCATCATTTGTGGATGATTTAGGTGCTGATTCATTGGATACAGTGGAATTAGTAATGGCACTTGAAGAAGAATTTGATTGTGAAATTCCAGATGATCAAGCGGAAAAAATCACGACAGTGCAACAAGCGATTGACTACGTCAACGCAAATCTCAAATAAATTCAATATCCCTACATTTTCAGCCCTAAGTTTGAGGGCTGATTCTTTGTTGAGCAAATATTAAAAGTCATGCAAGTAAGCATGACTTTTAGCCATAAAATTTAAGCTTGGAATTTAATCTATGAGCCAAAAACGTCGCGTTGTCATTACTGGTTTGGGTGTTGTTTCCCCTGTTGGTATCGGCACATCAACCGCTTGGGAAAACCTAGTTAAAGGCCAATCTGGCATCACACGCATCACTAAATTTGATCCGTCTGCCTTTTCTTCACAAATAGCTGGCGAAGTAAAAAACTTTAATGCCGAAGATTATTTATCTGCAAAAGAAGCACGTCGTATGGATACTTTTATTCAATACGGCTTAGTTGCTGGCATTGAGGCATTTAAAGATTCTGGTATTGAAGTCACCGAACAAAACGCAGAGCGTATTGGCGTATCGATTGGCTCAGGTATCGGTGGTTTAGGGCTTATTGAATCCACCAACGATAGCTATGATGAAGGCGGCCCACGCAAGATTTCACCTTTTTTCATCCCTGGCACAATCATTAATATGATCTCAGGCAATTTAAGCATTATGTTTGGCTTAAAAGGCCCAAATGTGGCGATTGTGACAGCTTGTACCACAGGCACTCACTCGATTGGTGATGCTGCGCGTATGATTGAATACGGCGATGCTGATGTGATGGTAGCAGGTGGTGCTGAAGCTGCGATTACAGAATTAAGTGTAGGTGGTTTCGCATCTGCGCGCGCCTTATCCAATCGCAATGATGACCCTGCAACTGCAAGCCGTCCGTGGGATAAAGACCGTGACGGTTTTGTAATAGGCGAGGGTGCTGGCGTGCTGGTGTTAGAAGAGTATGAACATGCCAAAGCACGTGGTGCACGCATTTACGCTGAGCTATCGGGTTATGGCATGAGTGCAGACGCCTATCACATGACAGCGCCAAATATGGATGGGCCACGCCGTAGTATGGTAAACGCGCTTAAAAATGCGGGCATTAACCCAGAACAAGTAGAGTTTATGAACGCACATGGTACGTCTACACCATTGGGTGATGCCAACGAAACTAACGCTATTAAAGCGACGTTCGGTGATCATGCATATAAATTAGTAGTGAACTCAACTAAATCGATGACAGGCCACTTATTAGGCGGCGCAGGCGGTTTAGAATCGGTATTTACCGTACTTTCTATTTACAATCAAATCTCACCGCCGACTATTAATATTTTCAACCAAGATCCTGATTGCGATTTGGATTATTGCGCCAATACTGCGCGTGATATGAAAATAAACTACGCGCTTAAAAACAACTTCGGTTTTGGCGGAACCAACGGAAGTTTGGTTTTCAAGAAAATCTAAAGTGGCAGCTTGGTATTTAAAAAGATATAAATATTAAAAATACAAGCTTTTTAAAATAAGCGTGTATTTGTCTAAAAGCCTGCAAATTAAGCACTTGCAGGCTTTTTAATTGACGCAAGCTATGGTTTAATTGCGCATCATGTTACGCGCACAGACCTTTATCGTTAACGGTAGTTTTGACCACGCAATCTCTCCGCTTGATCGCGGTTTTGCCTATGGTGATGGTGTCTTTCGCACTATGGTGGTTTGCAGTGGCTTACCCGAATGTTGGCCGCAACACTATCAAAAACTGGTCGCTGATTGTGCCGCAATTAAAATCGTTTGCCCCAGTGCCGAATTGTTAATCAGTGATTTACAGCAACTATTTTCAGAGGAAGAAGTTGCTAAAAATTCAGTCGCTGTCGTCAAAATCATTATCACCAGAGGCGAGGGTGAGCGTGGTTATGCACCACCAGCTATTACCAATCCTTTGCGGGTGTTGATTAAAACGGATATACCAGTATATCCAAGCAGTTATTTTAGTGAAGGTGTGCATTTGCACGTTTGCAACACAACGTTAGCGGCACAGCCTTCACTGGCCGGAGTCAAGCATTTAAACCGCTTAGAAAACGTGCTGGCACGCATGGAATGGACAGACCCAAACGTTGCAGATGGCATTATGCTGGATAGTGATCAGCAGGTAATTGAATGTACTTCTGCGAATGTTTTTATTTGTAATGGCAATACATTGCTTACACCAAGCCTTAATCAGTGCGGTATTGCAGGCATCACGCGACAACGCATTATGGATTTAGCCCATTTAATTGGCTTAACAGTAAAAGTTGAATCATTTAATTTAGATCGATTATTTGCAGCGGAGGCAGTATTAATTACCAATAGTTTATACGGCGTTTTTCAGGCTAAGCGCGTACAGCAAAAAACTTGGGCGCCGACTTCATTGGCTGTCGATATTAGAGAAATACTAAAAGTATGATGCGCATTTTAAAATTAAGCATAGTGTTAAGTTTGATTGCCAGCATTTTGCTGACTGTTTGGATGGTTAAATACGCCAAAACATCACTCAAGCTTGCACCACAGGCACAGGAAATCACAATTAAGCCTAAAAGTGGTTTAAAAAGTATCGCCAATCAGTTGGTTGAACAAAAGGTTCTACGTAGTGCGTGGCCATTTATTGTGCTGGGAAAAGTGTTAAGAAAAGAGCCTTATTTACAGGCTGGCGATTACACTTTGAACAAAAACATCACGCCGTATCAACTATTATTATCGCTGAACCATGGCAAGACAACGCAAGGAAGCATTACTTTTATCGAAGGCAAAACGTTTAAAGAAATGCGAGCAAAACTGGCGAAAAATGATGCGATTAAAAACACCATTCAAGGTTTGTCCGATGCACAAGTGATGGCGGTTGTCGGTAAGAATGAGCGTCATGCAGAAGGTTTATTTTTCCCAGATACTTTTTACTTTGATAGAGGCACACTGGATACGGTTATATTAAAGCGTGCTTATGACAGCATGCAGGCCAAGTTAAACAAAGCTTGGGATAACAAAGCGCCTAATTTACCTTATAAAAATAGTTATGATGTGCTGATCATGGCGTCAATCATAGAAAAAGAGACGGGGAAAGCTTCTGAGCGCCCAATGATTTCGGGTGTTTTTTTAAATCGATTACACATTGGCATGCGCTTGCAAACTGACCCTACGGTTATTTATGGCATGGGCGACCAATATGATGGAAATATTCGCCGCAAAGACTTATTGAAAGACACGCCGCATAACACTTACACACGAAAAGGTTTGCCACCAACACCAATTGCGATGCCAGGATTAGCCTCTATTGAGGCGGCATTACATCCTGAAAAAACAAAAGCGCTGTATTTTGTTGGCAAAGGCGATGGTAGCCATGTGTTTTCGAATTCGTTGACAGAGCATAATCGCGCTGTTTATCAGTACCAAATTAAAGCAAATAAATAAACATTTATATTAGATAAAAAATGAGCAGCTATTGAAAAAGGGTAAATTTATTACATTGGAAGGTATGGATGGCGCGGGCAAAAGCACGCACATACCTACTATTGTTGCATTGCTTGAGGCACGCGGTGTAGAAGTGGTTTCAACCAGAGAACCAGGCGGGACAGCACTTGGTGAACAATTGCGTACATTATTGTTGCATGAACCTATGCACGCGGAAACAGAAACGCTACTTATGTTTGCAGCAAGGCGCGAACATATTGCCAATGTGATTGAACCCGCTTTAGCTCGTGGTGCTTACGTGTTATCAGATCGATTCACTGATGCTACCTATGCTTATCAGTGCGGTGCAAAAGGGGTATCAGCCGACAAAGTTAAGCAATTGGAAATTTGGGTGCAAGGCGATTTACGCCCAGATGCGACTTTATTATTTGATGTGCCCGTTGAAGTTAGTCTTCAACGGCTCGCAAACGCACGTGAACCAGATAAATTTGAACGTGAAAATGCGCAGTTTTTTGAAAAATTGCGCCAAGCTTATTTGCAAAGAGCGGCAGAAAATCTCAATAGTTTTCATATTATTAATGCTAATCAGTCAATTGAGTATGTTAAAGCTTTAGTTGAGAAGATAATTTCAACACTATGATTACTATTGATTATGTATAGCTGGCACACACAACAATGGCAACACATTATGCAACAGCGCAAAAATCTGCCGCATGCACTACTATTACGAGGAGGTGCTGGCGCAGGTAAGCAAGATTTTGCGATTGAGCTATCGCGCAGTCTTTTGTGTCAGGCGCCAATAGATACACATGCCTGCGGTGTTTGTGTGAGTTGTGGTTGGTTTAAGGAGATGCACCATCCAGATTTTCGCTTAATTGGCCCAGAAGATGCGGATACCAGTGAAGATGCACCCAAGAAAAAAGCGACTAAGAAAAGCCAAATCTCAGTCGCACAAATCCGCCAACTTATTGATTATTTAAGCTTATCTTCACATCAGGTTAATCATCATCGCGTGATATTAATCTCGCCAGCAGAAACGCTCAATATCGCTTCTGCCAATGCTTTGCTGAAAATGTTAGAAGAGCCGCCAGCTAATACCTTGTTTTTATTGGTGAGTAACCAGCCCCAACGTTTATTGGCAACGATTACGAGTCGTTGCCAAGCAATCGATATGCTGTTGCCAAATAAAGATGAAGCTTTAAACTGGCTTAATGCGCAAGGTGTCAATAATGCAGAAACTTTACTGAATTATGCTGGCGGGGCTCCCTTGTCAGCATTACAGGCTTCAGAAAACGGTGATGCAACAATCGCTCTAATCAATCAATTAACTTTAGGTGCACAATTACAACCGTTTGCTTGCGCGCCTGCATTTTTAGCGCTTGGAATGGAGCGCGCAATTGATACTTTACAGAAATGGATTTTTGATTTGATGTCATATAAATTAACACAAAAATCCAGATATCACGCGCAGCACATTAAGACTTTGCAAGCCTTATGCAAAAGCGTAAACTTAAACGCATTAATCGGTTTTCAGCAAAAATTATGTGATGCTAAAAAGATGGCCAACCATCCTTTAAGCAATGAAATGCAATTAGAAAATATACTTTTGCACTACACCAAAATCTTTAACTAAAATCTTTCATTGATCTTAAAACTAGAATTAAAAATAGGCTAATTACTTTAACCATATGACTACGCAAGATATATCCACGCAAGCAGACATTAATCCAATCACCGACCAATCCATTAATAAGCCTGGCGTGTTGTCATTGGCAATTAAAGAGAAATCGGCGCTGTATGCCGCTTATATGCCTTATATAAAAGGTGGTGGCTTATTTATTCCCACCAATAAAAACTTTAAAATTGGCGAAGAAGTGTTCATGTTATTGAGTTTAGTGGATGATCCCGTCAAGTTAAAAGTGGTTGGTAAGGTCGTTTGGACAACGCCGACCAGTTCAGCAAATCGCCCGCAGGGTATTGGCGTGCAATTTAGTGATAAAGATGGTGGTTTAGAAGTTAGGAATAAAATTGAAAACATCTTGGGCAGCAGTTTAAAGTCCAATCGAGCCACACATACCATGTAATTTTGCCATGTAAGTTTTTGCAACACTTTGGCTTTATGCCATCCATTTAGTAGGTTACTTTTATGTTAGTCGATTCGCATTGCCACCTGAACTTCCCTGAACTGGTCCAAAACATTGATGCGATTAGACAATCAATGGTCGAAGCGCAGGTTGGGCATGCATTATGTGTTTCAGTTACCTTAGATAAATTCCCTCAAGTATTAAGCCTAGCAACACAGTTTGATAACTTCTACGCCTCCGTTGGCGTACATCCAGACTATGAAGATATTCAAGAGCCTACCGTAGAAGAATTAGTTAACCTCGCTAAACACCCAAAAGTTATCGCAATAGGTGAAACAGGGTTAGATTACTTTAGGTTAACAGGCGATTTAGAGTGGCAGCGTGAACGCTTTCGCACCCACATTCAAGCCGCTATTTTAGCCAATAAACCTTTAATTATTCATACTAGAAGTGCGGCTGAAGATACTTTGCACATTATGAAAGAAGAGGGCGCAAACCGAGTCGGCGGTGTGATGCATTGTTTTACTGAAAACTTAGAGGTAGCATTAGCGGCGATTGAGATGGGGTTTTATATTTCATTTTCGGGGATTGTCACTTTTAAAAACGCCACGCAAATAAAAACTGTTGCACAAGCAGTTCCGTTAAATCGCATATTGGTAGAAACAGATTCACCTTATTTGGCACCAATTCCTTTCCGTGGAAAAACCAATCAACCCGCTTATGTGAGATATGTCGCACAAGAAATCGCTAATTTGCGTGGTATTAGTTTAGAGACGGTGATGAATGCGACAACAGAGAATTTCTTTACCTTGTTTAAACAGGCAAAGCAGTTTAATTAAGCATGCAGATTACTTTATTAGGCGTAGGCTCTAGCGCTGGAACCCCCGTAGTAGGTTGCAACTGCGCCACGTGTCAATCCAGCAATCCCCGCAATAAACGCTCACGCTGCTCCAGTTTAATTACGCTGCCAACAGGTGAAAATATTTTAATTGATACAGGGCCTGATTTACGTAATCAGGCATTGCGTGAAAATATCAAGCGCGTAGATGCCGTGTTATATACGCACACGCATGCAGATCACTTGCATGGCATTGATGATTTGCGCGCATTTTGTCAGATTCAACGTGCGCAAATACCGTTATACACCAATCAGGATGCGGTGACGCATATCCAAAACAAATTTGGCTACACCTTGCGCGAGCCATGTGATTTTTGGGATCTACCTGTATTGCGCGCAGAAGTGATTAATCAGCCTTTCCAATTATTTAATACGCCTATCATTCCTATACCTGTGATGCATGGGAAAAGTCATATTTTCGGATATAGAATTGGCAATCTCGCGTATTTAACTGATGTGTCAGAGATTTCCGAGTCATCTTTTGATTTACTGCAGGGTTTAGATATTTTACTGCTAGATTGTTTGCGTGAAACATCGCATCCAACACACATCAATATGGAACAAAGTTTAAGCTATATCAGTCGTATAAAAGCCAAACAAAGCTATATGATTCACATGACGCATGATTTAGAATACGAAACCTTATCAGCCAAATTACCAGAGCATGTATTTGCGGGCTATGATGGTTTAAAATTAACATTTAGTTAATGTGCGTCAACAGTTGGTTATGTTGTGGCGTTACTAGTAAGTGGTTTACAAAACTGTAACAGAATATAAAAATCTAGAATCAAGGGGCAGTGAATGATACAAAGTAATTTCAAATCAGCCATCGTATTAATCGCAGGCATATTAACGATTGGCCTTGCTGGTGTGGCTCAAGCGGCGGGTAAAACGTATACGGAAGATGAGTTTTTAAATAAATTTAGTGGTAAATCAAAAAAAGTCATTGTTGATACATTGGGTGCACCAGCCAAAAAACAACTTTCAGTTAAACCAACCAATGCCAGCACAATCATCGGTAAAAATGTAGACGGGGAAAAAGGCCAGAAACCCGTTAAAGTGGAAATGTGGTATTACAACAATATCGTCACATACGACAAAAAACGCACCTACAAAGAAACTGAGATTACTTTTGTAAATGATCGCGCCATGAATATTGCATTCTTTAATAATCGATAATTGATTCATTTAAACGCATATTCAAACTAAAAAAAGCTGCAGTATTGCAGCTCTTTTTTTATTGTACTTTTGCTTTAGGTTGTGCGTGGCGATTTACGTTGCTACCACGCTATCAACTCTTAAACTCCTGAATTTTAGCCATTAATCAGGCGCATATCCAGCATCAGTAAGCGCTTTGGTAATGTTCTCAATTGGCATATCTGTTTCAACTTTAATCGTTTTTGTAGCTAGATCAGCCTCCACGATAGCTTCATCGTCCACTTTCTTAATCGCATTTTTAATGCCGTTGACACAGCCACCACAGCTCATTTTAGGGATATGGAATGTGTACATAGTAAATTTCCTTTAATTTAAGATGAGTAAAACTGCATTCTAAAGTTTACAATCATTGGAAGGTCAAGGAGAAGTCATCATTAAAATTAATGCTTGACCTTCCAATAAGGGGAATCTTTAAGATGACCGCCAATTATTGAAATTCGAGGTAAAAAATGTTATCTACCAACCATTCTATCGATATCGCCATCACTGGTATGAGTTGCGCTTCTTGCGTATCTACCGTTGAAAATGTCTTGCGCAAAATACCTGCTGTACAGTCTGCAAGCGTTAATCTGGCCACTGAGCGTGCGCATATTGAGTTGAGCAACGACACCTCTCCACAAACAGTTGTAAAAGCGGTGATTGATGCAGGTTATGGCGCTGAGGTTGTTTTGCCAGAGCACACTCATCATTATGTTGATAATGATTCAACTAATGGCAGAAAGATTGTTATAGCGGTTATTTTGAGTTTTCCTTTAACTGTGCCAATGCTGTTAAATATGGTTGGCATCGATTGGAATTGGCCTGCATGGTTTCAATGGCTACTTGCAACTCCAGTGCAGTTTTATCTTGGGGCAGGGTTTTATAAATCCGCATGGAAAGCTATTCTCAATAAATCTGGTAATATGGATTTACTCGTTGCTATCGGCACAACAGCAGCTTATGCGTTATCCGTGTATATGTTGGCAAAAGGGCATCAGCACTTGTATTTCGAAGCTTCAAGTGTCGTCATCACGCTTGTATTACTGGGCAAATGGCTAGAGAAGCGAGCCAAACGGCAAACAACTGAGGCGATACGTGCTTTACAAAAATTACGCCCAGAAACAGCACGCGTGAGGCGGCAAGATAATGAATCTGAAATCCCACTCTCTCAAGTAGTCATTGATGATGTCGTGATTATTCGCCCAGGGGAGCGTATTCCTGTGGATGCTGTCATTATCGAAGGCAATAGCCATGTTGATGAATCTCTGATGACAGGCGAAAGTGAACCGATTAATAAAACTATTGGTGAAAAGGTGGTTGGCGGTGCTGTCAATATCGATGGTTTACTGATGGTTAAAACCACTGCCATTGGCGCTGAGACTACATTGTCTCGCATCATCCGTTTAGTGGAGGATGCACAAATAGCAAAACCTGAAATTCAGCGTTTAGTAGACAAAGTAAGTGCGATTTTTGTGCCAGTGGTGATTGTGATTGCATTAGTCACGTTGTTGGCTTGGGGATTTTATTCAGCTAACTGGGAGCAAGCGATTTTGAATGCAGTCGCTGTCTTGGTGATTGCTTGCCCGTGCGCACTTGGCTTGGCTACGCCTACAGCTATTATGGCGGGCACTGGCGTGGCAGCTCATCATGGCATTCTTATTAAAGACGCACAAGCATTAGAACTTGCTCACAGTATTACTCAAGTCGTATTTGATAAAACAGGAACGTTGACTGAGGGTAAGCCAGTGCTATTAGCTTTTAAAGCAGTCGATGGTGAAGATCAAATGCTACTTGAATTTGCTGCTAGTATCGAACAGAACAGTTTGCATCCACTTGCTAAAGCAGTTGTGGAGCGCTTTAAATTATCAGGCAAAACGCCAGCTTTAGCCACTGCAGTGCAAGATATTGCTGGGCGCGGTCTAAAAGGGCAGGTGGGTAAAAAAAATGTTTATGTTGGTAATCAGCGCTGGATGATGGAGTTGGGCGTTTCTACAGAAGCATTAAGTAGCATTGCTCTGGAATTTATGAGCAGTGGAAAAACGGTTTCATGGGTGGCAGTAAGTGATAGTGCTGAGCAAGCATCTTTATTAGGCATGCTGGCATTTGGTGATGAGATTAAAGCCACATCTAAAGCCGCTGTATCCAGTCTGCATCAAAGAAATATTCTAACCTTATTACTGACAGGCGATAACAGCATGAGTGCGGAACGTGTTGCACAAGCACTGGGTATAGATAAAGTCTTAGCAGAGCAAACTCCAGAATCTAAGGCCAGCACTATCGCATCTTTACGTCAAAAAGGTGCTGTGATTGCCATGGTAGGTGACGGCATTAATGATGCACCCGCACTTGCAGCAGCGGATGTGAGTTTTGCGATGTCTACAGGCACTGATGTGGCGATGCATACGGCAGACATTACCTTAATGCGCTCTGATCCTAGTTTGGTAGCCGATACTATTGATATCTCACGCAGGACATATCGCAAAATCAAACAAAATCTGTTCTGGGCATTTATATACAACTTGGTAGGCATACCATTAGCAGCATTAGGCTTAATGAGTCCAGTCATTGCTGGTGCTGCGATGGCATTTAGCTCCGTGAGTGTAGTCACTAATGCATTGATGTTAAAACGTTGGAAACCATTACGCCATAATGGAAAGGATAGCTAAATGAACGCTGATATTTTGAATATTGGACAGGCTGCAGAAGCCTCCGGCATTTCCGCCAAGATGATTCGCCATTATGAAAGCGAGGGGCTGGTGCCACCTGCATCAAGGACATTTTCGGGATATAGAATCTATAATCATCGCGATGTGCATATGCTGCGATTTATCAAACACTCGCGTGACTTGGGATTTTCGATTAAACAGATTGGAGATTTACTGAGTTTATGGCGTGATCAAAACCGCCCAAGCAGCAAAGTCAAATCATTGGCAACCGAACATATTCAAATGCTTGACCGGAAGATACATGAGTTGAGCGCAATGAAATCTGAGTTGACTCGTTTAGTGAGCTGCTGTCATGGTGATACCCGCCCCGATTGTCCGATTTTGGATAATTTGGCTCAAGATAACTAAAAACTTTTCAATAGTGATTGAAAAAACTAGACTCGCCGCCGCGCTGCAATTACGCCTGGTATCTGCTGGATCAGCGCCAGCAGACGGCTGAGTTGTTCCAAGCCTGATATCTCGATTGAAAACTGCATTAACGCCAGATTGTTCCTACTCATGGTGTTGGCCTTAATGGCATTAATCTTTTCCTTGGCAAATAAATCACTGATGTCGCGTAACAGGCCTTGGCGGTCGTGGGCTTCTACTTCGATATCGACGTCAGTACTGACATTCTGATACTTACCCCACTGAGCGCTCAGCACGCGACCAAGCCTTTCCTCAGGCAATCGCTTGATGAAGGTGCAGGCCTTGCGATGAATGGTCACTCCGTGGTCACGTGTGAGATAGCCGACAATCACATCCTCTGGCATAGGTTTACAGCATTTGGCAATACTAGTTTGCAGGTTACCGATACCTTCAATCACTATCCCAGTCTGAGACTGTAGGGCAGTGGTGCGCCTAGGGGCGAGTGGTCGAGTGATTTCTGATCTGGGCGCCGTTTCTTCTTGGATAGCAAGAGCGATTTGATGCTCACTGATATCCCCACGCCCAATGGCGGCCAAAAAATCTTCAAGTTTCTGGAATTGCAGCTTCTGAGCTATTTTTTCCTGATTGATAGCACCAACACCAGCTCGGTGCAATTCACGATCCAGCTTCGCCCGACCCTGTGTAACATTTTCCTCGAAATTTTGATATTTAAACCAGTATCTGACCTTGGCACGTGCGCTAGGACTTTGCAGGAAACCAAGCCCAGCATTTAGCCAGTCGCGGCTGGGTGAGCCAAGTTTTGAAGTCAGAATCTCTACTCGCTGGCCATTTTGCAGCTTGGTGTTGAGTGGCACGATACTGCCATTAACCTTGGCACCACGCGTGCGATGACCCAAATCGGTATGCAGAGTGTAAGCGAAATCAATCGGGGTAGCGCCCTTGGGTAGATCGATGACTTTACCTTGCGGAGTAAGCACATAGACCTTATCTTGAAAAAGTTCGCTCTTGAATTGTTCCAGCAGGTCGCCGCTGACAGAGACTTCGTCCTTCCATGCTAGTACCTGACGCAGCCATGCGACTTTTTCGTCGAATTTGGCATCGGATTTCCCGCCTTCTTTGTAGCGCCAGTGTGCCGCAACTCCTAGTTCGGAATGTTGGTGCATATCAAAGGTGCGTATTTGAACCTCTAGCGCTAAGTCGAGTGGCCCACTTACCGCGGTATGCAGTGAACGGTAATTGTTACTTTTGGGGCGCGCGATGTAGTCGTCGAATTCACTGGGGATGGGCTGCCATAAGTTGTGGATCAGACCAAGTACTGCGTAGCAGTCTTTAAGGTCGTCGACCAGAACTCGCACTGCTCGTACATCATACAGTTCACTGAAATCCAGATGCTTGCTCTTCATCTTTTTGATTATGCTGTAGATGTGTTTGGGTCGCCCACTCACTTCTCCCTTAATGCCCGCTTGGCTCAACTCGTACTTTAGCTGGGCCACGACGTCAATAATGTATTGCTCTCGGTCGACGCGGCGTTCATCCAGCATTTTTGCAACCTCTTTGTAGAGCTGAGGTTCTAGATAGCGTAGTGAGAGGTCTTCTAGCTCCCATTTAATTTGCCACACACCGAGACGGTTGGCCAGCGGCGCAAATATTCCTTGGCTTTCTTGCGCAATCTGCTTTTGCTGGGCCGGGCTGGCTCCTGACAAGTTGCGCAAGGTTTGTGTGCGTTCAGCCAGCTTGATTAGCACCACACGAATGTCTTGTACCATTGCTAGCAGCATCTTGCGCAAACTTTCTATTTGCTGCGCATGGTCACTATTTTTTTGGCCTGACCCGTGAGTACCTTCAAACTCACTAAATGCTTTGATTTGCTCCATGCGTAAAATACCTTCGACCAAACCAGCAATATTGGCGCCAAAACGAGCTTCCAATATTGCCTGCCAATCCTCTAGATGCCCTGGCACTGCGTGCAATATAGTGGCCGCGACTGTTTCTACATCCATATTCATATCGATGAGAATCGTCGCAGTACTCAGCGCATGCTGCAACAGTGGCGCCCCTGTCAGTTCTGCGTGACCGGAGTAAAGCGGGGCGGCCAAGTCGCAGGCATGACGAATCAACTCGACTTCGTTAGGTGAAAAACGCTTCGCTGAAGATTCAATCCATAAGGAAACATCACTTTTATTTGAAACGAGTAAATCTGAAGTTGTGTTGTGAACAGAGATCATGAAATATTATCGCATCAAAGACTTGGTTTTTTGTGTTGGTCAGATATTCAAATGTATGTAAATTTCCCATTGGAATGTGTAATGCAAAGCTTTTTTTCCACAATGACGAAGTCCAACTCATGATGTGTAATGAAACGCACTCCATACGCTGAATAAATTTTCTTGCTTTTTATGACGATCATAATATATGATGATCGTCATGAATAAAGCTATTACAAAACGAATTCCTTCCAATCGTAAAGAAATTACGCATGCGCGTATTGTAGAAACTGCTGCCCGGGCAATCCGTAGAAGTGGTTACGATGGAACTGGCGTAGCCGACATCATGAAAGAAGCTGGCCTCACACACGGAGGCTTTTATGCGCACTTTGCATCTCGGGATGCAATGCTCGCAGAGGCCGCAGATCAAGCGGGAGAAGAGACTGTTGCTATTGCAAAAAAAGTATTTGCTGAAGTCCCCGAGGATCAAGCGTTGCAAGCACTGATGCAGGTTTATTTATCTAAAGAGCATATGGCTAACATTGAAACAGGGTGCTCTTTAGCAGCCCTAGGTTCTGAAATGCCGCGCCAAGCCCCTGAAGTAAGAAAAGCTTCTACTTGCCGTGTCAAGGAAATGATAGCGCTTATTAAAAGTCGACTCTCAGGCCGCCAATCTAATGAAAAGGCACTAGTAATGTTTTCTACGATGGTTGGGACCTTGTTATTAGCGCGTGCGGTAGAAGACCCTGAACTTAGCGAAGCTTTTCTCCAGGCAGCTTTAAAGCAGTACGATGCCAAAGAATGATTAATTTCTCATTAAGTACTTTGGCTTTCTTGATCTTAAATATGATGATCATCATATTTATTGTGCAATGTTTTAATAATTTTAATGAAATAGGAGCTACAACATGAAAAGTAAGATCGCAATTGTGACAGGAGCGTCATCAGGAATCGGTGCGGCAACAGCAGAGTTACTAGCAAATTCTGGTTATAAGGTTTATGGAACGAGCCGTAAAGGAGCGCAAGCCACTCAACGTTCATACAAGATGATTGCGCTGGATGTGAATAGCGAGGAGTCTATAGAAACTGCATTAAGTGAAATAATCAAGATTGAAGGGCGGATTGATCTTGTGGTTAATAACGCAGGCTTCGGTGTAGCGCCAGGTGGGGCAGAAGAGAGTTCAATTGTACAAACCAAAATGATTTTTGATACCAATTTTTTTGGCATTGTCCGCATGACGCGCGCTGTTGTGCCCTATATGAGAAAACAGGGCGAAGGTCGCATCATCAACATCGGTTCCATTTTAGGGTTAATACCAGCACCGTACATGGCAACATATGCTGCAACAAAACATGCAGTAGAAGGCTTTTCAGAATCGCTAGATCATGAGCTGCGAACAAGGGGAATCCGTGTTTCCGTGGTTGAACCTGGTTATACCAATACGCAGTTTGAAGCCAACACCCTAGAAGTAGACGCCAAAATAGATGAGTACAATATTGCGCGAAAAGCACTCGCAAAATTAATTAAAATCGCTGTGGCAGGTGGCGATGATCCTAAAGTCGTCGCTAATGTTGTTTTGAAAGCTGCCAATGCTAAACATCCTAAGCTGCGTTATGCCGCTGGTAAATTAGCGTGCCGCTTGAGCTTTCTGAGAAGATTTGCGCCTGCTGCATTAGTTGATATCGGCATTCGTAAAGAATTAAAACTTGACTCACTCGACAAAATAGCTAACCAACCATAAGAGACAATCATGAAACTATTATCTTTTTATCGACTTTCAGTACTATCTTCAATCTTATTTTCATTGTTGGCCATCATCTTGATGTTTGCACCAGATAAGATGCTAGCAGGTTGGGGAGTGGAGTTAACAACAGTGGTGGAGTTGCTTGCAAGACGAATTGCAGCACTTTATGCAGGCTTAGCTGTGATGTTTTTCATGGTTAGAAATGCAGAGCATTCAACAACCCGTACAGCGCTCATTTACGGCACTATCACGGGCTGCATGATATTGGCAATCCTCGGTGTTTATGAGTTTGCTACAGGACATGCAACTAGCGGTATCTTGTCCGCCGTTTTCATAGAAGTTGTATTAAGCCTATTATTTATAATTGTCTGTTGTTCAGGTAGTAAATTAAACAAGAAAAATAGTAATTCTAGGTAAAGGAAATGAAATTATGATGAAAGCATTTGCTATAGATCGCTACGGGAAGAAAGAAACAGGACAGATTCTGAACATGCCGATGCCTGAAGTTGGGATACAAGACGTACTCGTTCAAATCCATGCAGCTAGCCTTAATCCATTGGACTCTAAAATACGAAATGGCGAGTTAAAACTGCTTTTGCCTTATCGTTTACCACTTATTTTGGGAAATGATCTAGCAGGAACTGTTATTAAGGTCGGCTCTTTAGTCAACAAATTTAAAGTAGGTGATAAAGTATATGCAAGGCCGGATGACGATAGGATCGGCACCTTTGCAGAGTATATCGCTGTAAAAGAAAGCTCACTGGCGCTCATCCCCAACAATTTAACAATGGAAGAGGCCGCCGCAGTGCCGCTGGTGGGGTTAACTGCTTGGCAAACATTAGTAGAAATAGCTCAACTTAAAAAAGGACAAAAGGTGCTTATCCATGCTGGCTCTGGCGGTGTCGGTACATTTGCTATTCAACTTGCAAAGCATCTAGGGGCAATTGTTGCGACCACAACAAGTACCAAAAATGTTGAATTGGTGAAAAAATTAGGCGCGGATATTGTGATTGATTATAAAAGCGAAGACTTTTCCACTAAGTTACAAGGCTATGATGTTGTTCTGGATAGTCTTGGCGGTAAAACACTCGAAAATTCACTAAAGGTTTTAAAGCCAGGGGGCAAGCTTATTACTTTAGCGGGACCACCAGACCCCGTCTTTGCAAAAGCGACAGGAGCAAACTGGCTAGTTTCTTTAGTCATGCGACTTCTAAGCCATAAGATTAGAACGCTAGCAAAGCGTAATGGGGTGAGTTATTCATTTGTTTTCATGAAAGCAAGTGGGAGCCAACTGCAAAAAATTACAACACTGATTGAATCAAGAGCCATTTATCCTGTTATAGATCGCGTATTTCCATTTTCATCAATCAATGACGCATTTACTTATCTGGATACAGGGCGCGCCAAAGGTAAGCTCGTGATAAAAGTTATTTGATTGCTAAATCTCTTGTGCTGAGTGATTGCTTGGAATGCCATAACTTTCATGCAAGTAGTGTTGCGATATGAATCGCAGTTTTTTGCGCAATTACAACAGTACATAATATGCCATTCTTTCGTATAATGTATATTATGTTAAATAGATAGGACGCAAAAAAAGACCGTATTCAAACTAGTCTAAAAATTGCATACATTAAAGGCGTAAAAAAGCCGCTTATTCAGCGGCTATAAAAAACATCCAACAACCTAATCAATAATTAATCTTTCAATGTTGCCATGTCGATCACAAAACGATACTTCACATCGCCTTTAATCATACGCTCGTAAGCTTCATTCACATCTTGAATTGCGATTACTTCTATATCAGAAGTAATATTATGTTCGGCACAGAAATCCAGCATTTCTTGCGTTTCTTTAATGCCGCCAATCAATGAACCGGCAATTTGTCTGCGCTTAAAGATTAAGCTGCCAATATTAGGTGAAGGATGAGCATGTTCAGGCACGCCATTCAAACACATTGTACCGTCACGTTTTAATAGCTCAGTAAACACATCAAGATTGTGTGCTGCGGCGACTGTGTTAAGAATGAAATCAAAGCTTTTGAGATGCGCTTTCATTTCATCTGGATTTTTGGAGATGACTACTTCATCGGCACCTAATCGTTTAGCGTCTGCAACTTTATTGCTGGAAGTGGTAAATAGCACCACGTGCGCACCCATGGCATGAGCAAGCTTCACGCCCATATGACCAAGACCGCCTAAACCGACAATGCCCACTTTACTACCTGGCCCAACTTTCCAGTGTTTTAGTGGTGAGTAAGTAGTAATGCCTGCACACAGCAAAGGCGCTACTGCAGCTAAATCTAGCTTGTCCGAAATATGTAATACAAAGTGTTCGTCAACGACTATTTGGTTAGAATATCCACCGTAAGTCATCTTGCCGGTATGTTTATCTGGGCTGTTGTAAGTAAAAACTTCTTGGTCACAATATTGCTCAAGGCCGTCTTTACAGTCTTCACACACGCCACATGAATCGACCAAACACCCTACCCCAGCTAAATCACCCACTTTGAATGCTTTAACATCGGCACCCACACTCGTTACGCGCCCTACAATCTCATGCCCTGGTATAACCGGGTAAACAGAGTTTTGCCATTCATTACGTGCGGTGTGTAAATCAGAGTGGCAAACGCCGCAAAATAAAATCTCAATCTGAATATCTTTAGCGCCAACTTCGCGACGCTCAAACTTAAACGGTGCTAACTTTTCTTTGGCTGAAACTGCCGCATAACTAATTGCTTTAGTCATTTATTTCTCCTGTTAATTACTCGTGCCTAAACTGATTGGTGGCTTAATAGCTAAAATCTGACATTGAGAATAATAGGTTATCTTAATACTCAATGTTCATTTCAAGTGTTAAGCTTTATGGAATTCAGTATTCCAAAATTGAGATGTAGGCTACCAAAGCTTGCGTTATGGATCACCGCTTTTACCGCAGCATTGAGAGTTTGGCGTATATCTTAACTGCGTACATACATGATTTTTTTGTTTGTACGCAGTATAGACATGCTTTAATTTGAGGCACTCTTGGGTAGAGCGCCTTTAGACTCAAAAGATTTAAGGATGATATTAGGTAAAAAAGTAAGTAGGACCAATATCAACGCACACACTAAATACATCCAACGGACTGAATATGCCGTCACAAAACTTGCTGCTGGCTTTTGCGATTGAACAAAAGAATAAAATTCTGGCGTGTCTTGCCCCTTGATATATTTTGCTTTTATATCGCCTGCAAGAGACTTGAGATAATCATCCTCAAGCTGAGATAAAAATTGGTCGTACTCTGCACTTGCTATTGGTGGGTCAGGCTCATCTTGGCTAGCATCAGAATAAGTGACGCCAACCGCACCTGAGTTGTTGTTGTCATTCATTGGCCAATACCCTACTCGCTTATTAGCCGAATTGAAGCGCGGCACAGCCACTTTTGTTGTTCCGCCTACACCCACAAAGATAAAGTTTTTCCCCATTTGTATGCCAGATAAGTCTTGTTTAATGGTGACATTCACTCTAGGTGCTTCATCGCCATCAGTAAAAAACAGCATCTGCGCAGGAACATTCAACGAATCGAATACATTTTCAGCTGCCTTAACACCAAAACTCAGGCGACTATTGCCTTTCCAAGCCATACGCCATTCCAAATGTGAAATGGTATCCGTAATCACGTCGTAATTCGCACACACTTCTAAAGGCGTAATGAGCAACGCGACGTTATCAGAAGCAAAAATACCCACACTGATATAAGTGCCGCATGAAGAAGTCTCAACGATTTTTTTCATCAATTGTCGCGTGTAAGCCAACCTACTCGCTACTTGATTGTTCAGTTTCTCATCCTCGGCATTCATGCTTTGCGATACATCGGCGACTAATAAATAATTATGTACTTTTTGCTCCAATTGAATCTCTGGCTTGACTAGCGCCAAAGTGAGCAAGGCAATCACGCCAATATACAGTAGCGTTTCATAGTTATTCCTAATGAATTTAATGACACTTTTCATGGCAAACCAATCGGCAAATTACTCAATTCCATTGTTGACTGCTCTTTAGGCGCAGCTTTCATATTGTTAAACATGACAGAATTTAACAAACTTAAATTGAATTTTGCAGGCAAAGACTGCGGAGATAATCTTAACGATTGCTCATAGGCGATTTTAGCTTGCGAGTAAGCGTATCGCGCTTCATCCTGCAGCGTGCCGTCATCATTAATCCTGCGAATCAAGCCAAAAATAAATAAATTATTGCCAATGTTATATTGAATCTTGGCTTGTTCCGCTAGGCTTGGCGATGTATCTAATAATTGGCCATAAGTCTGTACAGCATGTTTGTAATCGCCCTTTTTACCTTGGCTATAAGCTGCCGCAAACTTTTGCAAATAAGGATAGGATGCATCGGTGATTTGCTGCTCTGATTGAATCGCACGATTCACTTTGGCGATTTTATTGTACTGGTAAGCCTCATAGACACCACCAATCAAACCTATTACCAGCAATAATCCAAAAGCGATATTGCTTTTATGAATAGTTTTTACCATGAATACACCTTTAAATTTTTGAAGATCAATATAAAAACACCGAATATGAGTGCGAAAATAATCAGGTCACGTGAGTAGTCATGCCCTGGGATATTCACAGAATATTGAATAATGTTTTTCTCTTTTGAATCGATATATTGCAATGCAGACTGCAAGGTGGCCGGATTATCCGCTTCAAAAGCTTTGTATTTTATTTTGATCGATTTGAAAAACTTATCTAAAGCAATGGCATCAGGCACGCCATCATCTGGATAAATCTGTTTAGTGAAAATGCTAATGTCATCTGGTTCTCGCAGTACGATCCAGTAGAAATTTAATTTTTTACCACTTAACTCCTCCGTGATTTTGCGTTTAACGCGTGGACTAAGCTTGCCTGCCCCATCGGATAACAAAATAATGGCTCTAGAGCCAGAACTCTGAATATTGTCAAACAGCGTGACGGCCTCTGTTACCCCAGCGCCAATATTGGTTTGATTAATCGCCGGCCCAGTTGCTGCATTAATAGCTGAATGAATTGCATCAATATTAGTGGTGATTTTCATGCCATATAAAGACGAGTTGGTGAATCCAACTACACCCATCATGTCATCTGGGCGCGAATCGATAAATTTGGTAATTAATCTTCTAGCAGCAGCAGATTTAATTTCTGCGGCACGCCCACTGGTTGATTCACCAGCAAACGGATGATCCATACTCACACTGCGGTCGATCACAAAAACCGTTTGTGCGCCCTTGCCAACTTTTAGTACCTTTTTGCTTGCCCCCTGCGGTGAAGCCAGCGCCAGAATAAGGCTAAGGATGATAACAGCGATCATTGTTTTCACAACGTAATTGGCGATATCTGAAGGCCTGTCTACTGGGATGATTGGTAGCCAGGAATATATCTGGCCTTGATGGCTTTTAAACCAAAATGGAACAAATACAAGCGGCAGTAACAATAAAACCCAGGGATGCAAAAGCGTCATTTGACACCTCGTTCGCAATTTCTGAGCGACTTGCTTAAAGTGATTAACTCATTAATCAACTGTTCGCTGTTTGCATTTTGGTCAGAAAACAATGCCGCATTTGAGCGCTCAAAGAAACGGATAATCTCTGTTTTCAGTGAGGCGTAAGCAGGATTAACCGATACAAAATCGCTCACATCATTAGCAAATAAATTAGCGCCATTAACCCCATTAAAAGCTTGATGCATATAAAGCAAAGCTTTTTGTTCACCGGCCTTATTTTTATTGAGTTTTTTAATTTTTCGATGCGCCTGTGCAAAATCGCCGTTCATAAATGGTAGCCATTGCTTATCTGCGTTGATATATACAAGCCCAATCAGGCCAACCATAAACATGGCAATCAATACGATTAGCTTGGTTTTATGTGGATGCAAATCGATTAATGTAGGCATGTGTTGCGGTTGGATACTGTCTTTCGCACTCTTGAGTCCAGTTGGCACCAGCGATGCATACCAAAAACGCCAAGCAGGAATATCGACAGAAAATGCGGCTGGCCCTCCTGTCACTTCAATGTGTTCGACAGGCAATTGCATCACACTTGGCTTGGCTGAATAACCAAAAACTTGATAACTTAACTTAATTTTATAGGTGGTTTTTTTATCACTATCTTTACTATCTAACTTAATATCATTCAGCTCAATCCCATCCTTATTCGCACCTTTTACTGGAAATGCATTTTTGCTGATTTGATAAGGCTTTAACACCTCAATTTCAACTTCTCTTATTAGCAAATCACCAATTTGGATACCAACACTTTTTGATGGATTAATGATGTTAACAATATTGGCTTTAGACTCTTGTGCAGCCCAACTTAGATTCACAAAGCCAAAAGCTCCGAACGCAACAGCCAAAAACAGCATTTTTTTAATTAGTTTTTTCATAGGCTCATATATTCTTCAAAATAATGTGACACTGTATCTGGGTCGAATTTGTCGCTGATATAGATTGCTTGGGTGTCAAAACGTGAAAATAAGCTGTCAAGCGCTTGTTTTCTTTGGGCAAAGGCTTCTTCAAGCTGTTGCCTGATTGCGTTTCTAAAAAATAGCGTTCTGCTCAATCCTGTTTCTGGATCGATCATGTTGCCGAAACCAAACTTAGGCAGCTTCTTATATT
>JAZKDP010000009.1:0-78844 GCA_040387515.1 Pseudomonadota bacterium
ATGTGGTGCTGGAATGTACAGGCGCGTTTCGTACCAAAGAAAAATGCCAACCACATATAGATGCGGGTGCAAAAAAAGTGATTATCTCAGCGCCAGCGGATAAAAATGCTTGTGATGCAACCGTGGTGATGGGCGTCAATGAGAAAATATTAACGTCTGCCATGACCGTCATTTCAAATGCATCCTGCACAACAAATGGTCTAGCGCCAATGGTTAAGGCATTACATGAAAAATTAGGTGTAGAAACTGGCTTAATGACGACCATTCACTCTTACACTAACGATCAATTGTTGATAGATGGTCACCATTCTGATTTACACCGTGCGCGTGCCGCTGCTCTGAATATGATTCCAACCAAAACAGGTGCAGCGCAGGCGGTTGGTATTGTGATTCCTGAACTCAAGGGTAAATTGTCTGGTTTTTCGATTCGCGTTCCTACTCCCAATGTTTCAGCCGTTGATTTAACCTTTGTTGCTAGCCGTAATACAACTAAAGAAGAAGTTAATGCGATTATGAAAGAAGCCAGCGAAGGCCCGTTGAAAGGTATTTTGGCTTACAACACAGAGCCGCTAGTCTCTTCCGATTTTAATCATACCGAAACTTCCAGTAACTTCGATTCCACTCAAACAGTGGTGATTGGGAATCTGGTCAAAGTATTGTCTTGGTACGATAACGAATGGGGATTTAGCTGTCGCATGCTAGATACCGCAGCGGCATGGATGAAAGCCAAATAGTTAACACTATAAATCGCTCAATTTTTTGGAATTGTTATGAAGTTTATCAAAATCACCGACCTTAACTTATCTGGTAAACGCGTATTCATTCGCTCAGATTTAAATGTTCCTGTTGCTGATGGCAAAGTGACTTCTGATGCGCGTATCACTGCCAGCATGGCAACCATAGAGTACGCACTTAAACAGGGTGCGAGCGTCATGGTGACATCGCATTTAGGTCGTCCTGAAGAAGGTGTTTATTCAGAAGAAAACTCACTTAAACCTGTGGTGGATGTGATTTCTGCAAAGTTGAACAAGCCGGTGCGTTTAATCAAAGACTGGGTAAATGGTGGTTTTGAAGTCGCTACTGGCGAATTGGTTGTTTTAGAAAATTGCCGCTTTAATATCGGTGAAAAAAAGAACAAAGATGAAACTGCGCAAGCTTATGCAAAATTGTGTGACGTATTTGTCATGGATGCTTTTGGCACCGCACATCGCGCAGAAGCCAGTACATATGGCGTAGCGAAGTTTGCGCCAATTGCCTGTGCAGGCTTGTTGTTAAGTGGAGAATTGGAAGCGTTAAGTAAAGCGTTACTTAATCCAGCGCGCCCAATGGTGGCGATTGTTGGTGGTAGTAAAGTTTCCACCAAATTAACCGTGCTAGAAAGCTTGTCTGAAAAAGTAGATCAAATGGTTGTTGGTGGAGGCATTGCTAATACATTTCTAAAAGCCGCAGGGTTTGAAGTGGGTAAATCATTATGTGAAGATGATTTAGTGCCGGTGGCGCGCACCTTAATGGATAAAATGAGCCAAAGAGGCGCAGCGGTGCCGATTGCAGTCGATGTTGTCTGTGGCAAAAAATTTGATGCAAATGAGGTCGCAGTGAAGAAAGACGCCGACTCTGTGGCAACTGACGATATGATTTTTGATATTGGCGCGAAATCTGCTAGTGCATTGGTAGAGATTATCAATAATGCCGGTACGGTGGTGTGGAACGGCCCTGTTGGCGTGTTTGAATTTGATCAGTTTGGTGAAGGCACTAAAACGATTGCACATGCGATTGCTAACACCAAAGCATTTACGCTTGCAGGCGGTGGTGACACCATTGCAGCGATTCAGAAATATGATATTTACGATAAGATTTCGTACATATCAACCGCAGGCGGTGCATTTTTAGAGTTTTTGGAAGGTAAAACCTTACCCGCTGTGGAAATTTTAGAAAGCCGAGCGAAGGAACAAGCGCAAAAATAAATGCAGCCTTATTTTGCACGTTTTTAAAAAGGGGCTTATGCCCCTTTTTTTATTTTGGATAAAGTTTAGTATTGGATAAAGCTTATTGTTAATTTAATCTTTATTGTCAAATCAAAGTAAGCTCGAACAGGCATTCATGATATTACGCAAAACGAAAATTGTAGCAACACTAGGCCCAGCCAGCTCTTCAGAAGAAATGATTGCGCGCTTAATTTTGGCTGGCGTGAATGTGGTGCGACTTAACTTTTCACATGGCACTGCCGATGAACATATCAATCGCGCAGAAATTGTGCGCAAAATTGCGTTAAAGCTAGGTCGGCCAGTTGGTGTGCTTTGCGATTTGCAAGGGCCAAAAATTAGAATTGGTAAGTTTGAACTAGGCAAAATCACTTTAAAGACTGGCGACATATTTATTTTGGATGCTGATTGCGTATTGGGCGATCATTACAAAGTGGGATTGGATTATAAAACCTTGCCGCAGGAAGTGACGGAAGGTGTTGTGCTGTTGCTGGATGATGGCAGAGTTACCATGCAGGTAGATAGAATTAAAGGCAATCAAATTCACTGCGTCGTTTTAAGTGGCGGTGTGTTGAGTAACAATAAAGGCATTAACCGTCAGGGAGGTGGATTATCAGCCGATGCGTTAACCGCAAAAGATAAACAAGACCTGATAACTGCGGTGGCTTTAGAAGCTGACTATATCGCTATCTCTTTTCCAAAATCGGCATTAGATGTGATTCAAGCGAAGACTTTGGTTAAAAAAGCGGGTGGCACTGCCAGTATTGTGGCCAAAATTGAACGTGCGGAAGCGATTGACCATTTAGAAGCGATTATTGAAGCCAGTGATGCCATCATGGTGGCGCGCGGCGATTTAGGTGTTGAAGTGGGCGATGCGGCTGTGCCTGGCTTGCAAAAGCGCATGATACGCATGGCGCGCGCGCAAAATAAATTAGTGATTACCGCCACGCAAATGATGGAATCAATGATTACCAGCCCGATCCCAACGCGTGCGGAAGTATCCGACGTGGCCAATGCGGTGTTAGATGGCACTGATGCAGTCATGTTGTCTGCCGAAACTGCTGCTGGGCAATATCCACTAGAAACTGTGCAAGCGGTTGATAGAGTGGTGATGGAAGCGGAAAAGGAATATTTTAATCAATTTCGCGTTCAAAAATTAGACCAAGTATTTGTTAAAACGGACGAGGCGATTGCTGCCGCTGCGATTTATACCGCACAGCATTTAAGGGTAAAAGCCATTGCCGCATTGACGCAATCGGGCAATGCAGCGCAATGGTTATCGCGCGCAGATGCGCAAGTGCCGATTTATGCGCTGTCACCTGATAAATTTGCGCGCAGAAAACTCACTTTGCACCGCGGCGTTTACCCTTATCCAATTGAACATGAAAACAAAAATAGGGATGAAATCTTGCAAGAGATGCAGCAAGTTTTATTGCAGCAAAAGGCCGTGGATATTGGCGATTTAGTATTACTCACTTTTGGTGAGCCAATTGGTAGTTTGGGCGGTACTAATACAATGAAAATTATTAAGGTGGGAGATTTTTAATATTAATTGTCCGTTAACTTGCAAAAAAGTTAACGGAATAAATGTGTTAAAAATATGCATTACTAAGCGCTGCAATTTATAATAAGGCACTTTCAATTTTTATGTGCAATCACAGTTGCATATGACAGACGTGCCAAAATGACTCAGCCTTTACTCAAAACCAATCTCAACAGCCTAAATTTAATCCATCAAGGTAAAGTGCGCGATATTTACGCGATTGATGCTGACACCATGTTGCTAGTCAGCACGGATAGATTGTCTGCATTTGATGTGATTTTGCCTACAGGGATACCCAACAAAGGCGCCATGCTGACGCAAATGGCGAACTTTTGGTTTGAAAAACTGCAACATATTGTGCCCAATCATTTAACTGGCATAAACCCGCACAGTGTTGTTGATAATGCTGAAGATAAATCACAGTTGGGCGAAGGAAATTTAAGCCGTGCCGTGGTCGTAAAAAAGCTTAAACCTTTGCCGATTGAAGCGATTGTGCGCGGTTATTTGGTTGGTAGCGGTTGGAAAGAATATAAAGCCAAAGGCACGGTATGCGGCATTACCTTGCCAACAGGTTTGCAAGAAGCATCAAAACTGCCAACGCCAATCTTTACGCCGTCGTCCAAAGCCGCAGTGGGTGAGCATGATGAAAATATCAGTTTGCAAGCCTGTGCAGATTTAATTGGCCATGATATGGCAGAAAAAATCGCAAAAGTAGCGATTCAACTGTATAGCGAAGCAGCTGAATACGCGCTAACTAAAGGCATTATTATTGCAGATACTAAATTTGAATTTGGTTTAGATGCCAATGGCGTTCTGCATGTGATGGATGAAGTGTTAACGCCTGATTCATCCCGTTTTTGGCCATTAGCGCAATATAAAGTCGGCAGCAATCCACCCAGTTACGATAAGCAATTTGTGCGCGATTGGTTAGAAAGTATCCAGTGGAATAAAGCACCGCCAGCGCCAGCTTTACCTGAAGATGTGGCGCAAAAAACCAGTGAAAAATATCTTGAAGCGTATGAGAAGTTAACGGGTCAAAAGCTGACAGGTAACTAATCGGTTTAATAGGTTGATATGTTAGCAAAATTAAAACAAATAGCCGCGCGCCTTAAGGCCGAGTTTGTTTTTTACCAGCGTTTGCAGCAACATCCACAAACGCCCAAGCTGGCTAAAGCGTTGTTATGGCTAGCGATTGGTTATGTATTAATGCCGTTTGATTTAATTCCAGATTTTCTGCCGATTATTGGGCAATTAGATGAACTGGTGATTATCCCGTTGTTGTTATATTTTGCATTGAAATTAACGCCCGCACACATTGTTGTTGAGTGTCGGAGTGCAGAAAGTGGACGTGTTCTCACATGATGCAAATATGGCAAATGGTTCTGAATTTTGATGCACATTTGCCAGAATTAGTCGCCGCACATGCCAATATGGTTTACCTCAGTTTGTTTGGTGTGGTCTTTTTAGAAATAGGTGTGTTGCCATTCTTTTTTCTGCCTAGTAATCCATTTTTATTTGTCTGTGGTGCGGTCTGGGCGGCTTCACAATTAAATGTCGGCATATTACTAGTGGTGCTAATCGTAGCTGCAGTGCTAGGAAATCTTTGTGGCTACGCTTTGGGTAAAACAATCGGGCAAATATTTTTTGTGGATTATTTAAAATGGCCAAGTCAGGCGACGTTAGATAAAACGCACATTTTTTACGATAAGCATGGTGAAAAAGGCTTTTTATTTTGCTTGTTTTTACCAGTGGTTCGAACGCTTGCGCCATTTTTAGCGGGTTTAACGCAAATGGTTTTTATTAAATTCGCTCGTGCGTCGTCAATTGGCGCAGTGCTGTGGGTGTTAACTTGCGTGCTAATGGGATATTTTTTCGGCAATATTCCGCTTATTAAACATCACTTGGGTTTGTTTATTATGGCAGGCGTAGGTTTGTTGGTTGTCGCGCTATTGCTTAAAAAAGGCTGGCAATGTTTCGTTAAAACGCATTAATGTTTTGCTTAAGAGTTTACTTACCAACATTAATCATTTATTCAACCATGCACGAATCTCTTAACCTTCTCTTGTAACCATGATTCGGCGCAACAAAACATTTACAAACTTCAAGTATAATTTCGTTTTTCTAGTTCAAGGCTATATTCAACATGTCGTTAAACCAAGTGCCATCTGGCAATGATTTACCCAATGATTTTAATGTGATTATTGAAATTCCAATGCAGGGTGACCCTGTTAAATACGAAGTCGATAAAGACAGCGGTGCGATTTTTGTGGACCGTTTTATGGGTACCGCTATGCAGTATCCAACTAATTACGGTTATATCCCACACACTTTATCGGATGATGGCGACCCTGTAGATGTGTTGGTGATGACGCCTGTACCGTTAATTCCTGGTGTGGTTGTGCGTTGCCGTCCATTAGGCGTGCTATTAATGGAAGATGAAGCTGGTCTGGATGCAAAAGTTTTTGCAGTGCCCGTGCCTAAAGTGTGTGGCTTGTATGGTCACTTGGAAAGCCTTGCTGATGTTTCACCATGGCGCTTAGAAATGATTTCACATTTTTTCGAGCATTATAAAGATTTAGACAAAGGCAAATGGGTGAAAATCAATGGCTGGGGTGATATTGAAGCGGCAAGAAAAGAAATTTTAGCTGGCGTGGAAAATTATAACAATGCGGCTGTTAAACCGGCATTTTAATTAGACGGTTAAACGTTATAGTGTTAAATAACATACAATAAAAAAGGCAGCTAAGGCTGCCTTTTTTACGTTAAAACTTTATTTTTTCAGATTAAACAGTGGATTAAACATGTAGTAAAGGCACAATTAACAGTGCCACGATATTAATAATTTTAATCAATGGATTCACGGCAGGGCCAGCAGTATCCTTGTACGGATCGCCAACAGTATCGCCAGTCACCGCGGCTTTGTGTGCGTCTGAACCTTTGCCACCGTGGTTGCCATCTTCAATATACTTTTTGGCGTTATCCCAAGCACCGCCGCCAGTACACATTGAAATAGCCACGAATAAGCCCGTTACAATCGTACCCATCAGCAAACCACCTAATGCAACGGGGCCCAATAGTAAGCCGACTGCAATTGGCACTGCGACTGGTAATAATGACGGAATCATCATTTCTTTAATCGCAGCAGTGGTCAGCATATCAACGGCTTTACCGTATTCTGGTTTAGCCGTGCCTTCCATAATGCCTTTAATGTCGCGGAACTGCCGACGTACTTCTTCTACCACTGCGCCAGCTGCACGACCAACCGCTTCCATCGCCATTGCAGCAAATAAGAAAGGAATTAAGCCGCCGATAAATAAGCCAATAATCACCATTGGGTCGCTTAAATCAAACTTTACCGCAATGCCTGCCCCTTCTAGTTTGTGCGTGTAATCGGCAAATAATACCAATGCCGCCAACCCCGCAGAACCAATCGCGTAGCCTTTAGTCACGGCTTTGGTTGTATTACCCACTGCGTCCAGCGGGTCAGTTACATCTCGTACTTCAGCCGGCAAACCAGCCATTTCTGCGATACCGCCAGCGTTATCGGTAATCGGGCCATAAGCATCTAGTGCCACTACAATGCCTGCCATGCTTAACATGGCAGTGGCTGCAATCGCGATACCGTACAAACCGCCTAGATGGAACGACGTCCAAATGGCTAAACACACAGAAAGTACAGGCCACGCAGTCGATTTCATTGATATGCCAATGCCTGCAATGATATTGGTCGCGTGACCAGTGGTTGAAGCTTGCGCTACATGTCTAACTGGCGCGTAATCCGTGCCAGTGTAGTATTCAGTAATCCAAACTAATGCAGCCGTTAAAATTAAACCAACCGCGCAAGAGCCGAACAATTGATTTGCGGAAACTGTTAAGTCGCCCGCGGTTAAGCCTTGTGGAAACAAGTGCTGCGTGACAAAGTAAAAGGCAATTAGCGATAAGATGCCGGCAACGGCTAAACCTTTGTATAAAGCAGGCATCACGTTTTTCATGCCCGGCGAAGCTTTTACAAAGAAGCAGCCGATGATAGAAGCGATAATTGATACAGCACCAAGCATTAACGGATAAATCACAGCATTCGAGCCTGCGTCAGAAATCAATAAACTACCTAATACCATCGTGGCGATTAAGGTAACGGCATAGGTTTCAAATAAGTCAGCTGCCATGCCTGCACAGTCGCCCACATTGTCGCCTACGTTATCAGCAATCACAGCAGGGTTGCGTGGATCATCTTCAGGAATGCCTGCTTCTACTTTGCCGACTAAATCCGCGCCAACGTCTGCACCCTTGGTAAAGATACCGCCACCTAAGCGCGCAAAGATGGATATTAATGAAGAGCCAAATGCCAAGCCAATTAACGGATCTAAGTTTGTGTTAGCTTCGGCGCCTAAATACCAGTAAAAACCAGCCACGCCTAATAAGCCTAAACCTACCACCAGCATGCCGGTAATTGCACCACCCTTAAATGCTACATCCAAAGCTGGACCAATGCCTTTGGTTGCGGCTTGAGCAGTGCGTACATTGGCTTTTACCGATACGCTCATGCCAATAAAACCACACGCGCCTGATAATACTGCGCCGATTACAAATCCTATAGCGGTCGTAATGCCTAAAAATACAGCGATTAAAATTGCCAATACAACGCCCACGATAGCAATTGTTTTGTACTGACGAGATAAATAGGCGGCTGCGCCTTGTTGAATTGCGCCTGCGATTTCTTGCATACGCGCGTTGCCTGCTGGCAAACGGGTAATCCATCTACTCATTACGACACCATAGAGCACTGCTAAAACTGCGGCAGCTATGGCGATTATTAGTGCAACTGACATGACTTCTCCCTATCTATTTATTATGAATAAATCTGAAACGACATCAATGACTGTAAGAATAATGCGACTAGCTTTTAAAACTAAGTTGTAACAAATGTAATTAATTTGTAACAGCTGAATGCATTATGGCACTAAAAAACGGTGGCGACAACCTGTTAGATTGTTGAGATAATTTTCACGTAAAGTTAATTAAAACAAGCGTTTCAAGCCAATTTTAATCTGATGGTAAGCTTGATTTTTTTAACGCTAGGCTTGGTGATGAAATGGTTTTAAGTGCCTATTTCCTCGGCGGTTTAACTTGGCGATTTAAAATCGTGTACTGTTGAATCAAGAGGGGTTTATTGCGATATTTTGCTGGCGAGTGAGTTAAGTTGACTGGATAAGGGCGACTCGCCTAAATCTAGTGCTAACTTTTGTAGGCTGTTGGCAGCGTTTTTAGAGAGCTTGCGTACAGGTTTTACCGGCACTTTGGGATGAGATTTAACTTGCACTTTCACCACAATTGCAGTAACTTTACATTCCCTAAAGTTAGGGTTACTTTGTTGCAGATTTTGTAACTGAGTCAAAAGATTAGCAATTGTCAGCTTGATTTTATTTGCAACAATTGCACTGTGTGCGTAAACAGTTAGCTGACCGTTTATTAAACTGCCCACAAAGCTCAAATTGCTCAGCATTTGTGGACTTGCAGCCATCCAAAATTTTTGCAACAGTTGGTGAGACTGCACATTTTTAGTCAAAGCATTAAGTTGGCTATTGTGATTGAGAAGCGTGTCAATTTTGCGCATGCTGAATCTTAGCTAAAAAACGGTTGTAACGAAACTATTGAATAGGATTTGGTAACTTTAAGTTGGATGCATACCATCTAATGGAATACATTATCTTAACAAATGTGAGTAACCATCAATTTTATGAATATTATTTTAATTTCTAACAAATTGGCAACGGCCAAAAGTTTGTCGGCTTTTCAGGCTGGCGCACTGATTACGTCTTTAGTGTTAGTGCCAGTGATGTTGACTTTGCTTTTTATTACGCCACCAAGCAATATTAAAGAGCAAGGTATGAAGGCTTTGTTACCGCCTCAAATTAGAAGCTCTATTATTTCCTCGCAAGTGCATTTGGATGCTTACGCCAAAGAGCTAGGCGAATTGCAAGCACGCATGATGCGATTAGATGCACAAAGTCGGCGATTGGCAAAATTGGCAGGTGAAAAAGAAAGTCCACTCATCAATAATCCCAATTTAAAACCAATTAATAACATACATCATAGCGGTGTTGGCGGACCATATGTGGAGTCGCACGCCATGACTGAAGCCGATTTGATTGTCGCGATACAAGCACTAACCGAAGCGGTGAACAAGCGTGATGACTACTTAAGTAGCATTGAGGCAAAGATTTTGCAAAAAAGTGTGCTGAAAGACATGTTGCCTAACAGTAGTCCGATAGATGCTGCTTTTAACTCATCTAGCTATGGCTGGCGTGCGGATCCTTTCAATGGTAATGAAGCTTTTCATGAGGGTTTGGACTTTTCGGCGAATACGGGTACGGATATCAGGGCTGCTGCTGATGGCATTGTATCTAGCGCTGAGCGTACGCCCGATTATGGTAATATAGTTAAAATTGATCATGGGTCAGGTTTAGAAACGCGTTACGCACATGCTTCTAAATTGTTGGTTAAAGCAGGTGAGCGTGTAGTTAAAGGTCAAGTAGTAGCGCAAGTGGGCAGTACAGGACGTTCAACTGGGCCGCATTTGCATTACGAAATTAGGCTTAATGGCAACGCACTTGATCCGCGTAAATATTTAAACCGATAATCAATATTTTAATACGTCATTTTTATGACCTAAATAAATTGAAAAGCGACATTGAAATAAAAAATAACTACCCAATATCCTTACAATACAAACAAACTTCCATCTAATCTCAAATATAGGTTTCCGAGGTCTCGGAAAAGTGGTGTCTCTTCATGTTATCCAAGTTGGTAAGAAAATTCTTCGGTAGTCGTAACGATAGGCTTGTTAAGCAATATGGCCAAACCGTTAAAGAAATTCATGCATTAGAACCAGCAATGCAAGCTTTATCTGATGAGGCTTTACGCGCAAAAACAGAAGAATTTAAACAGCGTTTTCAACAAGGTGAAAGCTTAGAAAAGTTATTGCCAGAAGCGTTTGCTGTCGTGCGCGAAGGCGGCGTGCGTGCATTGGGTATGCGTCACTTTGATGTGCAAATGATTGGCGGCATGGTGCTTAATTCAGGCAAGATCGCTGAGATGCGCACTGGTGAAGGTAAAACCTTAGTGGCAACATTACCAGTTTATCTGAACGCGATTACAGGCAAAGGTGTGCATGTCGTTACTGTGAACGATTACTTGGCTAAACGCGATGCGGAATGGATGGCCAAGCTATATAACTTTTTGGGCTTAAGTGTCGGTATTAACTTGTCGCAAATGCAGCACGATGCCAAACAATCAGCTTACGCAGCTGATATCACTTACGGTACCAATAACGAATTCGGTTTTGATTATCTGCGCGATAACATGGTGTTTACCAAAGATGAGCGTGTACAACGTTCTTTGAGCTATGCCTTGGTGGATGAGGTCGATTCGATTTTAATTGATGAAGCACGTACACCATTGATTATTTCCGGCCAGGCGGAAAATAGCATTGATTTGTATAACCAAATCAATGCAGTTGCCAAACAATTAACTGCACAAACCGTTGAAGATGGCGATGGCGATTTTTGGGTGGATGAAAAAGCGCAAACAGTCACCATGAGTGAAGCGGGACATGAGCGCGCAGAAGCGATTTTAGCCAGTTCTGGCCTCATGACTGAAGGTTCTAGCCTTTATGAGGCGGCTAATATCACGCTAGTGCATCATCTTTATGCATCATTGCGCGCACAAAACCTGTTCAAAATCGATCAGCATTACGTTGTAGATGATGGCGAGATCGTCATTGTGGATGAGTTCTCTGGACGTAAAATGCCGGGTCGCCGTTGGTCTGATGGTTTACACCAAGCGGTTGAAGCCAAAGAAGGCGTTGCGATTCAAAAAGAGAACCAAACGCTGGCATCGATTACTTTCCAAAACTATTTCCGCATGTACGAGAAATTAAGTGGTATGACGGGTACAGCCGATACCGAAGCATATGAGTTTAATCAGATTTATGGCTTGGAAACGGTTGTCATTCCAACGCATCGAAACATGCTGCGTAAAGACGCGATGGACAAGGTATATCGCACCTCTGCTGAAAAATATAATGCGGTAATTGAGGACATCAAGCAGTGTCAAGCCATTGGTCAGCCAGTGTTAGTCGGTACAACGTCGATTGAAAACTCAGAAATCATTTCTGGTTTGTTAACCAAAGCTAAGTTAAAACATGAGGTGTTAAACGCCAAGCAACATGAGCGCGAAGCACACATTGTGGCGGAAGCAGGTCAGCCAGGTGCGATTACTATCGCTACTAATATGGCCGGTCGTGGTACAGACATTGTATTGGGTGGTAATCCAGAGTCTGCAATTCACGCGGTTAATTTAGATGAAAAATTGGATGATGCACAAAAAGCCGCCAAAATCACACAACTAAAAGCGGAATGGCAACAGCGTCATGATGCCGTATTGGCATCAGGCGGTTTGCATATTATCGGCACCGAACGCCATGAATCGCGCCGTGTAGATAACCAATTGCGTGGTCGTTCAGGCCGTCAAGGTGACCCAGGCTCAAGTCGTTTCTACTTGGCTTTAGATGACCAATTGTTACGTATATTCTCTGGCGATCGCGTTTCGGCGATTATGGAACGCTTAAAAATGCCAGAAGGCGAAGCGATTGAACATGCGATGGTATCGCGCGCAATCGAGAATGCGCAGCGCAAGGTAGAAGGCCGTAACTTTGATATTCGTAAACAGTTATTAGAGTTTGATGATGTATCAAATGACCAGCGCAAAGTGATTTACGAGCAACGTAATGAGTTGCTAGAAGCCAATGATATTGGTGAAACCATCACCGCAATGCGTGCAGATGTGCTTGCCAGTATTTTTAGTGCGCATATTCCACCTGGTAGTGTAGAAGAGCAGTGGGATATCCCGAGCTTGGAAAAAAATCTGATTGCAGAAACTGGTTTAGATTTACCCTTGCAAAAAATGTTGGAAGATAACCCTGATCTGCATGAAGAAACCTTGCGTGAGCGTATTTTTGACGCAGCTGAAGAATCATACAAAGCCAAAGAAGCATTGGCCAGCAATGACACGATGCGCCAATTTGAGCGTGCAGTAATGTTGCAAAGCATTGATAGCCATTGGCGTGAACATCTGGCAGCGTTAGATCATTTACGCCAAGGTATTCATTTACGTTCTTATGCGCAAAAAAATCCTAAGCAGGAATATAAGCGTGAAGCATTTGCATTGTTTGAAGGCCTGCTAAATACCGTTAAAAGCGAAGTAACTAAAGTGACTATGCTGGTGCAGGTGAAAACGCAAGATGATGTGGAAGCGGTTGAAAAACCAGCTGATGTCGCAAATGTGCAGTATCAACACGCTGATTTTGATGAGGCTTTGGCTAATCCAGCGGATGAGTTTGCCGATGAAGAGCCCGCGCAAATGACCAGCGGTGAACCATTGGTGCGCGAAGGCGTGAAAGTTGGACGTAACGATCCATGTCCGTGTGGCTCTGGCAAAAAATATAAACAATGTCATGGCGTTTTAAGTTAACTGTTTTAAACAGTTAACTTAAATTTAGCTGAACTTAAATTTGATTGAGCTTGGATTTAGATAGTCTTAGATTGAGGTTGTTTTAAGCATTAATTAAATGCGCGATTTTTGAAATCGCGCATTTTTATTTTGAATATTAGGAATAAGTAAATGTCAGAAATTGAAATTCAATCGCCTTGTATAGGTGTGTGTAGCATGGATGATTTAAGCGGATTGTGCCAAGGCTGTTACCGCTCAATGGATGAAATTCAGGGATGGTGGGATTTTACTAATCAACAGAAACAAGAAGTTGTGCATAAAGCCACTGAGCGCGAAGCGCAATTGTTTGATTAAGTTTTTTAATTCAGCAAGTTTCAGTTGCTACATAGTATCAATCATTTGCTTATTTTAGTTCGCGCTCGTTTTAGTTCTGTAGTGACTTAAATATTACTGTGACTTAAATATTACTGTGACTTAGATATTACTATTACTTAAACAGGATTTTGCGCTTTTCTTTTTGCTGCACGCTTAAACATTCTTGCAATAAACTGTTCAAAGTCATCCACATAAGTAAACACCACAGGAATCACCAGTAAACTTAATACGGTAGAAGTCAGTAATCCGCCAATCACCGCAACCGCCATTGGACTTCTGAATGAGCCATCGCCAGAGCCCCACTCTAAGGCCAGTGGTAACATGCCTGCGGTCATCGCAATGGTGGTCATAATAATCGGACGCGCACGTTTATGACAGGCATCTTTAATCGCTTCCAGTCGACTTAAATGTAATTCTCGCCGTGCAACAATGGCGTATTCCACCAGCAGGATTGAGTTTTTGGTCGCAATACCCATCAGCATAATCAACCCAATCATCGATGGCATTGACAACGCTTTGCCAGCAATCAACATACCTAAAAATGCACCACCCAGCGATAACGGCAGTGCCACTAAAATGGTCACTGGTTGCAAAAAGTCTTTAAATAACAGCACCAGTACAAAATAAATACAAACTACACCAGTTAGCATGGCTAAGCTAAAGCTTGCAAATAACTCCGCCATGGCTTCTGAGTCACCCAGTTCACGTTGCTCAACGCCAAGCGGTAGGTTTTGAATGCTGGGCAATGCTTTCACCATATTAGCTAGCTCTCCCAATGGCATGCCTGAAGTCTCAATATCAAATTGAATATTGCGTGAGCGGTCATAGCGGTCAATCATAGCGGGGCCGCTTGCAATCTTCATGCTAGCGACTTGTTCTAATGGTACGGGTCCGCGCGACCCTGGAACAGACAATTTTTGCAGCACAGTTAAATCAGTTTTTGCACTTTCATCTAATTTAACCAAGATAGGCACTTGGCGTTTTTCCAGATTGAGTTTGGTTAATGCTTGTTGATAATCACCTACCGTGGCAATGCGTAAAGTTTCGCCAATGGCGGAGCTGGTAACACCCAAATCAGCTGCTGCGGTGAAGTCTGGCGTCACAATCACCTCTGGCCTGACTAAAGATGCGCTAGAAGCGATATTGCCTAACCCTGCAATGGTACGTAAGTCTTTTTCAACAGAATTGGCTGCCGCTTGTAGTGCGTTACTATCTTCACCAGAAAGTACCAGTATGTATTTCTCGCCATTGCCGCCCAAGCCAACATTGACTCTAACACCAGGCAATTGCTGCAATTGTTCGCGTATTTGCTTCTCAATCTCTTGTTTTCTTGGACGATTTCCACGTGCATCCAATAAGATGGTTAACGTTGATTTTCGAGTTTCAATTGCACCAGAACTCACAAAAGGATCAGTGCCAGCAGCGCCGCCGCCAATGGTCGTGTAGATACTATTAATGTGAGGGATTTTAGCGATGATTAAACGTGCTTGTTCTGATGACGCAACCGTTTGCTGCAATGATGCACCAGGCGGTAGTTCTAATCGTACTTGTGTTTGCGAGTTATCGTCTGCGGGGATGAATCCTGTGGGCAACAGTGGAATGAGCATCAGAGATGCCACAAAAAAGGTAATAGCCGCCAAAGTTGTTGCTAAGCGATGATTTAAACACCAACTGCTGACGCGCATATACAGCGTCATGATTTTGCCATCTTCTACATGGTTTGTGCTAATTGGCTTCATTAAATATGCCGCCATCATGGGCGTTAATACGCGTGCGACCACTAATGAAACAAAAACTGCGATTGAGGCTGTCCAACCGAATTGTTTGAAAAATTTACCTGGAATACCGCTCATAAAAGCCGTAGGCAAAAATACGGCAATTAAAGTGAAGGTAGTCGCGATAACGGCCAAACCAATTTCATCTGCGGCTTCCATGGCGGCTTGATAAGGCGATTTCCCCATGCGTAAATGGCGCACAATATTTTCCACTTCCACAATGGCATCATCCACCAGAACGCCCACAACCAACGATAGCGCAAGCAAAGTGACCACGTTGATTGAAAAGCCCAAATAGTGCATGCCGATGAATGCCGGAATCACCGATAGCGGTAGCGCAACTGCGGATACGAATGTTGCACGAAAATCGCCTAAAAATAGCCAAACTACCAGAACCGCTAGCACTGCGCCTTCAATCAGCAGCGTGATAGAAGCATCAAAGTCTTCCTGTACGGGTGTTACAAAATTAAATGCCTCAGTGATTTCAATATCAGGATGCGCTAGTTTTAAGTCAGCCAGTGCTTTATGCACTCCAGCACCAACTTCCAGCTCACTTGCGCCTTTGCTGCGTGTGACATCAAAGCCAACCACTGTTTTTCCGTTTAACAATGCCGTAGACGAGCGCTCTGCGATGGTATCTTTCACGGTGGCGACTTGGTCTAGCCGAATTTTTCGGCCGTCATTTAAGATGATCTCTAATCGTGCGAGTGCTTCAGCTGATTTCACCGTTGCAATCGTGCGAATGGGTTGGTCGCTACCACCAAGTTTAGTTGCGCCACCAGCCACTTCAATTTGCGCGAGCCTTAATTGGCGTGAAATATCTGCTGCACTGGCGTTTAAAGATTGCAATTTAGCGGCATCCAGCTCTACCCAAATTTGGCGATTTACACCGCCTACGCGGCTTATGCTGCCGACACCTTGTACGCCAAGCAATTTACGCGTAACGGTGTCATCTACAAACCAGGAAAGCGCTTCATCATCTAAACTTGGAGAGTAGATCGTAAACGCTAAAATAGGCGATCCAGATAGATTGACCTTGGAAACAATCGGATCACGCAAATCATCGGGCATATCGGCGCGCACTTCTGTTACCGCAGAACGCACATCGTCTACGGCTTCTTGCGTGGGTTTTTCTAAACGAAACTCTGCAGTAATCGTGACGTTACCATCTTGAATTTTGGTGTAAATATGCTTTAAGTCTTGCAGTTTGGCGATAGAATTCTCTAATTTACGCGCCACTTCGTTTTCTAATTGCCCAGGTGAAGCGCCTGGCAAAGAGGCGCTAACTGTGACAGTTGGTAGCTCTAAATCGGGAAAGTTTTGTACTTTCATGGCATTAAAGCTCATGAAACCCGCTAGCGTTAGCAGAATAAATAAAATAAGCGCAGGAACAGGATTTTTAATCGACCAGCTTGAGACATTCATCATTTTGCAACGCTTTCAGGTGAAGCGCTCTCACTTTTAGGTACTACTCTGACAGTATCTCCATCGGCTAAAAATGCACCGCCACTGGCGACAAAGTGATTTTCAAGCGTTTTATTATCAACGTCTAACAGCTCCACTAAATCGCCACTGCGCCGACCCGTATTCACTTTTATTTGTTTGATTTGTGCGATGTGATTCAGTCCACCAGTTTGCATAGGACTGTTTTTATCACTTGGTTTGGCTATCACTTGCATTGCGTAGGCAAAGCCATCACGCAGCACAATTGCATCGGCAGGTAAGGTGTACGCCTCTGTGCTTTCTAGTACAAATATCCCTCTCGCATACATGCCTGCTTTGGCTGTGTCCGCAGGAATATCCACATATACCAAGGCATTGCGTGTTTGGCTATCAATGCTTGGTGCAATCGCGCGTACTTTACCCGTTAAAATATTTCCATCGGGAAGCGTTAAATCTGCTTTCATACCAATATGTATTTTATTTATATCCGCAGATGTGAGTTCTGCGCGCCACTCTAAGCGGCCTTTACGTACCAATTTAAATAGTTCTTGTCCTGCCGCCGCAACAGAACCGACAGTTGCGGTACGCGATGAAACAATGCCGTCATCTGGTGCATTGACTGTGGTTTGTTTGAGCTTGATATTTTGTAAATTCAGTGTGGCTTCAGCGGCTTCAACTCGTGCTTTGGTGCTGGCTTCGGCACTTAAATATTGCTCGATTTGTTGGGTGCTTAATGCACCTGAATTTTGTATACTTTTAGCACGACTAGCATTGCCAGTTGCTTCAATTGCCGCTGCTTTAGCTTCTGCAAGGTTGGCACTGGCTTGGGCTAAATCGGCCGAAACAAGGCCAGAGGCAAAGCGTGCCAGTATTTGTCCGCGTTTAACCGTATCGCCCACATTCACCAAAACTTCATTCAGCAATAAGCCATTTACTTCTGCGCCCACTACCGCCTCTTGCCAAGGGGCGATATTGCCGTTGGCTGGAATGGTTAGATTCAGCATAGTGCGTTTTATTTTGGCGGTATTAACCGTGAGTGCCGCATTGGTGTTTGACGCTTGAGCCTTAGTTGTTTCGGCAGACACGTCTTTTGAATCAGGTTGTTTTTGTTTAATAATTAAAAAATAGACAGCTAGAGCAATCGCAATTGCCAAGACAATCCAAATGAGACGATTTTTTTTAAACATAGTGCTTACCTGTTTTCTTGAGTATTTTTAGTGTTAACTTCGGTGCTATTTTTATTTTCGGTTTTAGCTGCAGATTCAGCTGGAGACTGAGTATCTTGCCAGCCACCGCCAGCCGCACGGTACAAAGCAATCCAAGCATTATTACGGTCTTTTAATACGTTAACTTGGTTGGTTTGCGCCTGCAAAGCATAACGACGGTTTTCTTCTAGCTCAATCAAATTGGCGAATCCTGCACTTACTTTTTGCTCTGTTGCCAGCAGTGATGCTTGATAGCCATTTAACGCTGTTTGTACATCCGTTTGTCTATCTGTACTGGCGTGTAAATTCACCAGCGCATCTTCCACCTCTTTTACTGCGTAGCGTACTTTGCTACGATAGTTTGCTGCGGATTCTTCATATTTAGCTTCTGCAGTATTCACATTCGCCTTGCGTTTACCTGCATCAAAAATCGGCAAAGTAATGGAGATTGGGCCTAGCGACCAGACTTCGCCTTCACCCTTAAAGCCTGGGCCTGAAAGTCGCATCCAGCCGATTGAGCCGTTAAGAGAAACTTTTGGTAAACGTTGTACTTGCGTATTTCTCACCTCTGCCGCGGCTGTCATTAAATCGGCTTCCGCGCTAACAATATCTGGTCGCTGACTAATAATCGTGGCAGGAACTTCTGCAATGGTGAAGAGCGTTTGATTGTTTTCATTGGTCATAAAAGTCGTATCGGCAAGCTTTTGTCTTAACGTGGTTTCGTCTAAATCAGTCAGAGCAACCAATTCTTTAATACCTAAATCACATTGTGCTTGTTGTACTTTTGCTTGCTGCGCGGCATCGGCGGCACTAGCAAGTGCCAACTGGTAAGCGGCATTGGCGCTAAAGCCGGCTTTGAAAGATATTTCGGTGACACGTGCAGATTCTGCACGCGATTTCATATCGTTTTGGTTAATGCTTAATTGTATTTGGCAAAAGCGCTGATTAAAGTAAGACGTGGCAAGTTCTGCTGCCACGGCAACGCGTGCATCATGCCAGCCGGCTTGTGCAGCACTTTCACGTGCTTGTGCCGCTTTCAGTAATCCACGATTTGCGCCAAATAAATCCAGTTCCCATGCGGCTTGCGCATTGATTTGGCTTGTTGTAATCGCTTGGCCGCCTTGTGCGCCAGCACCAAAACCATTTGCTTGTCCACTTCCAACAGGTATAGCACTTGCGCCATTAATGCCGATGGCTGGTTGTTGCACTGCTTTGGATGATGAAAATGTGGTGTCTAAAGTAGGCAGTAAAGATGAATATGCGCCTACTCGATTGGCTCTTGCTTCTGCAATTTTGGTTTTTGCCGTCGCAATATTAACCGACTCTGCTTGTGCTTTTTCAATGAGTTCTAGTAACAGCGCATCGTTATATTGTGTCCAAAATGTCTGCAGCTGTGATAATTCGCCACCATGTGGCAAACTGGTTTGCCAAGCAGGCGCGATTTTTGTCGCTGCGATTGTGTCTTTAGGCGAAGCTTTGTTTTTTAGAAAATCTAAAGAAGCACAGCCTGACAAACTGATACCCAAAAAGCTGGCTAAAATTATGTGGAAAAATGGTTTGGGCATTTTATTCATCTTTTTTTAACGATTTCCCTGCTAGATTTTTTCGCCTGTTAGCTTCAGCATGCACCATATTCACAGCAAAAAAAGTGAGTCTTTCATGCAGCACATCTAGAGCTTCGTGCGTTGCCGTGAGGGCGGGTGTAATGCGCTCTATTACATCGCGACCTGTAAAAAGATGCACGCCCATCGCCACAATACAAAGTGCTAAACGGTGCAAATCGTCATCCACTTGGGTGATACCTAAATGTTTTTGCAGCAAGACAAGCAAGGCTTGATGATACGGCGCAATACCATTATCAATTTCTTCTTCCCATATACCTGTTGGCTCGACCATTTCACGCATATGTAAACGAACGTGCAGTTTTGCTATATCGCCTAATTTTAGCGGGCCAATAAAGCCCTGAAATAATGCGCTTACTGCTTGTTCTAGAGATAAATTCACATCGCTAAATAAAGCAATATCATTCGCCGTATTGCCATATGACTCTGTAAATACAACGCGATATAAGCCGGCTTTATCACCAAAATAGTAGGCAATCGCTGAAATATTGACGCGCGCTTCTTTGGCTATTTGTCTGGTAGATGTGCGTGCGTAGCCATGCTCAGCAAACAGCTTAAGTCCAGCCATCACCATGCGTTTTCTAGACTCTTCGCCATCCGCGCGCTTAGGCGATAATATTTCACAGAGTTTTATTTTAAATTCTCCATTTAAGCTGATATTTGCATCAGTTAACAATTAAATCAAACGATTGATTTAATTATTTCAGATAGTAATTTTAATTGCAAGCGATAGATTTAACTTGCAGGTTTTATTTGTGTTGAGTGGCGTTTCTGTGGGGGAGGTTTACATCGAGGGTGTGTTGGCTGGGTACGATTGCCTGTTGCTTGCATAAGTCATCCAGTATCTCTGCACCAAATCGCATAAATACATCTAAATCTGGATGTTGTAATTGATTGGCAAGCGTTGTTAATGCAAGCCTGCCGGTTAGTGGTTGTGACTGGGAAAATGATTCTTGAATGAGCGATAAAAGATTGAAAGTGACAGGGTTAAGCACAATAAACTTCACTTCGAAACTAGTATTCCTGAATACGAGTAAATAAGTTTTTTCAATGGTTATGGATTTAAAGCGCTTTGATATTGTGTGTACAGGGTAATCGTAAACCATTAATGCGCTGGCGGGTGCGAGTGTAATCACATCATCCAAACAATTTAATTCTGTATTTGATTCTGCCGTTTCTAGTTTATTTGTTTGTTGGCTGCTAATCGCCAGCTCTATCCATTCGTAATGCGCAAGCGGTTTTAGGTAAGGTGGTAAATCCGTAATGCTTTCTAAAAATACTAAAAACTGCTGTGGAATTTCTCTAAAAATCGGGCTATTAGCAGAATAATTGGCGACAAAATTGCGTATTAAATGCCGCCATTTACGTTTGCCCAATACGTTTTGACACACCGGAAAGCAAATTGAAACGGACTCAAAGATATTGTGAAATACTGATTCGCGATAAACCGCCATGCGTTTTTCAACCACATTGGCAGGTTTAGGGTGCAGTTTAGGATTGCGAATATGCGCGGTAAACGCCAGTTGGTAATGTTGGAAATCTAACATGGTGCAAGCACTAAACTTTGTGAATGATTAATGGATTGCTTGCTATGATAATTTGCCTGGTAAGCGGCTATTTTATTCACTTCACGCATCAGTATTGGCAGCGGCGGAATATTATTATCGCGCTCTAATAATGTCGGAAAAGTGCCGAATAATTGATAGGCGGTGTCTAATAAATCCCACACAGGATCAATCACATCCTTGCCATGTGTATCAATCAATAAGTTTGGCGATTGCTGGTAATGTCCGGCAATGTGGCTGTAAACAATGCGTTCGGCAGGAATATGATGTAAAAAATCCTGCGCGAGTTTTATGGGGTCTTGCTGGTGGGCAAAGTTCACACTATTCACGTAAATGTTATTAATGTCTAAGTGCAGCCAGCAGTCTGCTTCCTGCAGTACGGCATTTAAAAAGGTGATTTCATCCATGGTGGAAATCGGTGCAGCGGCATAAAAAGAAGCATTTTCTATGGCAATGCGCTGGCCTAGAATGTCCTGCGTTTGGCGAATACGTTGCGCGACATATTTAACCGCTTCTTCCGTAAAGGGAATGGGCAGTAAGTCATACAAATAGCCTGGCTGGTTTTGATAAAAATCGCTGCAGTAACTTAAATGCTCGGTATATAGCGGGATTTTATTGGCAGATAAAAACTGCTTAACTTGTTTTAAGAAATCTGTATTGAGTGGATCTGGGCCACCCAATGATAAACACAAGCCGTGGCAGGCAATGGGGTAGCGTTCTACGAACCAAGCTAGATCTGCTTCGGCTTTGCCACCAGCATTGATCCAGTTTTCTGGTGCGATTTCGACAAAATGAATATTTGCGATAGATGAGTCTTGATTGAAAGACTGTGAATTGTAAGACTCTTGGTACAGGCTCTGGATTTGAGGAATCAGCTCGCGCTTTAACCCCAAACCCACGCCCTTAATATCCGCTAAAGATGACACAGTGACCCTAATGACTCAATGATTGAGCTACGGCATTAGTGACGCAATTAACGAAACTGGATAACAATTACTTCGCTTTTTCTGTACTGCATTTACCTTCGCCACATTTGCCATCATGTGCTTTTGCAGCATCTTTTTTCATTTCCGCACTACATTTGCCTTCACCGCATTTACCATCTTTGGCTTTTGCGGCATCTTTTTTCATTTCCGCACTACATTTACCTTCGCCACATTTACCGTCTTTGGCTTTTGTGTCGGCATCGGCAACTTGATATCCGCTAGATAATGATTGCATTGCAAAAGGGTTTTCTGCTGCGTTAACTGTTGCTGCGCCGATGGATAAAGCAAATGCACTTGATAATGCTAAAGCGATTGTTTGGCTTGAAGTTTTCATGGTTTGTATCCTTTTTAGTTTCGGTTGGTAAAATTAAATTAATTAAAATTAATCTAGATAAAATAAATCATAAGTAAATAAACCTAAGTTTTAATCAATAAATTTTGCTTAATCATATTGCGCCTACTTATTATCTGTATGCCCTGTCATATACTCAATTTAATCTGCAATAGATTCAATTGAGTTGGCGATACGGGCTTTAGTTGCCGCTGGTAATTGAATATTGTGATCGCTTTCAACTAATTGGGCGATGCGATTTAAGGCAGTACGCATCACCATTATTTGCTGGCTAAAGCGCTTACAGTATTTACATATGACTAAGTGTAGATTTACAGCAAAACGTTCACGCCAAGTTAATTGACGATCTAACGATTTTGAAATAAGTTGAGTGGTCTCTCTACAATTCAACATAATTAACTTTTAAGCATTTAGCCAATTGATTTCCAAGCATTTTCGAATTCCCATACGGGCTCTATATAACATCACCCAAGCATTGGTCGTGGTGATATTCAGTTCCTTACAGATTTCTGTATTATCAGTTTCATGCACATCGCGCAGCATAAATAGCGTGGCTAATTTAGCGGGCAGTTTGTCCATACAGTTTTGCAATATGCGCAAAAACTGTTTTTGTTCCAAAGCGTCTTCAGGCATGTCCCAAGCCATTGGCCCTTCAATCCAATGTCCTGTTTCATCAAAAAACTCATCCATATTGGCGTCTGCATCAGACATTAAATTGCTGGCGGCGATTTCGCGACTATTTTTGCGCATCACATCAATAATCTTATGTTTTAAAATACCAGTTAACCAAGTGCGCGGGGATGAATCGCCAGAAAAAGAGGGGCTTTTAATGGCGGCTAAAAACGTCTCTTGCACCACGTCTTCTGCCAAGTGCTGGTCACGCAGACGCGCTAAAGCAAAACGGTATAAAAAATCCCCATGTTGGTTAAGCCAGTCATGCATATTGCTTGGTTTCATGCACAACATTCAATCATGACAGTGAAAATTAAGCAACTTGAAGCCAAGCAGCTTGAAATGTTGATGTCATTCAACATTAATACCAGCTTTTTGCTGCAGTAACTTTAAATAATGTGCGCTATCTAAACCTGCATTGTTACGTTGCGCCAGCCAAATGGTTTCAGCTAAACAATCCAAAATATCATGCAGTGCATCATGTGCATTTTGATGTTTAATCTTTAATTGCTCATAAATCGGCGCAATGCCAATAGGCTGGTTAATGCTGATTTGTTCCAATATAGATAAGTGCAAACTCATGTGTAAGAACGGGTTGGTTTCACCCATTTCTGGATAATAAGCGACCTGTTTATAGTGTTCTGGCGCATTTAAAATGCCATGATATTCAGGATGCAGATGCATGACGTTTAAGCCGAGTTTTTCTAAATCCGTTAATGGTTGTTGTAATTTAAATTTAGCCCAAGTGCCAAAAAAGAATTCGCGTACTTCATCACGAGAAGGGTTAAATAAAGCCATGTTAGCGCCCGAAAAGTCCTAAAACTGCAGAGTATTGCAACAGTGTATTTTTGCCAAGCACAGGTGCGATCTCACCATTGCCATAAAAGCCGATTAGCGGCAAATGCGGGAATAAAGTGCGGATTAAAGCTAAATCTTGATCCAGGCCGTTATAAAAATAAGGGCCGCGGCCAAGGTTTGAAAACAATAAGGAAAACTGTGGTTTTACCGATAATTGTTGTTTAAGCTGTGTCGCCGTTTTCACTAAATCTACTTGCGCGGCATCCATATCACGCACTGCCCAGCTTATCCAATCGCCAACTTGCAATGGTTTGGCGAGTGTCACCGCGCCAGAGGCTTCATCGCCCCCAATAATCGTAGCAAGTGAATAATCGCCACGTTCAATATGCGATGCGCGCGTGGCATGTACCGCCATCAGTCGGTGATAAGGTATTGGTGTTTGATTGATCGGCGCATGCTTGTTCCAAGCGGATTTTAATACGCTTAATGCAGATAAATTCGCAATATGAATGATGTCGTGCTGATTGCAAGCGGTAATCCTGCGTGGGCTAGTGATTAACTTTAATCCATGCGTTGCGCCAACCGCGTATTCCATATTGCTTAATTGCATTTCGCACAAACCTTGCGTAATGCCCTTAGCATTTTCCCACACCGAAAAAGAGCCATGTCCAATCGCATCGCCAGAAACACCGCCAAATCGAACTGCATTTGAATCTAACCATAAACTATTAATTGCGTTGGGCGCGGTTAGTGTGAGTAAAGTTGATTCGTTTGTTAATGGGGTGTCTTTGGCTGGTTTTAACCAAATATTTTCAGAAAATACCATCGCGGCCGCGGCGGGGCTATCAATCACCCAGTCTTCTTCCGTAAAAATGCCAATGGCTGAACAGCCGATTATTTGCGTACAACTCGCAGCTTTTGCTGCGGCTTTAATCGCCAGTTGTGGGTGTGAAGCAAACTCTGAAGTTAAAAATAACAATACGCAGGCAGGAGAATCCAGCTGTGCTTTTTCCATTGCTGCTAAAACCGCTTGCGCTGCCAGTTCTGGCAAGGCTTTATTGCCTATCGCTAATCCAGTGGCTACTTTCATGATTAACTTATTATATCTTTACCAGTTATATCTTCGCCGGCCATAAGGTGCTTTGCTGGAATTAATTTATGCGGATATTCACATAAATCAACAATGCAACATTCTCCGCATTTTGGGTTACGAGCAGTACAAGTATAGCGGCCATGCAAAATTAACAGATGATGAGCGTCTTTTAGGAAAGCTTTTGGAATTGTTTTTAAATATTTTTGCTCAACAGCGAACACATTTTTGCCAGTAGCTAATTTGGTGCGATTACCTAAACGAAACAAATGCGTATCTACTGCAATTGTCGGTTGGTCAAAAGCCGTATTTAAAATGACGTTGGCTGTTTTTCGACCTACGCCAGGCAATGCTTCCAGCGTTTCTCTGGTATTAGGTACTTCGCTATTGTGCAAATCCATTAACTGTTTGCAGCAGGCAATCACATTTTTAGCTTTGGCGTGATACAAACCAATGGTTTTAATATAGTGCTCTAAGCCTTCAATGCCTAAATCGAATATGGACTCTGGTGTGTTTGCTACGGCAAATAATTTGCGTGTGGCAATGTTCACGCCTTTATCGGTGGCTTGTGCAGATAAGATGACGGCGATTAACAATTCAAACGTACTGTTATGTTCCAGCTCAGTCGTTGGATGTGGAATCGCAATACTTAATCGTTTAAAAATCTCTAAGCGTTTTTCTGCGTTCATTAAAGGTAACTATTAGTCATCGAAGTGCAATTAATCATAAAAATTATAAGTGGAGCGCGGTCTATTAATCTTTGGTAGAGCTAGCTTGCGCTAGTTTTTTTGCAGCGGCGACTTTAAGTAAGTTAGCACGCTCAATCGCTGTTGCAATGGCGGCTTTTTTTGCATTATTCACTATAGGCATATTATTTTCGGTCAGTGTGGATAGTGTTTTTGCGCCTTCGGCTTTTTTGCTTATTGCACGTTTAGCGTGTTTTTGTGCGGTCTCAGCTTTTTCTCGTTCAATTCTAGCCAATCTAAATTCATAACGTTTGCGCGCTAAATCGGCTGCTGCTTTGGTTTTAGCAGTTTCAATAGTGGCGTATCCCAATTGCCAATTATCTGAAACCGTTTCAATCGGCTGCATAGTGATGCAGTCGACAGGGCAAGGCGCCAAACATAATTCACAGCCTGTACATTCATTTTCAATCACGGTATGCATCTGTTTTGATGCACCCAATATTGCGTCTACCGGGCAAGCTTGGATGCATAAAGTGCAACCAATGCAAATGTCTTCATCAATAAAAGCCAGTGCTTTGGGTTTTTCTACCCCATTTTCAGCATTCAGTGGCTTGTATTCCATACGTGTTAAATTGGCTAGGGCGTGTATGCCAGCATCGCCACCTGGCGGGCATTGATTAATATCTGCCTCACTATTTACAATGGCAACGGCGTACGGCTTGCAGCCAGGATAACCACATTTTTCACATTGCGTTTGCGGCAATATTGCATCGATTTGCGCAATTAAACGATTAGTCTCAATCTTGGATTGAATCTGCATAACTAAATAGCGTAACTTAAGGTGTTAATGATTAAAACGGTAAACATGATGTTGTTGGAAAAGTTAAAAATACGCATATTGAAATAGGATTATACCGCTTAATACACTTGCTTATTATGTGGGCAATCGACTAAATACATTTGAAAATCAACCAAATTTCAACCTGCTGCGTTGCTTGTCATATTGAAGCAATCATCATATGTAAGCGTAAGAGTTCTTTGATAAAGCGAATACGAATTGAATCAACAGTGTATTCGCATTAAGCAGTCACTTTCGGTTAAAATAGTAATAATTTTGTAGGTGAAGGTTAACTATGTTGCAAGGTAGTATGGTTGCTATCGTCACGCCGATGTTTGATGACGGTAGGTTAGATTTAGACGCGCTACGCAGGCTAATTGACTGGCATATCGATGCTGGTACTGATGGTATTGTGGTTGTGGGAACGACTGGTGAATCGCCTACGGTAGACGTTGATGAGCATTGTTTGCTGATTAAAACCACGGTTGAGCAGGTAGCTGGGCGCGTTCCAGTAATTGCTGGTACTGGCGCTAATTCAACGCGTGAAGCAATCGAATTAACCAAAAATGCTAAGGATTTAGGCGCTAATGCTTGTCTATTAGTAGCACCTTATTACAACAAGCCGACACAAGAAGGTTTGTATCAGCACTTTGCTACGATTGCAGCGGCGGTTGATATCCCACAGATTTTGTATAATGTACCTGGTCGTACTGGCTGTGATATTAGCAACGATACGGTCATCCGTTTATCGGCAATTGCGAATATTGTCGGCATTAAAGATGCGACAGGCGGCATTGAGCGCGGAACTGATTTACTTTTGCGTGTGCCTAAAGATTTTGCAATCTACAGCGGCGATGATGGCACCGGAATGGCGTTAATGTTGCTTGGTGCGCGCGGTGTAATTTCGGTAACGGCTAACGTTGCGCCAAAATTAATGCATGATATGTGTGAAGCGGCAATGGCGGGTGATGTCGCCAAAGCGTGTGAAATTAATGGGAAACTGTTCCCCTTACATCAAAAATTATTTGTTGAGGCAAACCCAATTCCAGTTAAATGGATTTTGCAGCAAATGGGATTGATTCAAGCGGGTATTCGTTTGCCGATGGTCAGTTGTTCGTCGCAATTTCATGATGTGTTGCGTGGCGCGATGAAAAGCGCTGAAATTATTAAACTTTAAAATTATAAAACGCTGAATCTGTAGTGCTAAATTACGGCGTCTAAATTATTTAAACTAGCAATATAAATGGTGGTTATTAACATGAAACAGGTAACAAAATTTACGACAGGTGTTTTATTGGCAATGCTAGTAACAGCTTGTGACTCGATTCCTTTTATTGATACATCTTCTGATTATAAAGGTGCCGGTCGTTCCAAGCCTTTAGAAGTGCCGCCAGATCTAACCAGTGTACAAACTAGTGATGCATACAATGTACCAGGTGGCAGCACCAGTTACAGCACATATAACCAAGGCCAAGAAGGCCAAGAAGTTGGTGTTGAAAAGATATTACCTACTTCAGAAGGTGTACGTTTAGAAAAAGCAGGCGCGCAACGTTGGTTGGTAGTGAATGCGCCGGCTGAAAAAATTTGGCCCGCAGTGCGTGAGTTCTGGATTGAGCAAGGGTTTGCAGTGCGTGTAGAAAACGCACAAACAGGCGTGATGGAAACTGAGTGGATTGAAGCAGATGCGATTAAGGCCGCAGATGAAAAGAGAAATGTTGGCGAAAAGTTTGATAAATGGATGGATAAATTATCGGGTTTAGCGGATAGACGTAAATTTCGCACACGCTTAGAACGCGGCGAAAAAGAAGGCTCAACCGAGATTTATATGACGCACCGTACTGTGAGTGGCGCGCCAGACGATGGTAAAAATAGAATACAAACGCAATTAGGTGAAATCGATACTGGTTATCGTGCCGAGACTACTCAAAAAGTCGCTGAAGAAAAAGATGGTGATTTGGATGCTGAATTATTACGCCGTTTGATGGTGAAGCTAGGTGTTGAAGAAAAACGCGCCCAAGAAATTATTGCAAACCCAGTGGCCGAAAAGCGTGCTGAAGTCGTTAAAGAAGCGGATAGTAGCGTAACGCTTAACTTGAATGATCCATTTGATCGCGGCTGGCGCAGAGTGGGCTTAGCTTTAGATAGAATTGGTTTTGTGACGGAAGATAAAGATCGCTCTACTGGTACGTTTTTTGTACGCTATTCAGATGTAGATATTGATAGCGGTCCGAAAAAGAAAAAAGGTTTACTGGATACCTTGGCATTTTGGAAAGACGATGATGAAGTTGAAAATAAATCTAAGCCAAAAGAAGAAAAAACTATTGTAGATAAAATGAAGTTCTGGAAAGGTGACGATGGGAAAACGGATCCATCTAAACAATACCACATCAAATTAGTTGAGGCAGAAAATGGTGAAACGCGCGTGAATGTTGTGGATGCCGATGGTAAACGCAACCGTAGCACTACTGCTAATCGGATTATTTCATTGCTATATGATCAATTAAAGTAAGTCGGTTAAACTCACCTCGCCTAGTAGTTATTTAAATGCGTTTTGCATCTATTGGTAGTGGCAGCGCTGGCAACTGCATGGTTATCGAGCAAGATTCCACAAGGATATTGCTCGATTGCGGTTTTAGTACAAAAGAAGTCATTGCGCGATTACAAAAGCTAGCTTTAACGCCAGAGCAAATAACCGGTATTTTAATCACGCACGAGCATGATGATCATGCCAAAGGCGCGTTTAAGCTGGCCGCAAAGTATGATATCCCTGTTTGGCTATCGCATGGCACGCACAGAATGATTGAGCGTTATTTGCCAGAGCGTGCACATATTCGATGGAATATTATTGATAGCCATACGTGTTTTGAAATTCAAGACTTGCAAATAACGCCTTATCCTGTGCCGCATGATGCGCGCGAACCAACGCAATTCACTTTTAATGATGGTCAGTATAAGTTAGGTGTGTTAACTGATGCAGGTTCATCAACATATCATATCGAACAGGTGTTAAATGGCTGCGATGCATTGGTGTTAGAATGTAATCATGATTTAAATATGTTGGAAAATGGGCCGTACGCTTGGTCGCTTAAAAAACGTGTTGGCAGTCGCCTAGGTCATTTAGACAATGCAAGTGCAGCACAACTTCTGTCCAAACTTGATAATACAAAGCTAAAACATATCATTGCCGCGCATCTCAGCGCAAAAAATAACACACAAGATTTAGCTAAAGCCGCCTTGAGCAAGGCATTAAATTGCGAAGCCGATTGGATTGGGATTGCACAACAAGCTAGCGGTTTTGAGTGGCGCAGTTTTAGCTAGCCAATGAATATAGGCTTTTTGATGGTTAACTCTATTTGGCTGGTTAGTCATGATTAACTGAACTGTCGCTATTTTAAGTGTGCATTAAATTTCAAAATTAAAAGAGATAACAAAAAAGCCGACATGAAGTCGGCTTTTTTGTTATCTGGTACTTACTAAAACCTAAATTTAACTAGGTTTTAGCGATTAACCAAATTATGGTGCAGTTGCTGGAGCTGGCTCAGCAGGAGCTGGCTCAACTGGTGCAGCTTCAGCAGGAGCAGCTTCAACTGGTGTTTCAGCAGCTGGTGTTTCAGCAGCAGGAGCTTCAACAGCTGGAGCTTCAACAACTGGAGCTTCTTCAGCAGGTTTTTCGCCACAAGCAGTTAATGCAAGTGCTAATAATGCAGCTAATAGGGCAGAACGTGTCATTTATATATTCCTTAACGAGTGTGTGTAGACTAAGAGTTTTAACCATTACGGTGGACCACCTTTAGTCCAACCGGATGTAAAGAATTTTACCAGCAATTATAAAATATTCCACTAAATTTTTGAACTTATACGAATATTTGATGAATAAAATCGTTGATTAGCAACAATTTATGCGGCAAAGCTCATTTAGATTGCAAAGTGACTATTCAACTTTGATGTTTATGCTGCTATTTTGACTATTAGACGTTAATTGTAAGCCCAAAATTTTGCGACTTATTTCATCATTACTTTGCATTGTGCCGCCAATGTTAACCCAATCACCCAAGCTAACTCTAATGGTGGTGGTGAGTGATTCAAAATCGATAAAACCTTGATTATTTAGGTTAGAGATGCGTGGTGTAATTTCCAACTCAATTTGATTACCTATCGTGCGAGGTCTTACCGCAAACCCAGTGGTGATTTCGCGCCAATCTGTAAAGCGCTCAATTTGTACATAACGCCTAGTAAGGCTAATCCATTCTTGGGTAAAAGGCACAATTTGGCCGTTACTAATATATGCTCGTTCGCCATCTAACACATTGATAAACTGATTACTGTTGCGATAAGTGCTGGAAGTATTGCGCTCAATATCAATTTGACCTGTATTAGGCGGTGTGCGTCTGTCATTTGATATGGTGACATTGCCTCTTCTTATTGTACCGCTGGCTTCGGTTCTATTTTGCTGGCCTTCGATGTGATTGCTGTTGCTTACGGTAATTCTACGATTAACACGCGTAACGTCTAATGATTCAACAACCGCTTCAATGTCGCGCATACGCTCTGGCGATGCACGCAAAATTAATTGATTCTGTATGCCTGTTGCCGTGCCGTCTGCACCGACCATGGGTGTGATGGTTGGCAACAAATCATCAGCAAAACGGTGTTGTAGCGTGATGATTTTAAATTCGGTTTCAGCCTGCGCAATTAAACTGAACGATATTAAGCTCAGAAACGTTAAGTTGATTATCGCAAGCATTACGCTTAATTTAGGTAAGCTAAAATTAAGTGATTCAGATTTTCGCATGCCTATTCCTAAAACCGTCATTTAAAATAATTCAATTGGATCATGACTTCATAATCCCAGCTTGATTGCTGAAATTGCCTCAGCTGTTTCGGCCAGTAATTCATCATAACGTAAGAGCAAGCTTGCCGATGTTTCCACATCATTAAGCGCAAATTTGAACCGTGCTTGGTCAATATGAAAACGTCGGCAGTAATGTTTCTTATCGGCAATTACAAAACAATCTTTGGCTATTTTGGCAAAATCATTGGTTTCATACACACGCATTTTGTGCGCGTAAATTGTCAACAACTCAAATAAACGTGGGCAGTTAAGCGTGAAATATTGTGCATTTTGCAAAATGATGGTGAGTTCAGACTGCGCATTTTTAGTCAAAAAATCCTGTATTAACGCAAAACGTTTCAAGCTTGCATAATCGCCTTTTGAGCAATCCTGATCAAAAATCAATAAATGATTTTCAGCTTGCGCAATCACTAAATCCAGTGCGGCGACATAATTGCTCTCGCCCAATATCACGCTATCTGCAATTAATTCAGATTCATCCATAATAGCTCCTGCGAGATTTATTCAACTTTAATCAAAATAAATGAATCCAGCCAAATAATGCTCAAGCAATGTATCGGCAAGCAAAACGTACAAACTTTCTGCCAATGCTGTTTTGCTTAAGTAACGATTGTCTGCAAAATCTTGCATCGTTTCAATTAATGCGCCTTCTATATGCAATTTTTCGCCATTTAAATAAAACACATTATTGGTGAATAACAATTGCGATTTTAAATCCAGCCGTAAGGTTTTTTGTTGCAAATTAGTTAAAAATTGTTTTTTACTTAACTTGCGTGCTGGCTCAAAAAATACGTCTGGCTTCGGTTCTGTCAAATACTTACCTAAGAAATCGGCTATATGCTGTTTATCCCACGTGATTTTTTGCAACATATTGCTCACTTGGTTAATCATGGCATCAGCAATTTCTGCAGGATGATTTTGTAGTTGTAAATCAAGGTCAGTATATAAAAGATTTTGAGTGTTTTTTAAGGGTAAGTCATCTTGCAAATAACTTAAAAATTCATGCATTAACTCTTGTTCTTTAGGCGCGCGAAAGCCAATGGAATACGTCATACAATTGTTGCCCACCGCTGTGCCCAGATGGGCGATTTGTGGCGGTAGATAAAGCATATCGCCAGCTTTTAAAATCCATTCTTGCTCTGGGTTAAAGTTTTTTAGTATTTTTAGCGGCGCATCCTCAATTAAACTTAAGTCTATTTGATTACTTATTTTCCAATTTCTACGTCCGCTGCCTTGCAGCAAAAACACATCATAACTATCCACATGCGCGCCAACGCCGCCGCCATCTGGCGCGTAACTCACCATCAAATCATCTAATCTGGCATGTGGAATAAAATCAAATTGCGCCAATAAATCCGCCGCTTCTGGCAAATAATGATTCACGCTTTGTACTAATAATGTCCAATCTTTATTCGGCAATTTGCTAAAAGCCGTTTCATCAAAAGGACCATTTTTAAGTATCCATTTATCGGCTTTAAATTGCGCGATGCGTGATTGCACTTCTTCTTCGCAAGCCAATCCAGCCAAGTCTTCTGGGCTTAATAATCCAGTGAAATTAGGAATCGCGTTTTTAATCAATAGCGGTTTTTTCTGCCAGTATTCTGTTAAAAATTCGCTTGGCGTTAATCCGCCGAGTAATGTTAATGCCTGATTTTTTGCCATAAATGAATGCTAGAGATAGAGTTAAGTTTGCCGATAAGTTAGGTGCTAATTATGCCATTGCACTGCTATACAGATAGGTATATATTGATGCAATAATAGAAGAATATAAGACTTAAATTACATAAGCAAAGTCCGTATCAATCTTGAGGAGTTGTATATGAATGCGCCAATTGCCAAAGATTTAGCTAATAGTTTACAAGGCAGTGACACTAAAACCTTTCACGGCGGTTGCCCGCATGATTGTCCCGATACCTGCTCTATGGTTTACACGGTAAAAGACAATAAGCTAATTTCAGTAACTGGCAATAAAGACCACCCCATGACGCGCGGTGGTTTGTGCGTCAAACTCAAAGATTACGAAAAGCGTCATTACCATCCAGATCGTCTGCTTTATCCTATGAAAAGGACAGGTCCAAAAGGTAGTAAACAATTCGAAAGAATTACTTGGGATGAAGCGCTGGATACCATTGTAAATAAGTGGCAAGCCATTATTAAAGAGAGCGGCCCGCATGCGATTATGCCCGCCAGCTATTTGGGCAACCAAGGATTGGTGCATGGCTTAAACGGCGGCGATGCTTTTTTTAATCGCCTTGGGGCAACTGTTACTGAACGTACTTTTTGTGGCGAAGGCTCATGCACCGCATGGCTGCTCACTGTTGGGCCAACGGCAGGTGTGTGCCCAGAAAGTTTTATCCATTCCAAATATATCGTCATCTGGGCATGTAATTCGGTTTCTACCAATTTGCATCACTGGCATATCATTCACGAAGCGCAGAAGAGCGGCGCTAAAGTGGTGGTGGTCGATTCTTACGCATCTAAAACCGCCAAAGTGGCAGATTGGCATATTGCGCCAAAACCTGGCACCGATGGCGCTTTGGCGATGGCGATGATGAATGTGATTATTGAAGAAGGTTTGGTCGACCAAGATTATGTCGATAATTACACCGTTGGCTACAAAGAGTTGGCAGAACGCGCCAAAACCCGCACCCCTGAATGGGCAGAAAAAATCACCGGTATCGCGGCAGAAGATATTCGTAAATTTGCCAGAGAATATGCCACCACGCCTCCAGCCGCGATTCGCTTAGGCGTTGCTTTAGAGCGCAGTTATGGCGGCAGTCAAGCCATTCGCGCTGTGACCTGTTTGCCTGCATTGATTGGCGCTTGGCGACATGTTGGCGGCGGCGCGCTGCAATTTCCTGTCTGGGAACATCCCTATAAATTCGATGTAATTTCGCGCCCTGATTTAATTCCAGAAGGCACACCAGTCGTGAATATTCTGCAACTTGGCCGTGTGTTAACGAACGAAATCAAACTAGATGTGCCGATTCAATCCATCATGGTTTGGAACACCAACCCAGTGACGCAATCGCCCGAAACTGACAAGATAGTCGCGGGTTTACAACGCGAAGATCTATTCACCATTGTGGCCGACCACTTTATTACTGATACCGCCGCCTATGCCGACATTGTGTTGCCAGCCACCATGGGCGCGGAGATGGAAGACATGATTCTTTCATGGGGGCATTTGTACCTTACCTATAACGCCAAATGTGTAGATGCACCAGGTGAAGCGATTTCTAACAACGAGATTTTCCGCCGTTTGGCTAAGCGTTTGGGTTTTGAAGAAGAAAACTTTAAATGGTCAGATTCTGAATGTTTAGAGAATTATGTCGCTTGGGATGCACCAGCATGTGATGGTATTGATTTAGCCTATTTGCGCGAGCATGGCTTTGCAAGGTTAAACGTAGGCACTAAAGACAACCGAGTACCGCACAAAGAAGGAAAATTCCCCACGCCAACAGGTAAGTGCATGTTTTTGGTAGAAGGTGCCAAAAACTTTGTCGCAGGGCCGTTCCGCCAAATGTACGAAGGTTTTCAGCCGGGTGAAGATTTAGATTCATTGCCCGATTATGTAGCCTCGCGTGAATCGGCTGATAGCAATCCCACATTGGCGGCAAAATATCCGTTAAGTATTATTTCACCAAAAAGTCATGGCTTTTTAAACTCTTGCTACGCCAACGTCACAGAAAAAATCAAAGGACAAGGTGAGCAATTTGTGATGATCAATGCCGCCGATGCCGATATACGCGGTATCAAAGATGGCGAAAAAGTGCGTGTGTTTAATGAACGTGGCGCATTTGAAGGTGATGCACGGATTACTAAAGATGTGAATCCTGGGATTGTGGTGGCAACGCTTGGGTATTGGCGGCAGTTAAATAAGGGAACGGTGAATTGTATTAGTTCGGCGGAATTTGGGGATATGGGGCATTCGACTACGTTTTCGGATAATTTAGTGCAAGTGGAGTTGAGTTAAACTAACACTTTTATACTTAAGGTTCTAAATGATTGATTGGGGCATTATTCTTAGTGCAGCGGCCACAGTAATAACACTTATCGGTGTAATAGTTTCTGTACGAAGTCTTAAAAAACAATTACAGCTTAGCTTCTTTTCTGAATATACAAAAAGATATCAAGAAATAGTTCTAAATTTCCCAGAGTCAATAAATCAATCAGATTTTCACTTTGACAAATTAGAAAAAACTGAACGCGATAAAACTCTTAGATATATGCGAGCTTATTTTGATTTATGTAGTGAAGAGTATTTTCTATGGAAGCAAAAGAATATTGATGAAGAGACTTGGAAACAATGGGAAACAGGTATCAAGTTTGCTTTTTCGAAGGCAGCATTTAGAGTGGCTTGGTCAATTTTACGGTTAGATACAGTCTATTACGGTGAGTTTTCACAGTTTGTTGAGAAAATAATACCGGTCAAAAATATTTAGCGATTAGTTAAGTATTAATTTTACTTAAAATAAAGTAGTCGCTTTCGCGCGACTGGCGAGTTTCTTTCTTTTGCTTAGCCAAAAGAAAGAAACCAAAGAAAAAGCTACCCCCTACCGCTTTTTTCCTGTGCTGCTATCAAAAGTTGGGCGCTGCGGAACTCGCCCAATAAATCGTTGGGCTCAAACAGTCCTCGCTCAAAACTCCCAACTTTTGATAGCAGCGCAGGCGCGGTAGCAGGGGATTTAAAACCAGCTTAAATTGATGGGGCTGTGCATCTATTATGATTTTATTGATTCGCCCGATTTCTATTTAGGTATAAGCTAATTAGGCGGTAATTAGCAGTCTATATTTACTGTTCTTAACATCTTTTATTAAGCAATATTGGTAAACTATTTGCGTTAATGTGCGTTAGTTAACAGAGGTTAAAATCTTTGTTAATGCATAGTTTGAGTTAGTTATTAACAAGTTTTCTTAACAAAGTTTTAAACTGGTTTTTTCGTGGTTTAGAAGTTTGCAGTTAAATCTATGTATTTCAAAAAAGGTGAATAAAATGCGTAATAAATTGATAGTCGGTTCTGTGTTGGTGGCTTTTGTGTTGGGCGGTTGTGCCAATATGACTGAGACGCAAAAGGGTACAGCTAAGGGCGCTGGTATTGGTGCTGGTGTCGGTGCGGTTGTTGGTGCTATCGCCGGTAAAGGTAGAGGCGCGGCAATCGGTGCGGCGGTGGGTGCTGGTGTTGGTGCGGTGGCTGGTAACGTTTGGACTAAGCGTCAGGAAGAGCAAAAGCGCCAAATGGAAGAGGCGACTGCTGGTACCGGTGTTGCAGTATCGCAAACAGCAGATAATCGTTTGAAATTAGATATCCCAAGTGATATTTCTTTTGCAGTTGGCCGTGCTGATATTCAGCCAAACTTTAGAACGATTTTAAATACTTTTGCGACCAGTTTAGCAAGTACGCCTAATAGTAATGTAACGATTATCGGCCATACCGATAGCAGTGGTAGCGATGCCGTGAATAATCCGTTGTCGTTGAACCGTGCTGCAAGCGTGCGTGATTATTTGGCTGATAGAAGCGTTGCTTCAAGCCGTATTGCGATTGAAGGCCGTGGTTCACGTGAGCCATTAGTGGCGAATGATACTGCTGCAAATAAAGCAAAAAATCGCCGTGTAGAGATTTTTGTGGCAGAGCCAGCACCTGCGCCAGCTCAATAATTAGCTAATTAAAAATTAACTGATTTAATAGGTGTAAGTATCAATAAAAAAGGGCTGAAAAGCCCTTTTTTATTGCCAACTATTTAATAGAAAGTAAATTTTTCTGAAGTATGGCTGACTTTATTTAATTGAGCAGGCATTTGTGAGCGACTTTAAAAAGCGCTAAAAAATCCAATTGAATTGGTATTGCAGTCAGCAGAAAACTTACTTTTCCACTTGATACCCAGATGCTTTAATTGTGAAATCCTCTAAACTTTTATCAGGATGCTCTGCTACAAATTGGTCTTTTCCAATTTGGTAAGCTTGTTCAACATCAAATGCATCTATTGAGGTTTCCCAAATAGGATTGGCATCATCTGCTGCGTTTTTTTTGAAGACGCTAACGTAAAACAATGACATATTTTTCCTTAATAAACTAAAAATGCGCGCTGGTTAATTGGCAGGTATTGTTTAACCAATTATAGTTTTATATTAATTAAAACGGTAAAAAGACCGCAGTTGCGATGCTTTGCATCACGCGCGAAATAAGGCGTTGCGATTTTTCAGCCAAACTAATCGCGTATAAATCGGTGCGGCCAATCATCTTGCCAAATTCACGTTCAAAACTTAAATTATGATCTGTTGTATTCATTTCGTTACTCAACAAATATAAACGGCCGCTTAAGTCACGGCTGGTGGATAATTTCCATGCGGCAATCTCAATATTACGCGCCACGTTGTAAATGCTTTGCGGATTAATACTATCGGTTAGATAGAATTCAGATTTATTGCCATGCGCTTTAAGCAACATGGTGTGAATGCCGACAATAAACGGCAACACGCGGTCACCTTGATAATTGGCATTAAAGGCTAGAAAAATCGCATCTGTGTCTTGTTTATTGTCGATTTCTTTAAATTGATAATGATGTTGCAGTTCGCCATCGAATACCCAATCCACCATTTTTTCGACTGGGTCAGAGGTGCTTTTAGCGAGTTCCTGCGGATTTCGCTTATACAGTTTGGTCATCAGTTTGCGCAAACTTTGCGAATTTTCGTATAGCTCAACATCTGCCATGCGATCAAAATCATTCTTCATTAATTGGCTGGCAGAGCTTCTATCACTACGTTCTGGAATCGATTTGCCGATAAGTGTAGCGTTGGTGGCGCAGCCGAAAAGTAAGCTGCTAAAACTTAATAGGCTGAAAATGTATAAATAAAAGCGCCTCACGCAATTAACTCAACTGTTTAATACAACACAGGTTTTAGGGAAAACAATGCTGAATGTGCTACCAACGCCCAATTCACTCTCAATTTCTAGTCTTGCTAGGTGGCGGTTTAGAATGTGTTTAACAATCGCCAAGCCTAAACCTGTGCCCCCAGTTTCGCGGCTACGGCCGCGATCAACGCGATAAAAGCGTTCGGTCAGTCGATCAATATGCTGTTGCTCAATACCAATGCCTGTGTCGCGTACGCTGAAAACCGCTTGGTTATCCCGTAATTTCCAGTCAATAAAAATATCGCCACCAGCGGGCGTATAGCGAATAGCGTTGCTGGTTAAGTTGCTCAATGCGCTATACAGCTCTTCTTGGCTACCTTTAATATGCAGGTTTTTATCCATTTTCAAGTGAACATTGTGCGGTGCCTTATTCAGGCTTTTGCTTAAACTGTTGGCATCATTTTGTATTTGATGGAGTAGCTTCGGCATATCAATTTCGTTGTTATCTGGGCTTTGCGTATTGCTTTCAATTGTTGATAATGTCAGCAAATCCTCAATAATGCGGCGCATACGACTGGTCTGATCCATCATCATATCGAAATAGTTTTTTAAGCTGGCTGGCACCGCGCCATCCATATCGACTAACGTTTCTAAAAATCCACCCACAACGGTAAGCGGCGTGCGTAACTCATGCGATACATTGGCGATAAAGTCGCGGCGCATGATTTCGGTTTTCTCTAGTGCAGTTACATCGCGACAAATGAGCAATTTTTGCTTAGAACCAAATGGAATTAATTGAATTTCCAGTGTAACTTCTGGATTGCGCCACGACTTTAATTTTATCGGGTCTGATTTGAACGACTCGTCTTGTTCTTGTGCTTGTAGATACTCTACAAAGTCACTATGGCGCACCAAGTAACTGATGGGCTGGTTTTCATCATGCTTTAAATTTAAGCCAAGTTGATTTTCAGCGGGCGGATTGCACCATTCAATTTCATTGTCACCATTCAGCACCACAACGCCATCTGGCAGTGCGCTGGCGGCATGTCTAAAACGTTCTAAAGTCGAACTTAACTGCGTTTTACTACGTGAATTTTTGCGATGCTCTTGATAAAGTGCTGCAAATATATCTTCCCAAACGCCAGCTCCGTTTGGCATGTTATTAAGAACAGGTTTTTTTAACCAAGTATGCAACCGATGAAGCCAGTAAATATGGCCAATAAGATACAGAAATAAGCCAACACTCAGGGTAATAAGTGCGGCAGTCGCATCAGCCGCTGCCCACACAATGAGACAGAGCAGGCTTAAGAGCAATCCTAACCAAAACGCGTTCCAACGAATATCTTGCACAGTTGCTCACTATCGATTGAGTTTGCCTATTATAACGAGCTTTTTTACAGCTTCAACTTCTGGAAGCGCAAACAATCCATCATTTAAGCGGTTTTAAAAGTACGCCATAAGCCAATGCGGTATAACAAATTAAATGATGGCCACTTAATTCGTTTGTGAGGATAAGCGATAACCAGAGCCGCGCACAGTTTGAATTAAATCTTGATGTCCAGATGCGGCTAAAGCGTTACGCAAGCGACGAATATGCACATCAACCGTACGATCTTCTACAAACACGCGATCACCCCATACTTTATCCAACAATTGGCTGCGGGTATGCACGCGTTCGGCATTGCTCATAAAATAATGTAGCAATCTAAATTCGGTTGGGCCTAAATCAATATTGGCTGCATTGCCAGTGACTCGGTGCGTGGTCGGATCGAGTAATAAGCCTTGAATTTCGATTGGATCATCCGTCATTTGTGGAGCACGGCGACGTAATACCGCTTTGATACGCGCATTCAATTCGCGCGGGCTAAATGGTTTGGTGACATAGTCATCTGCGCCAACTTCTAAACCGCGTACTTTGTCATACTCATCGCCGCGCGCGGTTAACATGATAATTGGAATCGCTTTGGTGAGATTGTCTGATTTTAAGCGGCGCGCATAATCAATACCGCTCATGCCTGGCAACATCCAATCCAACAAAATTAAATCAGGTAAGGTTTCACGCAGTAACTCTTGTGCATGTTCGACTGACAATGCACGCAGGGCATTATGGCCTGCTTGGGTGATGTTAAGGGCAAGTAGTTCTTGTATCGCTGGTTCGTCTTCTATTACTAAAATATTTGCTGGCATGCTTAATTTCCAATCACTTTGTATGGATTTAAAGAACGATGCTATTTTGTGACTTTAATATGACAGATTAATGACAAATTTTAAATGTTTTTTTGACGGTGCGACCAGTGGCTTTGAGTGGCAATTGCCATTTTTTCTAATTTGTAACATTATGTAACATGTTGGTTTGAATTAATTAACGACACTTAACATATATATCAGCTTGAAATACCACATCAAATATCACATCTAATTTAGGGGTTAGCGTGGCCGATTTTTTATCAAAAGAATACATTACTGCAAATGCTAATTTTAATCGCTGGCTAGTGCCACCGGCCGCACTAGCTGTGCATTTGTCTATTGGCATGGCATATGGATTTAGCGTATTTTGGAAACCACTTGGCAATGCTTTAAAAGATGCAGATGGAAAGCCGCTTGCGGCTTGTGCGGCTGGTGCGACGCACTTTAGCGAGAAATTGGCTGGTACGGCAAAGGCATTGTTTGCGACCGATTGTAATTGGACGCAGTTTGACTTGGGTTGGATGTACACGTTATTTTTTGTGTTGCTGGGTTGTTCAGCCGCGCTGTGGGGCGGCTGGTTAGAGCGCGCAGGTCCACGCAAGGCGGGATTGGTGTCAACTTTGTGTTGGTGCGGTGGTTTGCTGATTTCGGCCTATGGTGTTTACACACATCAACTATGGTTAATGTGGCTCGGTAGTGGCGTCATTGGAGGCATTGGACTGGGTTTGGGCTATATCTCGCCTGTTTCTACGTTGATTAAATGGTTCCCTGATAGACGTGGCATGGCCACGGGCATGGCGATCATGGGGTTTGGTGGTGGTGCCATGATAGGTTCACCACTCGCGACGAAATTGATGACGTATTTTGCAACACCAAGTAGCGTAGGTGTGTGGCAAACTTTTGTTGTATTGGCTGCCATTTATACCGTGTTTATGTTGTGCGGCAGCTTGGGATACCGCGTGCCGCCTACAGGTTGGAAACCAGCGAACTGGACGCCGCCAGCGACACAAAACAACCGTATGATTGCGACGCGCCATGTGCATTTAAATAAGGCACATAAAACGCCGCAGTTTTGGCTGTTATGGTTAGTGTTATGTATGAATGTTTCCGCTGGGATTGGCATTATTGGTGCTGCGGCACCTATGCTGCAAGAAACGTTTGGTGGCGCATTGATTGGCCAAGTAGACGCTGCAAATCAAAGTTTAGGATTTGCAGAAATAAAAAAAGATGAGGCAATGACAGCGGCTGCTGCGGCAGTAGGGGCTGGTTTTGTTGGGCTCATTTCACTGTTCAATATTTTTGGACGCATTGGCTGGGCAAGCGCATCGGACAAGCTTGGCCGTAAACGTACTTACTTTATTTTCTTTATTTTGGGCGCAGCTTTATATTGTACGGCCACTTATGTTGCAGGCTTTAAATCGTTGGCATTGTTCGTAGCTAGTTTTTGTGTGATTGCATCTATGTACGGAGGCAGTTTTTCCACTGTTCCTGCTTATTTGGCTGATTTGTTTGGTACGCAGTTTGTTGGTGCAATCCATGGGCGGCTGCTCACAGCTTGGTCTACTGCAGGAATTTTAGGGCCTGTAGTCGTTAATTATATGCACGATACGCGTTTAGAATCGGGTGTGCCGTTTGATCAAATTTACGCGCCAATCTTTATGGTGCTGGCAGGTTTGTTGGTGATCGGTTTTATAGCCAATTTTTTAATTAGACCTGTTTCTAATCAATATTTTATGACAGATGCAGAGTTAGAAGCTGAGCATATATTAAGTCATGAAAAATCCTTAAAAAATGGTGTAAATACAGTCAGAGTTACTTCTGGTGACAAGCAGCATCCACTATTAGTTAAGCTAGCATGGGCCGCGGTGTTAATTCCGATTAGTTATGGTATTTGGAGTACCGTACAAAAAGCTTGGGTATTATTTTCTTAAGCGGTATTGGAAATCAAATACTGATAAAGCTGACGATTTGTGTCACCCAAGATAAGGTAAAATAGACGTTTTATGCATGAATAGAGACTCAAGTGGACAAAATTAACATTAACTTAGATGGCACAGGCAAAAAAATCGGCGTTGTACTATCGCGTTTTAACAGTGATATTGGCGATGGCTTATTGACTGCTTGTCATGCAGAACTTTTAAAATTAGGCGTGCTTGCAGAAGATATCCGTATCGCCACTGTACCTGGCGCGTTAGAAACACCGTTGATATTGCAACATATGGCCTTAAGTGAGCGTTTTGACGCACTGATTGCTTTAGGGGCCATTGTTCGTGGTGAAACTTATCATTTTGAAGTGGTTGCTAACGAATCAGCACGCGGTATTTCAGAGGTTCAGTTAAACACAGGTATTCCTGTTGCGAATGCGGTTTTAACCACTGAAGATGATGATCAAGCCATCGCGCGCATGCAAGTTAAAGGTGCAGAAGCCGCACAAGTGGCTATTGAAATGGCTAATTTGGTACGTGCATTATGATTATCCCAAACGCTGATGTTATTAAAGAAATTAAAAGCGATACGCCGGTTAAAGCCGCAAAAAAACCAAGAACCAGTCAAAATCGTCGTAAATCGCGTGAGCTAGTCTTAAAGGCAGTTTATCGTGGCATGATTAATGCTTCTGAATTAAAGCAAATTATTGCCGATGCGAAAGAAGACCCCGAATATGCGAAAGCAGATGAGGCATATTTCAAGCAGTTGTTAGAAGGCGTAACAAACAAAATAGATGAATTAGATAGCCAAGTAGCAGCATTTATCGATAGAAAAATTGAAGAATTAAGCCCTGTAGAGCATGCCATTTTACGCATTTCATCGTTTGAGCTGATGTTTGATGCGACGATTCCTTATCGAGTAGCGATTAACGAAGGCGTAGAACTGGCCAAACTTTATGGTGGCGTAGATGGGCATAAGTATATTAATGGCGTCTTAGATAAAGTGGCCGCAGCAGTGAGGCCGCAAGAATTTAGACGATAACTTTTTTGATTTGCGCCGATTGTTCACTCCTCTGTTTAGCTAATTGCTGTTTAAACTAACTGTCCTAGTTTTAGTATCAAGAGTAATTGCACAAAAAGTGTTATTAGGTTGTTAATAACACTTTTAACTTGCCGCGAGGAGTTAAAAGTTTGCTAAAAAAGTGTTGGAAATCGGACTTGTTATTAGCCAGTTTAGTGTCACTAGCCTTTTTATTGGCAAGCGGTAGCAATGCATTACAAAGTTTAGAGCGCAAAGCTTACGATGGGGGCGCTGTCAATGTAGCGCACCGTGATGCAGAGGGTAAAATCACCACCATTGCGATTGATGACCAACAAAGTATTGCCAATACGGTGTTTTTTCTAGAGCCACAAATTCATCCTAGCTTAGCTTATATCAATCAAATTACCGGCGTTATTGCACAGCCAAACATTCTTAATCTCGTACCTGAGTTGGCGCAATTAAATACAGTTACTCTAAAAGCACAAACCAGTTTAAATATAGATACACAATTAGCGACTATTATTAGATCTACTAATAATGTCGTTTTAGCCATGCCATTTGCGGTGCGTTATTACAATCAAATCTATCCATCGGTTGCGTTACAGATTGCGGCGCAAGTATCTGCCGATATTAAGTTAATTGAAACGCTGACACATTCGGTCGCCAGTATTTTAAATGAAGATTTGTATGTATCCCCAAGCTGGGCTATCTGGGTTGAGTCGTCTGCTTGGCTGCTGGTTGCGCTATATTTAATACTTTTGTTTCCATACTTAAAACCACGCACGGCCTTACTAATTACGATCGGATTTTCATCGGCTTTGGTGATAACTCATCAGGTGTCGATAACGCAAAAAGGCTGGTGGTTACAGTTGATGATGCCATGTGCATTACTGCTAATTGGACATGTGTTATTAGCGACAAAGCGCCAACTTAACAAAGCCGAAACGGTGTTTGGTCAAATGTCTAATTTTGATCCAAAATGTAAAAAACTAGCACAGCGTATTACATGTTCTAAACAAATGTCTGAAACCGTGGTTTTTGGTAGATACAATGGGCGTAGCAATGAATGTTCTTTGATACAGGGTAATCAAGGTATTGAAAAAACCATATTGGGGTGTTATCAGATTGAAAAGGAGTTGGGTAAAGGCGCAATGGGTGTGGTGTATTTGGGACGAGATCCTAAAATTGGCCGCGTAGTTGCGATTAAGACGATGGCAGGGCTGTCGAATGATATCGATGCGGATGAATTAACGGAAGTAAAAGCACGTTTTTTCCGCGAAGCTGAAACTGCAGGGCGATTAAATCATCCAAATATAGTGACAATTTATGATGCAGGCGCAGAGCATGGCTTAGCATATATTGCGATGGAGTTTTTGCAAGGTGAAGATTTAGCACCATATACCCAAGCAGATAATTTATTAACAACCCAGCAAGTGATCGATATTGTGATTAAGGTAGCTAGCGCGCTTGACTACGCACATACCAATCATGTTGTGCATCGCGATATTAAGCCTTCTAATATTATGGTCGAGATGGATACTGGCGTGGTAAAGGTTACGGATTTTGGTATTGCGCGCACTACCAATGCGTCTAAAACCAAAACGGGTATTGTATTGGGAACGCCGAGTTATATGTCACCAGAACTGTTATTGGGAAAAGAAATTGATGGTAGATCGGATTTATTCTCACTTGGTGTGACTTTGTATTCACTATTGACTGGCGAGTTGCCATTTTCGGCAGAGTCAATGGCAGCACTAATGTATAAAATTGCAAATGAATCGCATGTAGATATTCGGCAATTGAATCCGGAGTTTTCGGAAGATTTGGCAATGACCGTTAATAAAATGTTAGAAAAAAACGTTGAAAATCGCTATCAAACTGGTGATGAGATTGCTAATGCGTTAAAAAGATGTGTAGTTAAGGTTGCAAGGTATGAATGTAGAACATGCCATTAAAGTGACGCGATTGACCGATGTTGGTTTGCATCGAGACCACAACGAAGATGCCATTGCCAGTGATCTATCTATTGGTTTATTGGTGCTGGCAGACGGTATGGGCGGCTATAAAGCGGGTGAAGTGGCCAGTGAAGTTGCTGTGTTGACACTCACCGCAGAACTGACAGAAGCTATGTTGCATAAAGCCTCAATCAGATTTATGCCTGGCTTGTTGCCAGAATCACAAATGCTGATGAGTGCGATTGATAAAGCTAATGCAACTATTTATCAGATATCCCAAGAGCAACCACAGTGCGCGGGCATGGGCACCACATTGGTGGTGGGAGTTTTTACCGATAATAAGCTGGTGGTAGGACACATTGGCGATTCGCGACTATATTGCTTGCGCAATGAAATGTTAATACAAGTCACTGAAGACCATTCATTGCTACAAGAGCAACTTAATTCTGGATTAATTACACTTGAGCAAGCAAAAACCGCTAGCCACAAAAATTTGGTGACTCGCGCGTTGGGTATAGACCCAGAAGTTGAGCCGGAAGTGCAAGCATTTGATGTGGAAGTGGGTGATTTGTTTTTACTCTGTTCAGATGGTTTAACTGATATGGTCGAAGACGAATTGATAAAAAAAATATTGCTAGATGCAAATGGTAATATTGAATTTGCCGCTAACAAGTTAGTGCAAGTTGCCAATGAATTAGGCGGAAAAGATAATATTTCGGTCATCATCGCGCTGATAGAAAAATCTTTTCCAGCTGAAAATGGTTGGATAAAAAGGCTGTTTGGACGTGTGAAAAATAAAAAACCAAGTGAATTTAATTGAATTCAATACATTAATTAAAGCAAAAGCTAGTTAGTTAAAATTAAGGGTCATTATGGCAAAGTTACATTTTTTGTTAGAAGGTAATTCGCTGGGCGAATTTGCATTGGATCAAGAGCGCATTACGATAGGCCGTCGTCCCAGTAATCAAATTCACATAGATAATTTGACAGTAAGTGGCGAACATGCGGTCATTGTAACCATTGGTAGCGATTCATTTTTAGAAGATTTGAATAGCACCAATGGCACGATTGTGAACGGAGAAACCATTAAAAAATATGTGTTACAGCATAACGATTTGATTGAGTTTGGAAAATATCAGCTTAAGTATATTAATGAAAGCCAAATTGGTGGCACACATCATGATGGGTTCGCACAAACCATGATGATGGCACCAGCCAAACAAGCTAAGTCTGCGAATGAGATTGTTGTTAAGAAACAATCTGTTGAGGAAGCGTTAACTGATAATGGTTTGCTAAATGGTTCAGTAGAAAAAGATTTGGTTGAAGAAGTATTGGCTGAAAAAGAAAATTCAATTCAAGTAGAGCCAAACGCCATTGCTGACAAGCCAGTCGTAATAGTCGATCCGCTAACTGTTGCAAATATTGAAAATATAGGTCGTTTACAAGTGTTAAATGGTGCCAGTATAGGCCGCGAATTAGTCTTAAATAAAACCATGACAACACTGGGAAAACCAGGCTCGCAAGTAGCGGTTATTAACAGGCGACCAAATGGTTATTTTATTACCCATGTGGGTGGTAATAGTTTGCCGACTGTGAATGGACAGACGATAGGCGTGCAAGCACATGCTTTAAATAATCGCGATGTAGTTGAGTTGGCGGGAACGAAAATGGAGTTTTTCCTAGAGTAATTTCATTAGATTAATGCATTTTCTCTGTATATCAATGACTGATTATTTAATTTTACTAAGCGATTAAACGACAATGCAATCACCAGGTTCCTTTGACCAGCAAGACGTGCTCAACCAGCTTGAACGGCTTAATTCTATTGGTGTTGCGCTTTCTGCTGAGCATGATAACAAACGGTTGCTGGAGATTATTTTATTGGGCGCGCAAGAGCTGACCAATGCGGATGGCGGCACTTTGTATACCGTAACCGATGATGCCAAGTTGAAGTTCGAGATTCTACGTAATAAAAGTTTAGACATAGCGATGGGTGGTACCACTGGCCAAGAGATTTCTTTTCCACCACTGCCAATTTATGATGAAGATGGTAAGCCCAATTTAACCATGATCGCAGTGTATAGCGTTGCTAATGCTAAAGCCGTGAATATTCCAGATGCCTATTTGACTGAGGGATTTGATTTTTCAGGTACGGCTAGCTTTGATGCCAAAATGGGCTATCGCTCACAGTCATTTTTAACCGTGCCAATGAAAAATCATGAAAATGAAATTATCGGCGTGTTGCAATTAATTAATGCGATTGATCCAATCAGCAATCAAATTATTGCATTTTCAGATTCGCACCAGCGTTTAGTTGAATCACTGGCTTCACAAGCTGCCGTTGCTTTAACCAACCAAAATTTAATTGCAGGACTTAAAAATTTATTTGAGTCCTTTATTAAACTGATTGCAGATGCGATAGATGAAAAGTCTCCTTACACAGGCGGGCATTGCCAGCGTGTACCAGAGCTGACCATTATGCTGGCAGAGGCTGCGATTAAAACAGATCGTGGGCCGTTGCGCAACTTTACGATGACTGAAAAAGAGATGTATGAGCTCAATATTGCTGCTTGGTTGCATGATTGTGGCAAAGTCACCACACCAGAATCTGTGATGGATAAGGCCACTAAATTAGAAACGACTTTTGACCGCATTCACTTGATTGATCAACGTTTTGAGTTGTTAAGAACACAACGCGAAAATGTCCATTTGCGTAAAGCAATAGATGATGTGCGAAGCGGTAAACCGGTGGATGCTGAGTACATAGAGCACGGCGTTAATGCCATCAAAAAACAGCTGGATGACGACAAAAACTTTATTCGTAAAATCAATTTTGGCAGTGAGTCAATGCAGCCAGAAGATCAGCAGCGCGTGCGCGATATTGCAAATTATGAATACTTGAGCGACTCTGGGCATTCGCTTAAATTTTTAAGTGAAAATGAAGTGTATAACCTGACGATTGTGCGTGGCACGTTAACGCCTGAAGAGCGCAAAATTATTAATAATCATATTGTGGTGACCATTAATATGCTGGAAGCTTTGCCTTACCCAAAAGATTTAAAGCGTGTGCCGGAATATGCAGGTGGGCATCATGAGAGAATGGATGGCAAGGGCTATCCAAAAGGATTAACGCGCGATCAAATGTCGATACCAGCACGCATCATGGGAATTGCGGATATCTTTGAAGCGCTTACTGCAAAAGACAGGCCTTACAAACGTGCCAAATCGCTTTCGGAAACGTTAAATATTTTAGGAAAAATGAAGTTAGATAATCACATTGATCCAGATATTTTTGATTTATTTATTCGCGAAAAAATCTACTTACGCTATGCCGAAAAGTTTTTAGAGTCAGAACAAATTGATGATGTAGTTGAAGCAAATATTCCAGGCTATTTAATATAAACAATATCAATCAAGTTTAAGCTCACTATAATTGCTGCGATTGGCAGCCATCCACATCCAACCGCAAATAACTGCCTTGCTCATACCAGTCACCCAATACCCAGCGCTCGCATTGATGACCATCCAGCTTAATAAAATGCTGGTGCGGTCTATGTGTGTGTCCATGAATAAATAAAGGCGGATAAGCATTCTCGCGTAGCAGTGTTGCGACGGCGTCTGCATTCACATCCATAATCAGCATGCTTTTGTGCGTTTTTTCTTGTGTGCTTTTGATGCGTAATTGCTCAATGTAGGCAATGCGCTTATTTAAAGGTTGGCTCAGAAACTGGTTTTGCCAAATGGGTGAGCGTACTTCATGTCGAAATTGCTGGTAAGCGATATCCTCCGTGCAAAGCGCATCACCGTGGCTTAGCAAAACTGGTTTCCCATAAAGATGCAGCAAGCTTGGATCTGGCAATATGGTGATATTGGCGGTTTTTGCAAAGCTTTCGCCCAATAAGAAGTCACGATTGCCATGTATAAGAAAAGTACTGACGCCTTGCTGGCTGAGATTTTTCAGCGCCTGAATGGTCGATTGATGCAGGCCTGTATCAATCGCATCGTCACCTGGCCAATACTCAAATAAATCACCCAATATATAAAGCGCTTGGGCTTTTATTGCCGTTTTTTGCAAAAAAGCAATAAAAGCTTGGGTGATGTTTGGCCGCGAATCGCACAGGTGCAAATCAGAAATAAACAGGCTGTGCGCTTGTTGGCTCATTCAGTTAGTTAGCAACAGAAATAAAGATGTATTTAATTAAGTGAATCAATCAAATTTAGCAAATTTAAATCTAGCAAAACTCAATTAACAGACAGTAGCTTTTTCGATAATAACAGGCTCAACTGGCACGTCTTGATGACCGCCTTTGCTACCTGTTTTAACTGCTCTAATTTTATCAACCACATCCATACCTTCAATCACTTTACCAAATACGCAGTAGCCCCAGCCACTTGAAGTTGGCGCGGTATGGTTTAAAAAGTCATTATTACCAACGTTAATAAAAAATTGGCTGCTGGCAGAGTCAGGAATAGAAGTACGTGCCATTGCAATGGTGTATTTGTCATTACTTAAGCCGTTGTCGGCTTCATTTTTAATTTCTGCGACAGTCTTTTTTTGTTTCATCGTGGTATCAAAACCGCCACCTTGAACCATAAAGCCATCAATCACGCGATGAAAAATAACATCACTGTAAAAACCACTTTCTACGTATTGTAAAAAGTTGGCAACAGTAATCGGCGCTTTTTCAGCATTAAGTTCAAGTGTAATGTCGCCAAAATTGGTAGAAAGTTTAACCACGGTAAATCCTTTTAAAAATAAATGATATTGAATAAATTGAAGTCGGCTAGCCTATTAAATAGGCCACCTTACTTTACTTCTGGTTTAGCTTCGACTGAAACCAGTTTTGCACTTTTAATCGTGATGGGTTTGATCGGCACATCAGAGTGTCTGCCCATGTTGCCAGTTGCGCTTAACCCAATTTTTTGTACAACGTCCAAACCGCTGGTCACTTTGCCGAATACGCAGTAGCCAATGGAATCTGGATCGGGGCCGGTGTAATTTAAAAACTGGTTATTGCCCAAGTTAACAAAAAATTGCGCGGTAGCAGAATCAGGGTCGGCGGTACGTGCCATCGCGAGTGTGCCGAGTTCATTTAAAAGACCATTGTTTGATTCGTTAACAATCGGCGCGCGCGTATTTTTTTCAGATAAATCGCGTTCAAAACCGCCACCCTGAATCATAAAGCGATTAATCACACGATGAAAAATTGTGTTGTCATAAAAACCATCTTTCACATATTGCACAAAATTCGCCACTGTTTTCGGTGCTTTTTCAGGATACAGCTCTACCGTAAAGTTACCTTGGCTGGTTTGAAATTCGACTACTGTTGTCGCTGCTTGTAAATTGCCTGAGAGCGCTACAAACATGCACGTTGCGCCAAAAAAATTGATGATTGATTTCATTACGTTAAGCTGCACCTTCATAAATAATTTTCCATTGATTGTTTTGATTGATCCAATATTGACGTTTAAGCATTTTGTTTTGTAGCGTAGCACTTTTGAAATCCTGTTCAAAATTCACCACTACAATGTTTTCTTTCATGTTCGGATAGCTAAACATGCTCACATTATCAATTTGAATCGATACTTTCGGTTTGGCAGATTGTACAACACGTTTGTAATCGGCCCATTTTTGATAGTTGCCGCCATTATAAAAAAACTGCTCAGAATAATGGCTTAAGTATTTATCTGCATCTTGTGAAGTCCAGTCTTTACGCCAGTTTTCAATGGTTTCAGCCAATGTTTTCTGTTCTTCAGATTGAAAACCAGGTTTTTCTTGGTTTAGCCATTCGATATTGTCAGAAATAATAACGGGCACTTTCCCTGTTTGCAAAATAGGCGCAAGTGCTTTTAAATCAGGATTGCTCAACACCACGCAACCATCACTTGCACGTGGCGGACGGCTGTAGGTATTGGTTGGCGTGCCGTGCAGCCAAATACCATAGCCATTTTTATTTTGATGCTGATCCAACTCATTAGGATAGTTAAGTGGGTACGCACCATCTCCATACATATCGGCTAAGGGCTGCGTTAATTTTTTGCCCGCAAAATAAACCCCTAGAGGCGTGCGTTTATCGCCTTGCACTTGCTTGCCAGCGCCATTTTTACCAATGGTGACGTAATAATCTGCTACATATTGCAACTTATTATCTGCATTTTTGTACACATATAAACGCGACTTTACCGTGTCTACTACAACGACATGTGTTTGTTCTGGGCTTAATTTAACCAATAAATTGGGCAGTTGATGGTTTTTCTTATCCGACAAATAGTAGTCGATTCGAGTACGCGCCTCTTGGCGTAAGCCCTCGATTTGATCGCTATTAGTTTTGGAAGCAAGCGCTAAGTTCGCATTGCCTAAGCTTTCAAGTCCACGCCCTTGCGCACTGAGTAAATCACCGCGTATTAAGTAAGCCAATTTAAAATTAGGTGCGGTACGAATCAGCTCATTAATAGTTGCAAAAGCCTGCTTTGTATTACCTTGCGTAATCTCTAAAAGGCTTTTAACTAATAAGCTTTCAACCAAAGATTGACCAAACTTCTGCGTGAGCAGCATATCGGCCATGCCTCCCTGATTAACAGCTGTCGCGTTCCACGGCAATATCGCACAACATAAAATAGTGAGTGTTCTTAAAAACTGCAATTTTAAATTAATAACCATTTGAATGTTAATGCTGCCGGTGACTTAAAGCTTGTATTCAATCATTTAATTAGATGCTATTTCTTGTTCGATTAACCAGATGCCATTTGCTTTTTTAAGCAACAAAGTTTTATCGGTACGAATCGGTTTGCCGTTGGCTTTGTAGGCCTGCTTAAAGCTTGCTTTTGCATTATTGCTATCAACAACCGTTACTTTTTGATTGGTTAACTCAACATTAATGCTACTCGGCGCGCTAATACGATCGCGGCGTGTTTTCTCCCAGGTTTTACGAGGTTCGCCTTTTGGCGTTTTAAAGCTATCAGCATAACTAGCCAAGTATTTATCGACATCTTGGCTAGACCACGCTTTAGCCCAATTGTTTACAGATTCTAAAACATTTTTTTCGTCATCAGAAACTGCTGTTGCAACAGATTTATCCATTTCAACTGTTTTAGCAGGCTCCGCTTTTTTATCCGCAGGACGGATTGGTAATGTGCCAGATTTAGTTGGTTTTGCGGTTTCAGTGGGTTTTAACGCAACTTTGTTACCTGTGCCAAACAAGTCCTTAATCATCGATAGTTTGCTTTGTGCGCGTGAATTCCCATTATCCAATTGCAATGCTTTGTCGTATGCCTCAGATGCCATGCGCGCATAAATGTCGCCTAAATTCTCATGTGCTGTGGCATAACTTGGGTGCGTTTTTATGGCAGTTTCCAGCGCTTTTTTTGCTTTATCGAATTGACCAGCATCTGCATATAAAACCGCTAAATTATTGTAAGGCTCTGGCAGATTCGGATATTTTTCGGTTAAATCGGTAAAAGCTTTAATCGCGTCATCGCGCTTGCCGCTTTCTACTAAAATGATGCCTTTCATGAATAATGCTTGCGGATCTTTAGGGTTTGCAACTAAATAGGCATTCACACGTTCAAGCGCGGCGGCCTGCTGACCTTGTTCAGACAATTGAGAAATATCTTTCAGTTCATCTGCAAACGCATAGGAGCTTGCAAGGCTCAACACAAGTAAAAATTGAATGAGCAATTTAGATAGCGAGCGGCTGCGAATATTCATTGTGATATACTCAATTTTGTTATTAAAAGCGCCATTCTATCAATAGCCTAGCTAACATCCAATAGCCATTTAACCTATAGGGGCGATAAGTTGCTTTTTAATGCAAATTTGTACCAATTTAATCTCAAAACGCTCATTTTTAACTTTTATTCATGCTAAAAATCTACAACACCCTCAGTCGCGATAAACAAACATTTACACCAATAGAACCGAATAAAGTGCGCATGTATGTATGCGGCATGACAGTGTACGACTTTTGCCATTTGGGCCATGCGCGTGTGATGGTGGTTTTTGATATGGTTACGCGTTGGTTTCGCGCGAGTGATTATGAGGTCACTTATGTACGTAATATCACCGATATTGATGACAAAATCATCAAGCGTGCTAATGAAAACAAAGAAACGATTGGTGATTTAACGCAGCGATTTATTCAGGCCATGGATGAAGACTCTGCTAAGTTGGGCATTATTCGACCAAGTATTGAGCCGCGCGCAACTGGGCACATAGACGGCATGATTAACATGATTGCGGCATTAATTGAAAAAGGCCATGCTTATCCTGCCGCCAATGGTGACGTGTTTTACAGCGTGCGCAGTTTTAACGATTACGGTAAATTATCAGGCAAAAGTTTAGATGATTTGCGCGCAGGTGAGCGCGTAGAGGTAGATACATTTAAAAAAGACCCAATGGATTTTGTGTTGTGGAAATCGGTTAAACCGAATGAGCCAAACTGGGATTCACCTTGGGGTAAAGGGCGACCAGGTTGGCATATCGAATGTTCTGTGATGAGCGCAGAGCATTTAGGTGCACACTTTGATATTCATGGTGGTGGGCAAGATTTACAGTTTCCACATCATGAAAATGAAATCGCGCAAAGTGAGGCCACACATAACTGCCAAATGGCAAATTATTGGATGCATAACGGCTTTGTGCGAGTGGATGATGAGAAGATGTCCAAATCGTTGGGTAATTTTTTTACCATTCGTGAAGTGCTAAAAAAATACGATGCCGAAGTGGTGCGCTTTTTCATACTGCGTGCGCACTATCGCAGCCCACTTAACTATTCTGACCAACATTTAGATGATGCAAAAGCATCATTAACACGGTTGTATACTGCATTGCGTGGTTATGGTGTAGTTGAGTCTGCAATAGATTGGACGCATCCACAAGCTGCTCGTTTTAAATTGGCAATGGATGATGACCTTAATACACCAGAGGCGATGGCTGTATTGTTTGATTTAGCGAATGAAGTGAATAAATTTAAATCATTGGGCGCTGCAGTTTTGCTTAAAAGCCTAGGTAAAGTAATTGGGTTGTTGCAGCGTGACCCAAATGAGTTTTTGCAGGGCGTAGTCATAACCCCTGCTGCAGGTGCTATAAATTTTACAGGATATGCACCAGCAATAATTCAGGGAATTGGTTCTGAAAAAATAGACCAAATGATTTTAAGTAGAATCGAAGCCAAAAAAGCCAAAAACTTTGCAGAAGCGGATGCCATCCGTAAAGAGCTTGCCGATTCAGGCATTATTTTAGAAGATACCGCACAAGGTACAACTTGGCGTAGAGCGTGACGCGTATAAAATTAAAACTTAACCGATTTTAAGCGTTAAGTTTATGTGCAATAAATCATTCATGATTACGGTCGCTATCTCTGGCATGACCAGAAATGATGTTGATTTAATTTCTGCTATTTTCATAATATTTCTTGATCATTCTGATGTCTTGGCTCTTATGTTGGGGTTGGGCAGAAGGGATGTTTCCAATTAACAAATAAGTATTGCTGCCTAACATACGTTTAATCAATAGCACAACTAGTATGGATAAAAACAAGACTGCTGCGCTTGTCAAAAAATGTGTGACTAGAGTGCCGGACATGTGACTAAATTCATAGGTTAAGAATTGCTGATTAATATAATTAGAGAGCTGTTTAAAGACCCCAATAATGTAAGCGTGTACAAAAAATACGCCAAAGCTAGTATTAGCAACAACTGTAATGAATGTTGAACTTGTTTTAGATTCAAACTTGATTAACAAGCCCAAAATTAGAAATGTTAAAACTATTTTTTGTAAATAATTTATGCCTTTAATATTGTTTGCTATGTCCAAATACTCTGCAAGAAATAGACTTATAAAAATAGTAAATAATATGAAAATAATATAACTCTTAACGAGTTTTACATTTAAAGACGCTCTATATTTGCTAAAAAACATGCCAATTACATAAACAGAAAAAAAATGTAGAAAATTGTTGGGAGTTAAGCCTCTTGGCACAATGAGGGAAACTAAAATAAAAATTGGGAGCAGCCAATACAGAACCTTAGTTCTATCGCCAATAACAAGTAGGGGTGCTAATAGATAGTATAAAAGTATGACTGGTACAAACCACATAGGGGACAAATGCAAACCCCACCAATAATAATAAAAAATTTGCATCCAAATTGATTGTAAAAAGAAGGATGGCTGTAAAAATTCTTTAGGTGAAATAAAGACAAAATACAATACAGCAGGTAGCGAAATAATGAGGTAAGGCAGTAAGACGTATTTTGCTTTTGAAAAATAATATCTCTTAATATTGAATTTAGAGGATAGGTGCTGGAATAAGTAACCTGAAATGAATATAAAAAAGATAGTGCTGTTACCTAATAATATGTGCAACAGCGTACCTTGGGCAGCACTATCTCCCCAAGAAAAAACGTGTTGTGTATGCACACCAACTATACAAAAAATCGCAAGTGCTCTAAAAGTATTTATATAATTTAGAAAATTCATCAATTGTAGTTAATTAGAGGTTGAGTTAATGGCTAAATCCCTATCAAAACAAGCCCCAGGTCTATGATGGATGGAAATTAAAGGCCTAAGTTCCGCTAATGCGCTAAAATATGCACAACATTTTTCATCGGAAATAGTCTATGCCAGTTAAGTTAATCGCCCCAGAAGCCTCATCTTTACTACCTGTTAATGGCGTGAATTTAGGCTTTGCACAAGCATATGTGCGCAAGCCTAATCGTAAAGATCTGTTAGTAATGACTCTGGCGGAAGGTAGCCATGTGGCGGGTGTGTTTACACAAAATAGCTTTTGCGCCGCACCCGTGATTTTGTGTAAAGATTACCTTGCCCATCAAGCACCTATTCGTGCTTTGCTGGTGAATACTGGTTGTGCCAATGCAGGCACGGGCGAAGATGGATTAAATCGCGCTAAGCTCACTTGCGCAGCATTGGCTGAATTATTAAATATTCAATCCTATCAAGTATTACCATTCTCGACTGGCGTGATTCTAGAACCGTTGCCAGTAGAAAAGGTGATTGCAGGCATGCCAGCTGCGATTGAAAATTTAAAGCAAGATAACTGGTTAAATGCTGCGGAAGCGATCATGACAACCGATATTGTGGCCAAAGGCACATCGCGTCAAATTCAGCTGAGTGGTAAAACGGTAACGATTACTGGTATCAGTAAAGGTAGCGGCATGATTCACCCGAACATGGCGACTATGTTGGGTTATATTGCGACTGATGCTGCTGTGAGCAAAGTTGCGCTTGAAGCGATTATTCAATATGCAGTGAATAAATCGTTTAACTGCATCACGGTGGATGGCGATACATCCACCAATGATAGCCTGATTATGGTGGCGACCAATTTGGCAGGCAATACAGAAATTACTGAAGCGGATATTACAAAGGCCAGTAGCGATTTTATCGTCTTGCGTGATGCATTAACCGATGTGGCGATTGAGCTTGCACAAGCCATTGTGCGTGACGGCGAAGGTGCTACCAAGTTTATGACAATCACTGTTGAAGGTGGTAAAGATACAGCGGAGTGCCGTAAAGTAGCGTATGCCATTGCGCATTCACCCCTCATTAAAACTGCATTTTTTGCATCAGATCCTAACTTAGGGCGAATTTTGGCGGCCATTGGATATGCTGGTGTAGAGAATCTAGACATCGAAAATTTAGATCTGTATTTAGGCGATGTATTAGTGGCAGAAAAAGGCGGCAGAGCCGTTTCCTACAAAGAAGAGCAAGGTGCTGCGATTATGTCCGAGCCTGACATTTTGGTGCGCGTGGTATTAAATCGCGGTAATGAGAATGTCACGATTTGGACCTGTGATTTTAGCTACAATTATGTGAAGATTAATGCGGATTATCGCTCATAAAAATCTTGCGTAAGCACCTTTACCCTCACACTCTTGAATTGTAGACCGCATATGCAAAATCTAAATAATTTAATCACTCGTGCCGAAGGCTTAATTAATAAGCTGGAAACATTGTTGCCTAGTGCACAACTGCCCATAGATTGGACTGCTACGGCATGGCGCTGGGTGATGGTGAACAATAAAGGGTACTTGCAAGCAGTCGCGCATCCGCATCAAATTCAGCTTGCGAATATCCATTTTGTGGACACACAAAAAGCCGAGATTGTACGTAATACACGCCAGTTTTTGGCTGGTTTTCCGGCCAATAACGTGTTGTTAACAGGCGCGCGTGGCACTGGTAAATCCTCTTTGATTAAGGCTTTGTTGACTGAATTTTCTGCACAAGGTTTGCGCTTAATTGAGATTGATAAGCAGGATTTAATTCACTTGGCAGATATTGTTCAGCAGATTCGTGTGCGCCCTGAAAAGTTTATTATTTTTTGTGATGACCTGACATTTGAGGCCAGTGACGATGGCTATAAAGCTTTAAAAGTAGTGTTGGATGGCTCAATTGCACATAATTCAGAAAATGTACTGGTTTATGCAACATCCAATCGCAAACATTTAATGCCTGAATTTATGGTGGATAATTTGGCAACCAAGCATCTTGATGGTGAAATTAGGCCTAGCGACACAATTGAAGAGAAAACAGCATTATCTGAACGTTTTGGCTTATGGCTATCTTTTTACGCGTTTGACCAAGACGAATATTTGTCAATTGCCCAAAATTGGCTACAAACTTTCGGCCTACGTTTTGACGAGGCCGCGCACAAAGCAGCGCTTGATTTCTCATTGACGCGCGGCGCACGCAGTGGCCGTATCGCTTATCAATTTGCGCGGGATTATTCAGGAAAAATGGGTCTTGCGGGCAAGTTGAAGTGAGCAGAAATATAAAGATCGTTAATGTTGCCGTTGGGATTGTGCAGCGAAACGCTTCACATTTTTCCAGCGGCGAATTTTTAATGGCAAGCCGCCCTAATGGCAAAGGCTGGGCTGGCTGGTGGGAGTTCCCGGGTGGGAAAGTTGAGGCTGGGGAGTCGCCCGAACAAGCCTTAAGCCGCGAGTTGCAAGAGGAATTGGGAATAACACCAACAGAAACACAAGCTTGGTTAATCCGCCATTTTGATTATCCAGCCACACATGATTCGGTTGCCAAAACAGTGAAGTTGCATTTCTATTTTGTGACCAAATGGCAAGGTGATTTAATGCCGCGCGAAGGCCAGCAACTAAGCTGGCAGTCGACTTCTGAAGCGCCTGTTTCACCAGTCTTACCAGCTAATGCACCGATTATGCATGCCTTGGCTTTGCCGCCCATTTATGCCATTACAAATGTGGCGGAGGTGGGCGAAGTTGCTTTTTTAAGCGCGCTTGAACTGCAATTGAAGCAAGGTTTAAGTTTAATTCAAATTCGTGAAAAGCAGCTTGAGCAGGCTGACTTGGTAAGTCTTGTTGTTAAGATTCAACATCTCGCTCAGAAATATGCTGCAAAAGTGCTGTTAAATGCCAATATTGAATTGGCGCAGAAACTAGGTGTGGATGGCGTGCATTTAAGCAGTGAAATGCTGATGAATTGCCAAGTAAAGCCCAGCGGTTTAATGGTTGCGGCTTCTTGTCACAATGCGGCGGAATTGGCGCATGCAGAAAAATTGGGTCTAGATTTTGTGGTGTTATCACCAGTGAGTGAAACAAAAAGTCACGAAAATGAAGTGCCTTTAGGTTGGGAATTATTTAAGCAATGGATTCAAAATAGCAATGTGCCCGTTTACGCGCTGGGCGGTATGCAGAAATTCGATTTGCCTTTAGCTTTACGGGCTGGGGCGCGTGGCATTGCCATGCAACGCGCGGTATGGGAAATGTAAACTTAAAATCCGCTAATTAATGTTGATTTAAAAGTATGTATTTAAATCAACATTAATTAGCGGTGTTATAGAAAAGTGATGGTATTTAAAAAGACGTTAATTTGCCTCTTTAATTGGCAAAACTACATCTTGATGCGTGACTTTTCCCGTTTTATCTTTGAATGACAATGTAAACGTCGCTTGTTCTCCTGCTTTAAGCGGTTTCTTTAAATCAAATAACATCAAATGAAATCCGCCTGGAGCTAGTTTTTCTGGCTTACCTGCTTGCAGTGGCAATGTTTCCAGCGCGCGCATCTTCATCACACCATTTGTTACGCTCATACTATGAATTTCAACGGAGCCAGCGGCAGGACTTTCCACATGAAATAAGTTGCTGTCTTGCGGGCTTTTCAGTGTCATGTAGGCTGCTCCAACGCTTTGTCCAGGTGTATTGGCTCGGACCCAAGCGTCACTGATAATGACGTCGGCTTGAGCATTAGCTGCCATCAAAAAGAATATGCAGCCGATTGTTTTAAATAGTTTTTTCATCATCTTTACCTATGGTTTGTTTATGTAAATTTGAGTACTGCAGAATTGAAAGCTAACAACTATGACAAGCAGTTAAAGTGATAAATCCAAATGAAAAGGAATGACATGCTTAGTAACTACATAATTAGTTGGGCTCGTCTTCAGGTTCTGGAGGTAAGTTATCAGGGATTTTGTAATTTTCATTCGCCCAATCACCTAAATCAATCATCTTGCATCGCTCTGAGCAAAAAGGTCGGAATTTATTGTTGAGACTATATTCGCTAAGTTTTTTACAATTTGGACAGGCAACTAAACGGGTTTTTACATCAGACATTTCAAGCTAACTTTTAAAATTGATATCGGAATCGATATTAAGCGTTAAAGATTATATCAAAACCTAGAGATTACATAGAGTCATCGTGAAATCGATGGCGTGGTCGCATTGCCTAGGTTTTTGCACAAAATCTAAACCGTTAAAACGCACGTTAATGGCGTATTTGTTGGCGCTCACTTCAGGAAAGCAGGGGCAATCATCATCCACTTGAATAATTAGCATTTGTGCTGGTTTAGCGCCGCCTAGCATTTGCTGGAAAAAGCCATGATCCGCATGATGGATAGAAGCTGTACCGCTACCGCGCAATATATGCAGTATGGTTTTAATGGCATCGTACATGGGCATTAATTTGGTCAGCCAGCCATCAAAATCTTGTTTGCGCTTTGTGCTTTCAAGATTTAACCAGTGATGATACGACGGTAAATCAAATTGACATACGCCGCCAGGGATGTTCACGCGCTGCTTAATGCTCATCAGCCATTCATTTTCACGTAAATGTTGGCCTAGTTTTAGGCTGTCGCTACGTAACGTGGTGGAGCATGCGCCAATTTGTTTGAGTATTTTATCTAACACCGCTTCAGCAATGACAGGATTGCCACGTAGATTTTGCATGGCCAACCTTTGGCGGTCTAACTCCTGCACTAAATCCATTTTAAGATCAGCGCGATCGATAATGTCCAACATTTGTAACAGGGAAATGAGCGCGCTATGGTGGTTGTGCTGATGACCAGCATCCACGTTGAGCAAGACTTTTGAGAAGAGATCTTCTAATCTCAAAAGTGTGCGTATACGTTCATTAAAAGGAAATTCGTAGCTAGACATCGTAGCGTATATAAAGTCTGCTTACTTATAATAGTAAATTGAGGTGAATTATGAGATTGTTTTGCTAAGTATGCAAGTATTAATGTATTTTTCATGAATCAGAATTATTTTTTCGCGCAATTTATCAACATTTTCGTTATTTTCAATCACGTCATTCGCTAATTTAATACGTTGTTTTCGCGATGTTTGCGCTTTGATAATTTGCATGATTTGTGATTCAGGCAAGTTGCTGCGTTTTTTGACCCGCGCAATCTGTATTTGTTCATCACAATCGATGACTAGGATGCGATTAATATGGGGTGAGTAACGTGGACTCTCAAATAGAAGCGGTATCACTAAAATTTGATACGGTGCATTTGTATTTTGCTGCAATTGCGTGATGGCCTCATCATAAATAACTGGGTGTAAAATGGCATTCAATTTTGCTAACGCGTTTTGATCGGAAAAAATCAAATCTCGCATGGCTGAACGGTTCAGCGCACCATCTGGCGTAATGTATTGATTGCCAAAATTAGCCGCCAGAACGTTAATTAATGGCTGGTTTGCCGAAGTTAATTGATGCGAAATCGCATCTACATCGGTAATTGGCACACCGAGTTCTGCAAATATTTTTGCGGCTTCTGATTTCCCACTACCAATTCCACCTGTTAACGCTACAACAAACATTATTTAGCCAATATTCAATGTGGCAGATAAAAGCTGGCTAACTGCTGCCCTAAAAATAGTGCCGCAATGCCGCCAAGTGCTAAAAATGGACCGAAGGGGATGGCGGTATTGCGACCTTTTCCTTTGAATAAAATGAGTCCAATGCCAATCAGTGCCCCTGCTACCGAGCTTAATAGAATGACTGCAGGCAATATTTGCCAGCCAAACCAAGCGCCAATTGCGGCGAGCAATTTAAAATCGCCGTATCCCATTCCTTCTTTGCCTGTGACGAGTTTAAATAACCAAAAAACAAGCCATAAAATCATATAACCAGCCATTGCACCAATAACGGCTGATTGTAAATCGGTAAATCCAGTATTTAAATTAAATAAAAGCCCTAGCCAAAGTAGAGGCAGGACGATGTCATCTGGCAACAAAAAAGTGTCTAGATCGATAAATGTTAAGGCGATGAGCGCAAAGACAAAAGCAAATATAAAAAGCGTTGCCTCATTGTAGCCATAAACATACGCGGCTGTGCCAATTAGAGCGCCAGTTAACGCTTCTATTAAAGGGTAGCGCATGCTGATTTTAGTTTTGCAGCCTTTGCATTTTCCGCCCAATATTAGGTAGCTCACTATGGGAATATTTTCTAGGGCACTAATCTTATGCCCACATTTGGGGCAGGCAGAGCGCGGCGTGACGATGTTATATTTTGGTGATTGAGGTGATACGTTTAATTCAGCTTCGTTTAAATTTTCTGCTAAGGCTTGCCGTTGCAGAAAATACGCTTCTTCTGCATTCTCCATCATGATGGGTAGGCGGTGAATCACTACGTTTAAAAAACTGCCGATCATCAGGCCAAATATAACCGAAAGGGTCACAAAAACAGTGGGTTCGGTATGGAGTAAATCAGACAATGGCATTAAAAAATCAAACATACTTACCCCAAGAGCCCTTAAAAGTTGATGTAAACTAACACAATCATCGCATCGTTAAAGAAACTGTGCAACTTTGCCTAAACTGTGGCGTTAATATTGCTTGAAGTATTTATAAAGAATATTAAGGTTAATGCAATTCAATCCTGAATGTAGGCGACTTGAATTTGAGTTAATTGACACCATTTAATGTTGGAATGATGATGTAAGTGTTTAGGAAATAATATGACCAATCAAAAAGAATCACAATTAAATATTAAAGAACTCGTTGAGTTAAATGGCATTAACCATCCCGCTTGGGATGAACCGATTATTTGCCGCGTAGAAGTAGACTTGCCAGGCTGGTTAAAGCAACTAACGGGCGGCAAACAATGGGAAGTGTACGGCGAAGATGAGGAGGAAACATGCATTAGTTTTGCGTTACGCGAATTGCATGACCATGCATCTGCTCGTGCAAAAGACAAAGTCAACGCAGCTAAATTGGCGGAAGTGACGCTATATCACAACGGTTATGCGGTGGTAGATGTGGATGGAAAAGCCTTGTTTGATGGCACACTAACTAACGGTACCAGTGATTGTGCGCATTTAAGCTATTTTCATGCGGAAAGTGGCGAGCCGATTACGTTGAATTGATTTTATAATCGATAGCTGACGTTTAAGCTTGATTGCGTTTAATAAGACCGTTCAACCGCAAAAGCCGCTAAATCTATTAACGCCTTTTTGTAAATAGAATCTGGTAGATGCGCAATTGCCGCACAGCCTTCTTCCGATTCTGATTTAGCTAAATTTAATACATACTCGCTGGCGTTAGTGGTTTTTACCGCGGCAAGTACCGCATCCAAATTTTCTAGGCCGCCCAGTTGTATGGCTTTGCGCACAATGGCGGCATTTTCTGGTGTACTTTTGTGCATAGCGTACAGTAAAGGTAATGTCGGCTTGCCTTCACTTAAGTCATCGCCTAAATTTTTGCCAATTTTTGCCACGTCACCGCTTAAGTCCAGCACGTCATCGACCAACTGAAAAGCCGTGCCAAGTTTCATACCATAAAGCGCAAGTGCATCTTCATCTTCACGGCTGGCGTTATTGATTACCGCGCCTAGGCGCATGGCGGCTTCAAATAATTTTGCCGTTTTGTAATGAATCACTTTTATATATTGCTGTTCGGTAATCTCTGCATTGTGAATGTTCAGCAATTGCAGCACTTCACCCTCGGCAATCACATTAGTCGCCTGAGATAGAATGTCCATCACACGCATGTTTTTTAATTGCACCATCATTTGGAATGCGCGTGAATATAGAAAGTCGCCTACTAATACACTCGCTGCATTGCCAAAAAGATGATTTGCGGTGCTTTTGCCGCGACGCATGGCTGATTCATCCACCACATCATCGTGCAGTAATGTAGCAGTGTGAATAAACTCTACGATAGCAGCAAGCTCATGGTGGTGTGATTGGATGGAGCCGAAAATGCCAGCAGATAGCAGCACTAGTGAAGGTCGCAATCGTTTGCCGCCACCATTGATAATGTGTTCGCCAATGGTGTTAATCAGGCTAACTTCAGAATAAAGTGAGTTGCGAATAACAGTGTCGACCGCTTGCATGTCAAGCGAGATTGAAGATTGAATAGGGTTTAAAGCCACACGATGCGCCAATAATAAAAAGCTAATATAATTGCTATTATTTTAACACAGGCAATCGCGGTCCATATTCAAGACTTTCAATGAATTCATCATCACGAATAATTGTGATTTAAGGTTTGCAATGTGTCTTAATTTAAGTATAATGCGCGATTCATTTGAACGTGTCGAAGCAAGGTCAAAACCATGTACGCAGTAATTAAAACAGGTGGCAAACAATACAAAGTAATTGCCGGTGAGAGAATTAAAGTAGAAAAAATCGTTGGTGATGTTGGCGCAACAGTTGTTATCGACAAAGTGTTGATGATTTCTGACGCAGCAAACACAACGATTGGTGCACCTTTAATTGCTGGTGCAACAGTGAGCGCAACAGTGCTTTCACATGGCCGTGCAGACAAGGTGATGATTTTTAAATTTCGCCGTCGTAAACACTACCGTAAAACGCAAGGCCATCGCCAAAGCTTCACAGAGATTCAAATTGGTGAAATTTTAGCAGCAGGTGCTTCTGCGCCAAAAGCAGCAAAAGCCAAAGCGCCTAAAGCGGCAGAATAACTGAACTTTGAATATAAAACCGTGAATTTATTAAATTCACTGAAGAATTAAAGGATTAATCATGGCACACAAAAAAGCAGGCGGTAGTTCACGTAACGGTCGCGATTCACACTCACAACGTTTAGGCGTTAAAGCATTTGGCGAAACAGTTGTTTCAGCTGGCAGCATTATTGTGCGTCAACGCGGCACTAAAATGCACGCTGGCGAAAACGTTGGCATGGGTAAAGATCACACATTGTTTGCAAAAATTGAAGGTAAAGTAACTTTTGCGATTAAAGGTGCGTTAAAACGCCATACTGTAAGCATTGTTGCAGTTTAAATTTAAGTAATATTATTAAAGCCTCATCGTTTGATGGGGCTTTTTTATTTGGTACACTCTAATTATCTGGTAAGCCTGCATTTGGTACGCTCTATTATTTGGTCTGCCTTACACTCGGTACACACTAAGCTATGAAATTTATTGATGAAGCAACGATTAAAGTCTACGCAGGCGATGGCGGCAACGGTGTTGCCACGTTTAGGCGCGAAAAATATGAGCCAATGGGCGGACCTAACGGCGGCGATGGTGGTAAAGGCGGTTCAATTTATGCAATCGCTGATCGCAATATTAATACCTTGGTCGATTATCGCTACACGCGTACGTTCAGAGGGCAGCGCGGCGAAAATGGTCGCGGCGCGGAATGTTACGGCGCAAAAGGTGAAGATACGGTTTTACGCGTGCCTGTCGGCACGGTAATTTCTGATAAAGCCACAGAGCGTATGATTGTTGATTTAGATACACATGGCCGCAAAGTGTTGCTGGCAAAAGGTGGTAACAACGGTTTAGGTAATGTGCATTTTAAATCTTCTATCAACCGCTCACCGCGTCAATGTACTAAAGGCGAGCCAGGCGAAGAGTTTGAGCTTTATATGGAGCTTAAAGTGTTAGCCGATGTTGGTTTGCTGGGCATGCCGAATGCCGGTAAATCGACATTCATTCGTTCCGTTTCTGCTGCAAAACCAAAAGTTGCTGATTATCCTTTCACCACATTGCATCCTAATTTGGGTGTCGTACGAGTAGATGCAGAGCGCAGCTTTGTGATTGCTGATGTGCCTGGTTTGATTGAAGGTGCGGCAGAAGGTGCAGGCCTAGGACATCAGTTTTTACGCCATTTAGCGCGTACTTCACTACTTTTACATCTGGTGGATATTGCACCGTTTGATGAAGCTACTGACCCTGTTGCCGAGGCCAAGGCGATTGTGAATGAGCTTAAAAAGTATGATGAAGAGCTATACAACAAGCCGCGTTGGTTGGTGTTGAACAAGACCGATATGCTGCAAGATAGCAAAGATGTCGTGAAGAAATTCGTTAAAGATTACGGCTGGAAAGGTCCTGTATTTGCGATTTCTGCCATTAGTGGCGTTGGTTGCAAAGAGCTGACTTACGCGATGATGGATCATTTGGACGAAGTAAAAAAAGCCGTACTTGAAAGTGATACAACAGAACAAGCTGAAAATGAGCCAATCATTACTGAATAATACCAAGACTTTGATAGTAAAAGTCGGCTCTAGCCTCGTCACTAATAATGGCGAGGGTTTAGATAGAGCCGCGATTGCTGCTTGGGCTGAACAAATCAGCGCGCTGGTTAAACAAGGTAAGCAAGTCGTGTTGGTTTCAAGCGGCGCGGTGGCAGAGGGCATGCAACGGCTCGGCTGGAAAAAGCGTCCGGTAGAAGTGAACGAACTGCAAGCCGCTGCGGCTGTGGGTCAAATGGGTTTAGTGCAAATGTATGAAAGTTGCTTTGCGCTACACGGTTTGCACACCGCACAAATATTACTTACCCACGATGATTTGGCCGATAGAAAACGGTACTTAAATGCGCGCAGCACATTAAAAACCCTGCTGGCTTTAAACGTAATTCCGATTATTAACGAGAACGATACGGTAGTGACGGAAGAGATTCGTTTTGGTGATAACGACACCTTGGCCGCACTGGTTGCCAACTTGATTGAGGCCGACACACTGGTGATATTAACCGATCAGCAAGGGCTTTACTCTGCTGACCCACGCAAAGATAAAACGGCACAATTTATCAATTTTGAGACTGCTGGAAATCTTGATTTGGAAAAAATGGCTGGTGGCGCTGGCAGCAATGTTGGCACTGGTGGCATGTTAACTAAGATATTGGCAGCAAAACGTGCAGCTAAAAGTGGCGCACATACGATTATTGCATCGGGCCGTGAGCCAGATGTGTTGCTTCGTTTAAGCGCAGGAGAAGCGATTGGCACGCATTTAAAAGCCACGCAAATGAAAACGCTGGCAAAAAAACAATGGTTGGCTGATCATTTGCGCTTGGGCGGACAGTTGGTGCTAGATGATGGTGCGGTAAAAGTGCTAAAAACAGACGGTAAAAGTTTACTGCCAATTGGCGTGATTGATGTGCAAGGTAATTTTGAACGTGGTGATGTGGTTTCCTGTGTGAATGAGTCTGGCATTGAAGTGGCGCGTGGTATCGTTAATTATAATTCGAGCGATACTCGGCGCATTAAACGTAAAGCCAGCAGTGAAATTGAATCTATTTTGGGTTATGTAGAAGAGTCAGAGTTAATCCATCGAGACAATATGATATTGCTTTAGCAATATCAATTGCGGTGTAGGCTAACCTTTAGGTTAAGCGAACGAAGAGAGCGGCCGAAACCATAATTTAATCATTATTGAGTGAGAGTATTGGAATGAGTAAACCTTTAGTAGCCATTGTTATGGGCTCCGACAGCGATTGGCCGGTGATGAAAAATGCCGCGCAAATGTTGGCGGATTTTGGAGTGCCTTACGATGCTAAAGTGGTTTCTGCGCATCGCACGCCTGATTTAATGTTTGAATTTGCAGAAAATGCACATAAACAAGGCTATCAAATCATCATCGCCGGAGCAGGCGGCGCCGCACATTTGCCAGGGATGGTCGCAGCTAAAACCACATTGCCAGTGTTGGGTGTGCCTGTGCCAAGTAAACATTTGCAAGGACAAGACTCTTTGCTGTCTATTGTGCAGATGCCAAAAGGCATCCCTGTTGCGACTTTTGCAATTGGCGATGCTGGCGCAGCAAATGCTGGCTTGTTTGCAGTATCTATTTTGGCAAATCATGATGCGAACTTGGCGAAGAAGTTGGCAGAATTCAGAATAAAACAAAGTGATAAAGTGCATGCCATGGAGTTAAGTGAGAAACCATGAGCAACAGCCAAGTGAATCTAAATCATAAGAATCTGTCGCAAGAAAAATCGATTAAAGTCATTAGCCCGCCAGCGATGTTAGGCATGTTAGGCGGTGGACAATTAGGCCGTTTTTTTGTGATTGCCGCACATGAAATGGGTTACAAAGTAACCGTACTTGACCCAGATAAAAATAGCCCGGCAGGAAAAATAGCAGATGTGCATTTGTGTGCGACTTACGATGATGCTACCGCGCTTAAAATAATGGCAGACACTTGTGCCGCCGTGACAACCGAATTTGAAAATGTGCCAGCCGCTACATTAGAAAAATTAGCTGAATCAACGATTGTGCGACCGAATGCGCAATGTGTGGCTATCGCACAAAATCGTGTATTGGAAAAAAACTTCATTAAGCAAGCTGGATTGCCAGTTGCACCATTTGCCGTCATTAATAATGTGGCTGATTTGCCTAGCGATGGTAGTGAGTTGTATCCTGCGATTTTGAAAGTGGCGCGTTTTGGTTACGATGGCAAAGGCCAGGCACGAGTAAAAAATCAAACAGAAGCGCAACAAGCGTTTGCCGAATTTAAGCAAGAAGTCTGCGTGTTAGAACAAATGTTGCCACTAGATTTGGAAGTTTCAGTCGTATTGGCGCGTGATGCGCAAGGTAATATCGCCGCTTTTCCTACTGTTGAAAATACCCATCTTAATGGTATTTTAGACATTAGTATTGCGCCAGCCAGATGTTCAGAGGTGATTAAAGCTAATGCACAAGAGATTGCTAAAAAACTCGCGAATCAATTAGACTATGCTGGCGTGTTGGGAGTGGAATTCTTTGTGGTGGGTAACCAATTGTTGGTCAATGAAATTGCGCCGCGCCCACATAATTCTGGCCATTATACTGTCGATGCCTGCATAACTAATCAGTTTGAGCAGCAAGTGCGCGTAATGACGGGCTTGGCTTTGGGTAGTGCAAGTTTGCACAGCAATGCGGTGATGGTAAATATCTTAGGTGACAGCTGGGTAAATGATATTGAGCCTGCTTGGGATAAAGCGTTAGCGCACAATAATTTAAAGTTGCATTTATATGGCAAAGAAGAGCCGCGTAAAGCCAGGAAAATGGCACATTTCACAGTGATTGGGCAAGACAAGCAATTAGTGTTAAATGCAGCATTGATTGCACGTAGTGAGCTAAATATCGGCTGATTTAATATCGATTAATTTGACTAAGTTAATCGGGGTAATTACATTTACAAATAAAAAAGCCTCGCATGCGAGGCTTTTTTATTTAATCACTAAAAACTGACTTATTCTGCAGCTTTAGTTTTGGCAGGTTTAGCTGCCGCTTTTGGTTTTGCAGTAGCAGTTTTTGCAGCTACTTTGGCTTTAGGCGCGGCTTTTTTAGCCAACATTACAGGTGCGTCACCTGATAACGCTTTAATCGCTGCAGTTAAGCGGCTTTTATGACGAGCTGCTTTATTTTTGTGAATGATTTTTTTATCCGCAATGCGATCAATCACACTTACGTTTTCTTGATAACTAACCATCGCAGCAGCTTTGTCGCCAGACTCTACCGCTTTAAGTACTTTTTTAATTGCAGTACGTAGCGTTGAGCGCAGTGCAGAGTTGTGCGCGTTTACTTTTACGGATTGACGCGCGCGTTTGCGTGCTTGTGCTGTATTTGCCATGTGTTCATTATCCTAATGCTTAAGCTGGGTGTTAATACGAAACCGTGCATAATAGTGTTTTTTAAGTTGTTTGGCAAGAACTAATCACTAAAAATATCTCACCAGCATACTTCATTAAAAGACAGATTAAATACATGAATTAAACTTGTACTAAATATACAGATTAACTCTGCGGAATATTTAAACCAACATTGCCATGTTAAAATACTGATTATTCAACCTAGCAGCCCATTATTCACGATTAAATGAACTTACTCAAAGCCTTAGCCAAAGTTGGCAGCATGACGTTTGTTTCGCGCATATTGGGTTTTGTGCGCGATACGCTTATTGCACGGGTGTTTGGCGCGGGCATGTTAACCGATGCTTTTATTGTTGCTTTCAAGATTCCCAATCTATTACGTCGCGTATCAGCAGAAGGTGCATTCAGCCAAGCATTCGTGCCTATTTTGGCGGAATATAAAAGCCAGCGAACGTTTGATGAAACACATAGCTTAATTAATCGTGTGGCCACATGGCTGGGCATTATTTTGGTCGGCGTCACTCTGTTGGGTATGTTAGCTGCGCCCTGGATCGTCGCGTTAATCGCGCCTGGTTTCCAAACCGAGCCAGACAAAATGCAACTGACGGTTGAGTTGTTGCGCATCACTTTCCCCTATATTTTCTTTATCTCGCTAGTTTCAATGGCGGGTGGTGTACTCAATACTTATAATCGTTTCGGCATTCCTGCATTCACGCCCGTTTGGCTGAATGTTTCTATGATTGCCGCGGTATTGTTCTTTGCCGACCATTTCGCCGAGCCTATTAAAGTGCTGGCTTGGGCAGTATTTGTTGGTGGTTTTTTACAGTTAATCTTTCAAATTCCTTTTTTAAAGCAAATTGGTCTGTTACCCAAGTTTGATTTTAAGCGTGATGATGAAGGCGTCTGGCGTATATTAAAGCTGATGGGGCCGGCAGTTTTGGGTGTTTCAGTTGCACAAATTTCGCTGATTATTAACACCATTTTCGCCTCATTTTTAGCGACTGGTAGCGTCAGTTGGTTGTATTACGCAGACCGTTTAATGGAATTTCCAACAGGTGTATTAGGCGTTGCATTAGGTACGATATTACTACCAAGCTTATCTAAAGCTTATGCGGGGAATGACGATAGTGAATACTCACAACTGCTGGATTGGGGATTGCGTTTAACCTTTGTTTTAGCTGCGCCTGCCGCTGTAGCGCTGGCCGTGTTGGCAACGCCTTTAGTGGCAACACTGTTTCACTATGGGAAATTTACAGCGATTGATGTTGCGATGACACAGCAAGCACTTGTTGCTTACAGCGTGGGTTTGTTGGGTTTGATTTTGGTTAAGATTTTAGCGCCTGGTTTTTATGCGCGGCAAAATATCAAAACGCCGGTAAAAATCGCGATATTCACTTTGGTGACAACGCAGTTGATGAATCTGATTTTTATCTTTGGCTTGCATTTAAATCATACCGCTTTGGCGTTGTCGGTAGGTTTAGGTGCTTGTATCAACGCTGGGCTGCTTTTTTATCATTTGCGTAAATCACATGTTTATCAACCACAAGCCGGCTGGCTGCTCTTCTTGATTAAATTATTTGCTGCACTGAGCGTGATGACAGTTGTACTGTATTTCGCCATGGGGGATGCCAGCGACTGGCTACATTTTGGGCTGATGAAACGCTTACTTAATATTAGTGGTTTAATTGTGTTGGGCGGATTAAGTTATTTTGCAACTTTACTCTTACTTGGTTTTAGGCCTAAAGACTATATGCGTAGAGTGAAGCATTGATGCAAGTGTTCAGGCATATTCCTGCAACACTACAGTCACCGATTGCATTGGCGATTGGCAATTTTGACGGTATGCATTTGGGCCATCAGGCTTTGTTAGCGCGCTTGATTGAAGTTGCAAAAGCCAATAATCTGACGCCTGCTGTGATGACCTTTGAGCCACATCCGCGCGAGTTTTTTACGCCATTGAATGCACCAAGTCGCTTATGTAACTTACGTGAAAAGCTGGAGTATTTTATTGCTGCTGGGGTGGAGAAAACTTTTGTATGTGCGTTTAATCAACGTTTTTCAGCGATAAGCGCGCAAGCCTTTATGGATGAAATATTACGTAAGAAAATGCACGTTGATACCATTCTGGTGGGCGAAGATTTTAGGTTTGGCGCCAAACGCACTGGCACAGTCGCCGATTTTAAAGCCAATCAATTTGATTTGATTGATTTCGCCCCCATCAATTTTGCTAATGAGCGCATATCCAGTACGCGCGTGCGCGACGCTTTGTCTTATGGCAATTTACAGCTGGCTTCGGAGTTGCTTGGTCGTCATTACAGTATCAGCGGCAAAGTGGTGCATGGCGCAAAACGCGGTCGCGAATTAGGTTTCCCCACTGCCAATATCCACATCAAGCACGAGCGGCCTGCCTTAACGGGTGTATATGCAGTAAAATTAGACGGATTAGAATCCGTTGCAAACTTGGGCGTGCGCCCTACAATCGCTGGTGTGCCAAAGCTGTCACTGGAAGTGCATATCCTTGATTTTAATGATGATTTATATGGCAGGCATGTGCATGTCGAGTTTCTGCACAAAATACGCGATGAAATGAAATTTAACGGATTAGATGCGTTAAAAGCGCAAATTGCACAAGACGTTATTGATGCACGGCAATATTTTGAAAAAACAGAATTTTAAAAAGTAAGTAATTCAAGTAATACATTTAAGAAACGATTACACCTCAATCATGACCGATAACGCGAACAAAGAGCCAAGCAAATACAAAATCAACCAGCCTGAAACGCCATTCCCTATGCGTGGTGATTTAGCCAAACGCGAACCCGCTTGGTTAAAACAATGGCAAGATAAAAAACTCTACGAGCGCATTCGCGCATCACGTAAAGGTGCAAAAAAATTCATTCTGCACGATGGCCCACCGTATGCGAATGGCGACATTCATATCGGCCACGCAGTAAATAAGATATTAAAAGACATCATCATTAAAGCCAAAACCTTGAGCGGTTTTGATGCGCCTTATGTGCCAGGTTGGGATTGCCACGGCTTGCCGATTGAGTTGGTCGTTGAAAAAACGCACGGAAAAAATATTGACCCTGCTAAGTTTCGTGAGCTTTGTCGCGCCTATGCGGCTGAACAAGTGGAACGCCAAAAGAAAGATTTTATTCGCTTAGGTGTTCTAGGTGATTGGGATAATCCATATCTGACAATGGATTTTAAAACCGAAGCCGACATCATGCGCGCTTTGGGTGAAATCAATCAAAACGGTTATCTATATCAAGGCAGTAAGCCTGTGCATTGGTGCGTAGATTGTGGCTCTGCATTAGCTGAGGCTGAAGTGGAATACGAAGATGTCAACTCACCAGCGATTGATGTGGGTTTTAAAGTTGTCGATAACGCGGCATTAAGTAAAGCATTTGGGTTAGCTGAAACAATTCAAGGTGATGTCTTTGCTGTGATTTGGACGACAACGCCTTGGACATTACCTGCAAATCAGGCGGTAAGCGTTAATCAGACTTTGGCCTATAGTTTAATTAAAACTAACAAAGGATTTCTAATCTTAGAGTCTGGATTGGATGAAGTATCTTTAGAGCGATATATTAAATCTGGAATAACTTTAGAAAACTACGATCCTTCTGTGGATTTAAAGTCACAGATTAAGGCTGCTACATACAGTTTTTGCCAAGGTTCAATGTTGGATGGTTTGCTTTTGCAGCACCCATTTGATAACCGCCAAGTACCAATCATCTGCGGTGAACATGTCACGACTGACGCAGGTACAGGCTTAGTCCATACAGCCGCCGCGCATGGTAATGATGACTGGTTAGTAATGAAAGCCAATTTTCCCAATGAAAAACCGCGCATCTTAATGGGCGGTGACGGTAAATTCTTTAATAGTGATTTAGTCGAATTTGAGGCAATTAGAGGGTTAACTCGCCAAGAAGCGAACAAAGTGATTTTGGCTAAAATACTTGAAACGGGTAATTTGTTAGCCAGTGCAAGGTTGAATCATAGCTTTCCACATTGCTGGCGCCACAAAACGCCGTTGATGCAGTTGGCGACGCATCAATGGTTTATCGGCATGAATTCGCAAGATGCTACTGGAGCAAGCTTGCGTGAACACGCCAACAAAGCAGTCGATGCAACTGAATTCTTCCCAAGCTGGGGCCGCGCGCGTTTAGAGGCGATGATTAAAAATCGCCCAGACTGGTGCGTTTCACGCCAGCGTAACTGGGGCGTGCCGATGCCATTTTTTGTGCATAAAGAAACCGGTCAGCCACATCCGCAAACTCCAGTTTTGCTGGAACAAGCTTGTTTATTAGTTGAAAAAACAGGCGTTGAAGCTTGGTTTAGTTTAGATGGTGCGGCGTTTTTAGCGCAATATGCACCTGAAAATGCAGACGAGTATAAAAAAGTTACCTACACATTAGACGTATGGTTTGATTCAGGCGCGACACATGCGGCAGTATTAAAGCGTCGCCCAGAGCTGCAATTTCCTGCTGATTTGTATTTAGAAGGTTCTGATCAACATCGCGGTTGGTTCCAGTCCAGTTTGCTGACAGGTTGTGCAATCGATGGCCGCGCACCTTACAACGCCTTGTTAACGCACGGTTTTGTAGTAGATGGCGCTGGGCATAAAATGAGTAAATCTAAAGGTAACGTGGTCGCACCGCAAAAGGTGATGGACACATACGGCGCAGATATTTTGCGCTTATGGACAGCCTCAACCGACTATTCTGGCGAATTGACGATCTCGGATGAGATTTTGAAACGTGTAGCAGAAAGCTATCGCCGTATTCGCAATACCATGAAATTCTTATTGGCGAATCTAGCGGATTTCGATGCGAATAAAGATTTGTTGCCTGTAAATGAATGGCTGGAAATCGACCAATACGCCTTGTATTTAACCGAAAAACTGCAAACAGAAGCGTTGGCAGATTACGACCGTTACGAATTCCATTTGGCCGTGCAAAAAATCGTGAGTTTCTGCTCAGAAGATTTGGGTGGTTTTTACTTAGATATTCTGAAAGATAGACTTTATACCGCAGGTGAAAGCTCACATGCGCGCCGCGCCGCGCAAAGCGCATTGCATCATATTACGCATACTTTTATGCGATTAATCGCACCGATTTTAAGCTTTACTGCAAATGAAATTTGGCAAACTTTAGACTTAGATGCAGATGAAACGGTATTTGAAGATGTTTGGTATGAATTGCCAAAACATGGATTAAGTACAGAAAAATTACAAGCATGGGGAACCATTATTTTCGCACGTGGCGTAGCAGCGAAAGAAATTGAGCTATTACGTTCAAGTGGGCAAGTGGGTTCATCGCTACAAGCCGAATTAACGTTTTATGCGACGGAAATTGGTTATGAAGCCATGAATAATTTGGCGGACGATTTGCGTTTTGTGATGATTACTTCTCAAGCAAGCGTGGTAAAAGTAGCGACGGAAGCGGAGCAAAAAGTGGTTGTCACCGCTAGCAAATATACCAAATGCGACCGTTGCTGGCACTATCGTGCTGATGTTGGTTCGCATCAAGAGCATCCAACTATTTGCGGACGCTGTGTAAGCAATCTTTTCGGTGCGGGTGAGGTGCGGAAATATGCTTAAAAGTAATCATAAAAGTACTAATATTTATCGTTGGTTATCCATCAGCGCGATTGTGGTTGCGCTGGATTTATACACCAAACATTTAGTACAAATTGCATTTGAATATGCTGAACATTTAACGGTGACCAGTTTCTTTGATGTAGTGCGATATCACAATGAAGGCGCGGCGTTTAGCTTTTTAGCCGATGCGGGCGGCTGGCAAAAGTGGTTTTTTAGCGGCATTTCATTGGTGGCGATTTTAGTCATTACTTATTTGCTTAAAAAGCACCAAAACCAAAAAATTTTTTGCACAGGCTTGGCCTTAGTGTTAGGTGGCGCGATTGGCAATTTATATGACAGGCTGACATTGGGCTATGTGGTGGATTTTTTACATTTCCACTATCAAGCTTACGCTTGGCCAGCATTTAATGTTGCCGATAGTGCAATTTGCGTCGGTGTTGCTTTGCTGTTACTAGATAGTTTTACAAAGCCAAAAGTTAACTAATTAAGTGGTTATTTGTGAGCTTTAGTAAGTAGTTTGCAATAAAAATTTGTGACAGTTTGGATTTGAACGTCTAGTCTTATCGGCGCATAGCTTTATAATGTTTGGCAACTTAACATGCTAATTAACTCAAAAAGTGAATTAACATGCGTGAATTCTTAATAAAATCAGCCTCAATAAAAACAGCTTTTCTTGTCAGCGTATTTGCTGCTTTATATCCACAACTTGCACTCGCCACAACGCCGAGTTTTAGTTGCAGTTCAAATTTGGTTGTTTCATTAGATAATGGCTATCAAGCTAGTTGCGATGGTGATTTTTCGTTTACAGATGGCGTGTTGCAAAACGATGTGTCGATTAATTTAACGGCACGTGGTTTTTTAAGTGTCGGTGAAAATGCAAAATTAAGCGCACCAATCATTAATCTTAATAGCACAGATATTATTGTAAGTGGCACTCTGGATGCGCCAAACGGTATTGTCACTCTTAGCTCAACAGAATCAACAGTTTTAACTAATACGGCTCAAGTTAATGTGGGTAGTCAAATTAATTTGAGTAATCAAACTGAAATTAAAACTAAGCCACAGTTGATCGTGAATTGGGAGCAGTTCCAAATTACGCCAGGTGGTAGCATCAATATTAAATCAAATACGAATACATCTAACGTAGTGATTAATCAAGTAGGTGGTGCGATTGTATTGGCGCCTCTTTCAGGAGTTTTGACTCTTCAAGCGAATAGTAGTGATAAAGCTGACTGGATCGTTACTCAAGTACCAGAGCCATCAAGTTATGCAATGATGCTATTAGGTGTGGTGACGCTTTTAATTAAACGCAGGCGCAATTAACTACTAGCCAGTTTTTCACCCAATATAATCACGACCGCCCCTAGCAAACAAATGCTTGCGCCCAGCAAGTCAGTAAAGCTAGGCTTAATCGAATCAACTGCCCACAGCCACACAATCGCCACACCAATATATATGCCGCCATACGCAGCATACACGCGCCCAGCGGCTGTAGGGTGTAACGATAGCAACCAAACAAATAAACCTAAACTAAGTACTGCTGGTACAAACAACCAGACCGAGCCACCTTGTTTAAGATAAAGATAGGGCAAATAGCAGCCCACAATTTCAGCGATTGCAGTGCCAATAAAAAGCCCTAATAGTTTGAGTGTTTCCATCAGAATGTTTAAAGGTCTAAGTTTTTTTTGGCAGCAGTACTTTAATTGTCTCAAAAACGGCTACGCAAATTGCGCCAACGATTAAGCCAATAATCGCATCGATGAAAATCGGTGAAATAACCGCTAAAATGCTGCCAATTGTAGGTAATTTCTGCAATATTCCAGAAATGTGCTCACTGAAGTGGTGCAGTGCTGGCACGCCGTGCCCAATAATGCTGCCGCCCACCATAAACATTGCAGCAGTGCCCACTATTGATAGTGTTCTCATTAAGTAAGGTGCGAACGCTAGTATTTTTGCACCTATTTTTCGTTGCAATTGCCTGAAAAAACTTTGACCTTTTTTAAGCATTAAGTGCAAGCCTAGGTCATCCAGTTTGACTATGCCAGCCACCAAGCCATATACGCCAACCGTCATAATAAGCGCAATCGCTGCAACGACGGCTACTTGCTTGCTAAATATTTCAGTGGAAACCGTGCCTAAGGCAATAACGATAATTTCAGCTGATAAAATAAAGTCCGTACGAATCGCGCCCTTAATTTTATCTTTTTCTAAAGCCACTAAATCTACTTGGGAGTCTTCAACTGCCTTTTTGATAGCCGCCTTATGTGTTTCGTCATCTTGTTTATGTAAAAATTTATGAGCGATTTTTTCAAAACCCTCAAAACATAAATACGCGCCACCTATCATTAATAACGGCGTTATTGCCCAAGGCGCAAAGTAGCTAATCGCCAAAGCGGAAGGTACTAAGATGAGTTTATTAACAAACGAGCCTTTGGCAACTGCCCAAACAACGGGCAATTCGCGCTCGGTTCTTACGCCAGAAACCTGTTGCGCATTCAATGCTAAATCATCGCCTAATACGCCAGCTGTTTTTTTGGCAGCGACTTTGGTCATCACCGAAACATCGTCCAAAATGGTCGCAATATCGTCTAAAAGCGCAAGTAAACTGCCAGCTGCCATGTTGTTAATCTCTTAAATGTTTAGTTGCTGGGATTTTAACCCATTTGCATTCTCTCTTGCTTGCATTGTGTGGGTAGTCCAGTGCCTAAATTGCATTCTGTTGCGTTCAAAAGTACAATGCGCCACATGTTGTCGAAAAAGCTATTTCGGGTTATTCATCATATTGCGTTATTTGCAATCGTTTTTGCGTCTGTCGCACCAAGCATTTCGCATGCGTTAGCGGCTCAAAATAACAGTAATAGCTTTATGCAAGAAGTCTGTACCAGCACTGGTGAAAAAGTGGTGATTCAAGTGTTGACGACAAAAGGCAAGCAATTGGCGACTGAGTTTGTGGTGAGCAAATCTTCACCTAAAACCATGTCTATGCATTTAGAGCATTGTCCATTTTGCTCAAATAGTATTGCTACCACCAGCTTGCCAACCTCGAATTCGCTGATAATCGCTTTATTAGCCGCAACTGCACAACAAATTGCGCAATACACCGCACCAGTTGTTGTATCACGTCCTTACGTTTCACCTCCATCGCAAGCCCCGCCTAGCACGCTCTAAAAAATACCCGTTTTTCTATCGCAATCCATTTGCGATAAACCCTATTTTTTGGAGTTTTAAATGATTAAATCTATACATTTATGCGTGTTAAGTGCATTGGCAATCGGCTTTTCACACACTGCATTTGCAGAGCATAACGAAACCATTCACTTAGATGAAGTGGATGTAAGCGCAAATAAAGTAAGTCCAATTACCCAGCCCAACATTGAAGAGGCAAAGCAAGCGATTAACAAAACCGCTGGCGGTGTAACGATTGTGGATTTAGAGGAAGTGCGCGAAGGTCGCGTTTCTAATTTTAGAGATACGCTTGGTTTAGCTACTGGCGTGTTGGCGCAATCGCGTTTTGGTGCAGAAGAAACACGACTTTCCATTCGCGGTTCTGGCTTGCAACGTACATTTCACGGACGTGGTATTAAGCTGATGCAAGATGGTATTCCGGTGAATCAAGCCGACGGCGGCTTTGATTATCAAGCGATTGAGCCAATGGCAACGCGCTATATTGAAGTGTATCGCGGTGCGAATGCTTTACGATATGGCGCAAGCAATCTGGGTGGCGCGATTAATTTTATTTCACCATCTGGTTATGATGCTGAAAAATTCAGCGTACGCGCAGAGGCTGGTAGTTTTGATTATCGCCGTTTAGGCTTAAGCGCTGGCGGCGTGGTTGGCGATTTCGATTATTTTGTTAGCGGCAGCACATTTAATCAGGACGGTTTCCGCGATAATGCGA
>JAZKDP010000010.1:0-62912 GCA_040387515.1 Pseudomonadota bacterium
AAAAAGCTAAAACTTTTTACTTGATTGGTTCTGATTATATTTGGCCACGTACTTCAATGAAAATTGCACGCAAACATATTGAGAAAAACCTAAAAGGCTCAGTGGTTGGTGAAGAATACGTCGCACTTGGTGATACGCAATTCGGTTCTGTGATTAACAAAATCAAACTGAAAAAACCAGACGTGATTTATGCAGCGGTTGTAGGTGGTAGTAACGTTGCCTGGTTTAAACAGTTAAATGCAGCAGGTTTAAATTCGTCTAAACAAACCATGTTAACCATTTCAGTAACAGAAGATGAAGTATTGGGCATTGGTGGTGAAAACTTAGCTGGCTTCTATTCGGCGATGAAATATTTCCAATCTCAAGACAATCCAGCTAACAAGAAATTTGTAGCTGAGTTCAAGAAAAAATGGGGTGCTAAATCTGTAATTGGTGACGTTACACAAGCCGCTTACTTGGGCCCATGGTTATACAAAGCAGCTGTTGAACGCGCTGGTAGTTTTGATGTAGATAAAGTGCAAGCCGCATTACCTGGTTACGAGTTTAAAGATGCGCCAGAAGGCCCTGTGACAGTGGAAAACAATCACCACTTAACAACCAAATTGCGTATCGGTCAATGGCAAAAAGATGGTCAAGCTAAGGTGGTTTACACCTCTGGCTACATCAAACCAGATCCGTTTCCAAAAGGTTATCAATAGTCTAGTAGTGGTTTAAAGCGCTAGTGATTTAAAGACGCGGCGGCTTAACAATAAGCTGCCGCCGTCTGCGAGTAAGTCGGTAATTTTCAGTAGTAGCTATTTTCTAGCAGTAACTTTATTAAGTTCCAATTAAGTAGGAGGCCGTATGTTTGGATATTCAATGGCAGATATGGGCAATATTATGGTGATGCAAGGCTTCTCTGGCCTGAGTATGTTCACCGTATTGCTGCTGATGGCGTTAGGGCTTGCCATTATTTTTGGGCAGATGGGCGTGATTAACATGGCGCATGGTGAGTTTATGACCATAGGCGCATACACAACAGTGATGCTGTCAAAAGTGGCAGCCACTTATGGTTTTGTAAATTACTACTTTCTTATCGCCATCGTGCTGGCGTTTATTCTGGCCTTTGCGCTGGGGTACTTTGTTGAGTTCATCATGATCCGACATCTCTATAAGCGGCCTTTAGATACTTTATTGGCAACATGGGGTTTGAGTTTAGTGATGCAACAGGCGTTTCGTTCCAGTTTCGGCGCGAAAGAGATGAGTGCTGAACTTCCAGAATGGATGTTAGGCTCATTTAAACCAACGCCAGATATTGATATTCCGATTAACGGTGTTTTTGTAATGGTGCTGGCATTGCTAGTGACCGCAGGCGTTTATATCTTTATGTATCGCTCACGCTGGGGTTTAAGAGTGCGCGCAACCGTGCAAAATCGTGTAATGGCAGGTGCGGTTGGTATCAATACCAAAAAAGTAGATCGCGTGACGTTTGCTTTAGGTTGCGGGATTGCTGGCGTTGCTGGTGCAGCGTTTACCACCATCGCTTCTACAGGCCCAACCACAGGTACGCTGTATATCGTCGATAGCTTTATGGTCGTGGTATTTGGCGGAGCAGCCAGCTTAATGGGTACGATTGCATCCGCTTTCGGTATCGCACAAGCACAATCCATCCTTCAATTCTTTATGACCAGCTCAATGGGCAAAGTGACTACTTTGCTAGTGATTGTCGGCATATTGATGATGAAGCCAGAAGGCTTGTTCGCATCTAAATTGCGCAAATAAAACGGGAGAATTAACGTGAATGCATCCTTAAGTAAATTAGTTGGCGGTAAGCAAGGCGCAATCGGACTCGCATTGTTAGCCGCCTTGATATTTGTCGTATTGCCGCTAGGCGTCGATATATTCAGATTAAATCTGGTGGGTAAATACTTAACCTACGCTTTTGTGGCGGTAAGTTTAGTGTTGTTGTGGGGTAACGGCGGTATTTTAAGTTTAGGCCAAGGTATATTCTTCGGCTTAGGCGGCTACGGCATGGCGATGTTCATGAAGCTAGAAGCCTCAGATCCGATTACGACCAAAATCCAAACCACGCCAGGTATTCCAGATTTTATGGATTGGAACCAAATTACCGAGCTGCCCTGGTTTTGGCATCCTTTCCAAAGCCTACCCTTAACCATATTGGCGATATTAGTGATACCTGCTTTGTTTGCTTATTTCATTGGTTTTGCCATGTTTAAGCGTCGCGTGGGTGGTGTATATTTTGCGATCATTACGCAAGCGATTGCGTTGATTCTAAGTATCTTGATTATTGGCCAACAAGGTCTTACAGGCGGAGTTAACGGTATTACCGACCTTAAAACTGTTCTGGGCTGGGATACTCGCACCGATAGCGCTAAGTACGTACTTTATTACCTCAACGGTATTTTGCTAATCGGCTCAATCTTGCTGTCGAAATATATCTTGAATAGTAAGTTCGGTATGTTGCTATTAGCCATGCGCGATAAAGAAGAGCGCGTACGCTTCTCTGGCTACGACGTGTCGAATTTCAAAATATTCATCTTCTGTGTTGCCGCCATGATTTCAGCAGTCGGCGGCGCGATGTTCACTTTGCAAGTTGGCTTTATGTCACCGTCATTTGTCGGCATCGTACCATCCATTGAAATGGTGATTTTCTGCGCAGTAGGTGGTCGTATGTCCTTGATTGGTGCGGTTTACGGCACATTGTTGGTTAACTACGGCAAAACCGTGTTTTCAGAAACTTATCCAGAGTTATGGTTATTCTTGATGGGCGGCTTATTTATCGCAGTAGTGATGTTTTTCCCTAATGGATTAGCTGGCATCTATGAAAAATATGCGAAGAAATTTAAATTTTTACGCAAACTATCTGACACAGATCCTTTAGCTTTAGAGCCTGTAAAAACAGCGGACGTAATACCTGCAAACGAGATTAAAGAGATGGGAGCAAAAGCATGAGCAACACAGACTTTGTCCTAGCTATTGAGGATTTAACGGTATCGTTTGATGGTTTTAAAGCAGTTGATAATCTGACCATGTATATCGATAAAAACGAGTTGCGTGTGGTGATTGGCCCAAACGGCGCAGGTAAAACCACCGTACTGGATTTGATTTGCGGTAAAACCAAATCCACCTCAGGCTCTATTAAATTTAGGAATACTGAGCTGACTAAATTATCTGAGCATGAAATTGTGCGCGCGGGGGTAGGGCGCAAATTCCAAACGCCTTCTATCTACGAAAATTTGTCGGTTTATCAGAACCTGGAAGTTTCATATCCAAAAGGCCGTGGTGTTTGGGGCAGCTTATTTTTCAAACGCTCAGAAGAAGTGATTTCACAGGTTAAAAAAATTGCCGATGAAATCATGTTAACGGACTTTCTGGATATGGAAGCAGCTTTGCTAAGCCATGGTCAAAAACAATGGCTGGAAATCGGCATGCTGCTGATGCAAGACCCAGAGCTTTTGATGCTGGATGAGCCAGTCGCTGGCATGAGCGCAAAAGAGCGTGACCAAACGGCGGATTTATTGAATAAGATCTGCAAAAACCGTTCTGTGATTGTAATTGAGCATGATATGGAATTTGTGAAAAAAATCGCACATAAAGTCACTGTGTTGCACCAAGGCAAGATTCTGGCAGAAGGTGCGATGGACAAAGTACAAGCAGATGAAAAAGTTATTGAAGTATACCTGGGCCATTAAAACCAAGGTCATTAACACATCGATATTGGTTAGATTGAAGGGATTAAAAATGTTTGAAATTGAAAATCTACAAGTCAGTTATGGCCAAAGCCAAGTGATTCATGGCTTGAACTTGAAGGCGGAAAAGAATGAAACACTGGCGATTATGGGTCGCAACGGCATGGGTAAAACCACGCTGTTCAAGTCGTTAATGGGTATTTTGCCAAGCAAAAGCAGCAAGGCAACCGTGGATGGTGAAAGCCTACAAGGTGCGGATAGTTATGAGCGCGTAGCAAAAGGTTTGGCCTATGTGCCGCAAGGCCGTATGATTTTCCCGAGTATGACGGTGCAAGAGAATATCGAAACCGGATTAGAGAAGTCGAAAACGCGCGAGATTCCAGAAGACATTTTTGCGCTGTTCCCTGTGTTGTATGATATGCGCCATCGCAAGGGCGGCAACCTTTCAGGTGGCCAGCAACAGCAATTGGCGATTGCACGCGCTTTAGTGACGAACCCGAAAGTCTTGCTATTAGATGAACCGACTGAAGGTATTCAGCCTTCGATTATTAAAGATATCGCCAAAGTGTTAAACGAGATTCGAAAAATGCGTGAAATCACCATTATCGTGTCTGAACAAGTGTTAAGTTTTACCATGGAAGTTGCCGACCGTATTATCGTGATTGATAAAGGCAAGTTCATTCATGAAGACAAGCGTGGCGAAGTGGATGCCGCCAAAATTAAAGGGTACTTGTCGGTTTGATTGACGCGAATGTGCAAGTTTTTTGTGGCATCATAAAGGCATGGATGATGATTGTTTAGTGGGTGCCACAAATGCACAGAATAACTTGGTTGCGGTAAAACCTGCGCACTGGCTAGCTACATTAACACTAGATTTTGATGAAAAAAATGGTCGTAGCTACCTAGCAAAAAGGCAGCATAACGGCCCATTAGTCATACAAAAAACACTGTATCCAGAAGGTGATGCGCTGTGCCACGGCATTATCATCCACCCGCCAGGCGGTGTTGCGGGTGGTGACGAGTTAATACTGAACGTGAATTTGCAAACCAATGCCAGCGCCTTGCTGACAACGCCAGGTGCAGGCAAATGGTACAAAGCGAACGGCACAGCGGCCAGTCAGCATTTGCAGTTCGATTTGGCTGAAAAATGCAGTTTAGAATGGTTGCCGCAAGAGAATATTTTGTTCGATGGCTCAATAGTTAATTTTTCAGCTGACATTAACCTCGGCATGGATGCGAAATATGCAGGCTGGGAGATTTTGTGTTTTGGCAGGCGGGCAAAAGGCGAAAGCTGGCTGACAGGCAAATTGAATCAAAAATTAGTGATTAAACGCGCTGATAAAACCATTTGGCAAGAAAGCGCACATTTGGAAGCCAATGACCGATTTTTTCATTCAGCAATCGGTTTAGGCGGTAATGTAGTGAGCGCTAGTTTTGTGATTGCAGCAGGTGCTGTGCCGACAGAACTATTCACACAATGTCAGCAGTTTCAAATAGATAACGCATCAGATAGCAACGCTAAATTTGGTGTAAGCGCGTTGCCAGAAGTATTTTCAGCGCGCTATATTGGCATGTCCGCACAATCGGCAAGGTATTATTTTGAAGGGCTTTGGCACATATTACGGCCGTGGTATGCAAGCCGTTCTGCCGCAAGACCGCGTATTTGGAATACTTAATAAACCATGATTAAACTCGATAAAGCGCTAAGCGAAAGTATTAACAATGGAATTAACACCAAGAGAAAAAGATAAATTATTAATTTTTACGGCAGGCTTGCTGGCGGAAAGACGCAAAGCGCGCGGTCTAAAATTGAATTATCCTGAAGCGATTGCGTATATTTCTGCCGCCATTATGGAAGGCGCGCGTGATGGTCAAACAGTCGCGTATTTAATGGGCTATGGCGCCACTTTATTGACGCGTGATGATGTGATGGAAGGTATTGCAGAAATGATTCCTGATATTCAAATTGAAGCAACGTTTCCCGACGGGACAAAACTAGTCACCGTTCATCATCCAATTCCTTAGAGGTAAAAATGATTCCAGGCGAAATGCTTATCGAAGCGGGCGAAATCAGTCTCAACGTAGGTCGTGAATCGATTACGATAGACGTGGCGAATTCAGGCGATAGGCCGATACAAGTCGGCTCACATTTTCATTTTTTTGAGACAAATGAAGCGTTAACTTTTGAGCGAAAACGTGCCTACGGTTTCAGGCTAGATATCGCCGCTGGAACGGCTGTGCGTTTTGAACCTGGCCAAACGCGCACTGTGCAATTAGTGGCTTTAGCCGGTGAGCGCAAAGTGTATGGTTTCTCTGGCAAGGTGATGGGTGCGTTGAAATGAGTGCAAAAATATGAGTGTGAGTATAGATAAACGCGCTTATGCGGAAATGTTCGGTCCAACCACGGGCGACAGAATGCGCTTGGCAGATACCGATTTATGGATTGAAGTAGAAAGCGATTACACAATCTACGGTGAAGAAGTGAAATTTGGCGGCGGCAAAGTCATTCGTGACGGCATGGGTCAAAGTCAATTATGCGCAAAAGACGTGGCGGATACGGTCATTACCAATGCATTGATTATTGACCATTGGGGTATCGTTAAAGCAGATATCGGGCTCAAAAATGGGCGCATCTCTGCCATTGGCAAAGCGGGTAATCCAGATATTCAGCCAGCAGTAACTATTCCAATTGGCGCTGGTACGGAAATCATTGCGGGTGAAGGCATGATTGTGACGGCTGGCGGTATCGATTCACATATTCATTTTATCTGCCCGCAACAAATCGAAGAGGCGCTGATGTCGGGCGTGACGACCATGTTGGGTGGCGGCACAGGTCCAGCGACTGGTACTTTTGCCACCACTTGTACACCAGGCCCATGGCATATTCATCGTATGTTACAAGCCGCCGATGCTTTTCCCATGAATCTGGGATTTTTAGGTAAGGGCAATGTGAGTTTACCAGAGCCGTTGCGCGAGCAAGTAGAGGCGGGCGTGATTGGCCTTAAATTGCATGAAGATTGGGGCACAACGCCAGCCGCCATTGATAATTGCCTGAATGTGGCAGAGGAAATGGACGTGCAAGTGGCGATTCATTCGGATACGTTAAATGAATCGGGCTTTGTGGAAACCACGATTGCCGCATTTAAAGATCGCACCATTCATACTTTTCATACAGAAGGTGCAGGCGGCGGGCATGCGCCAGATATTATCAAAGCCGCTGGCTATGCCAATGTGTTGCCGTCTTCCACCAATCCAACGCGGCCATTCACCGTTAATACCATCGATGAACATTTAGATATGCTCATGGTTTGCCACCATTTAGACCCAGCGATTGCAGAAGATATTGCCTTTGCAGAAAGCCGCATCCGCCGCGAAACCATTGCGGCAGAAGATATTTTGCATGATTTAGGCGCGTTTTCGATGATGTCGTCTGACTCACAGGCGATGGGTCGCGTGGGCGAAGTGGTGATTCGTACCTGGCAAACGGCACATAAGATGAAAGTGCAACGTGGTGCGTTAGCAGAAGATTCTGCGCGTAACGACAATTTCCGCGTGAAGCGTTACATCGCTAAATATACGATCAATCCAGCGTTAACCCACGGTATTGCCGATACAGTCGGCTCTATTGAAGTGGGTAAATTAGCCGATCTTGTACTGTGGCGACCTGCATTTTTTGGTGTCAAACCTTCTATTATTTTAAAAGGCGGCATGATTGCGGCGGCAGCAATGGGCGACCCAAATGCGTCTATCCCAACACCACAGCCTGTGCATTATCGCCCTATGTTTGGCGCTTATGGTGGTGGATTGAAAACTTCCGTCACTTTCGTATCACAAGCGGGATTGAAAAATCCAGCGGTGCAGGCGCTTGGCTTAAACAAAACTTTAGTGCCAATCAGCGGCACTCGAACGGTGAGAAAAGCCGATATGATTCATAATGGCTGGATGCCGAAAATCGATGTAGATCCAGAAACCTACATCGTGCGAGCGGATGGCATTTTATTGGCTTGCGAACCTGCTAGTATTTTGCCGATGGCTCAACGTTATTTCTTATTTTAAGTTTTATTTAAAGACTCGTAATGCTCAATATCACCCAACGTTTACCCGCAATCGATAAAACTAATCTAATCGATGATTACTTGATATTGCCATTCGATTTGCGGCAAAAAAGCCGTTTGCGTGTGACTTTGAAATCGGGCATTGAGGCAGCGTTAATGCTAGACCGTGGCACCATCTTGCGCGGTGGTGATTTACTTAAAGCGGAAGATGACAAGGTAGTGCAAATTGTGGCGGCTGAGCAACCTGTGACGGATGTCAGGGCTGAAACGCAGCAAGGGTTAATGTGCGCGGCTTACCATTTGGGCAATCGACATGTGCCTTTGCAGGTTGGCGATGGTTGGTTGCGCTTAGAGCAAGACCATGTGTTGAAAGAAATGTTAATCGGCCTCGGCATGACAACGATTGACCAACTTGCACCATTTGAGCCAGAAGCGGGCGCTTATGGCGGCGGACATAGGCACAATCACGATGACGATGATAATTTATCCAGACTACCTTCTGCCCGCTTACGGCGACAGGGATAATTAAATATGCATACGCAAAATATTGCCTCAAATATTGCATTAAGTCGCTTATTGCAATTAGCTAGCCCTATGTTGCCTGTGGGTGCTTATAGTTATTCGCAAGGTCTTGAATGGGCGATTGAATGTAATGAGGTGCATGATTTAGCCAGCGCTAAAACCTGGATTAGCGCTGCGCTGGTTATTTACCAAGGCAGGTATGAATTGCCTGTATTGTATCGGCAATATCAAGCGTGGCAATTGGATGATATGGCGGCGGTTAAAGATTGGGATACGTATTTTCAGGCAGGTCGAGATACCAGCGAAGCGCTAGCCGAAACGCGGCAAATGGGTTATTCGCTATGCCGTTTATTAAATGATCTAGGCAGTTTACCAGCAGATTTTATGCTTAAGATTAATGATTTAGTTAACCCTGCATTTCCCAGCATTTATGCTGGCATCACGCATCAATGGGCAATTTCAGCGCAAGATATGTTGCATGCCTACGCTTGGTCTTGGGTAGAGAATCAAGTGAGTGCCGCCATGAAAACAGTGCCACTTGGGCAGGTAGCAGGGCAGAAAATATTACTGGAATTGGGCGCGTTATTGCCAGAAATCGTTGCGGATGCGATGCGCTTGGATGATGCTGAAATCAGTAACTTTACACCGGGACTTACTATTGCAGGGTGTCGCCACGAAACACAATACAGTCGCTTATTTAGGTCATAAAACAAATGGGTATCTCTATAAATCCAACTTTCGTCGTTACACGGTGTTGCTCATAAAAAATAATTCCTTACATATCAACTATATGCGGCGTCATTATTTTTTAATCACGCCTTGTTTAACTTAGAAACTTGAATTTATAGAGACACCCAAATGAATAAACCTGCAGTACAAATGCAAGAAAATCTAAACCACACATCAGCAGAGCCTTTACGAGTGGGTATCGGCGGCCCAGTGGGTTCAGGAAAAACCGCACTTACATTGTCACTTTGCAAACGTTTGCGCGAAGAGCTAAATATCGCCGTGGTGACGAATGATATCTACACCAAAGAAGATGCCGAATTTTTAACGCGCAATGAGGCACTGGAGCCAGAACGCATCATTGGTGTAGAAACCGGCGGTTGTCCGCATACTGCGATTCGCGAAGATGCGTCGATGAATCTGGAAGCGGTTGCACAATTGTGTAAACGGTTTGTCGGCCTAGATATCGTGTTTGTAGAAAGTGGTGGTGATAATTTAGCCGCGACTTTCAGCCCAGAATTATCTGATTTGACGATTTATGTGATTGATGTAGCCGCAGGCGAAAAAATTCCACGTAAAGGTGGGCCGGGCATTACAAAATCGGATTTGCTTATTATCAATAAAATAGACTTGGCGCCCATGGTCGGGGCATCGCTGGAAGTAATGGACAGGGATGCGAAAAAAATGCGTGGGGAGCGACCATTTATTTTTACCAACTTAAAAACGGGTCAAGGCTTAGAAGAGATTGTGCAATTTATCAAAAAACAGGGATTAATGCAGGATTAAGCTTTGCAGCTAGTCCTTCATTTAAAACCAGAGTGTCATTTAGGAGTTAAATCATGAAGAAAATATTGTTAACTTGTTTGCTAGTGGGATTTTCCAGCTTGGCTTTTGCGCATCCGGGGCATGAGCTTGCAGGTAATGGCTTAGAAAGCGCATACGCAGGATTTATGCACCCATTAACGGGTTGGGATCATCTACTGGTGATGCTAGCGATTGGGGTTTGGGCAAGCAAGCTGAGCGGCAATGCCCGCTGGCAGTTACCACTCACATTTCTCTCAATCATGACATTCGGCGCAGTATTGGGTTTAGCAGGCATCACTTTTTCTGGTGTAGAAACTGCAATCGCCGCCAGTGTGATGGCAATGGGATTGCTGCTGGCGATTAACTTACCCATTCCGGCCATCAGCCGTATCGGTATTGTTGCGGTGTTTGCCATATTCCATGGCATGGCGCATGGTGTTGAGCTGCATTCACAGCAAAGCTATGCAGCATTGGGCGGCATGTTAATTGCCACATCCTTATTGCATACGATTGGTTTGCTACTAGCCTCACGTCGATTGAATTTAGCCAACTGGATTCAATCTACGCTTGCTTGGGGCATTGCGCTGTCAGGTGGATATATGTTGCTGGCAGCCTAATTTATGGCTGTCTATGCATCAAATTACATACATATTTTTTCGGCTTATTTTATTACGACATTAGGGCGAAATTATAGAGCTATCAATTTTCAGGCATAGTTATTGCTGACCACAACCTGTTACTAGGCAAAAGTAATTGACTTAAATAATAGGAATGATGAGTTGACGATAGCAAATCTGGCTTCTAACGTATCGGAAAATACCGAACCCACACAGCGAATCGTTAAAATTCGTCGTGATTACAACACGTGGGTAGCAAACGAAAGTATTGAAGATTACGCACTTCGATTCACGCCACGCTCATTCCGCAAGTGGTCAATCTTGCGCGTTTCAAATACTGCCTTAGGCGCGATTTCATTCTTAGTGCTGGAAGCAATCGGCGGCACAATCGCGGTCAATTATGGTGTGGTCAACGCACTTTGGGCGATTTTAGCAGTCGGCATGATCATCTTCTTAACAGGTCTTCCCATTAGCTACTATGCCGCCAAATATGGCCTGGACATGGATTTGCTCACCCGTGGTGCAGGTTTTGGCTATATCGGTTCCACCATTTCATCGTTTATTTACGCCTCGTTTACCTTTATCCTATTTTCGCTAGAAGCAGCGATTATGGCTTACGCGCTTGAGTTGTATTTTCATATGCCGCTCTATATCGGTTACTTGATCAGCGCGCTGATTGTCATTCCTCTGGTCACGCATGGCGTCACGCTGATCAGCCGTATCCAAATGATTACGCAACCGATTTGGTTGATTTTGATGTGCCTGCCATTTATTGCCGTGCTGCATCATGATCCGCAGATATTTTCTAAATTATTGGCTTTTACTGGTGTTTCTGGCAATTCGGGTGAATTTAATCTGCTCATGTTTGGTGCAGCAACTGCCGTTGGTGTGGCATTAATTCCCCAAATTGGTGAACAGGTGGATTTTTTACGCTTTATGCCAGAAAAAACGCCGCAAAATCGTTGGCGCTGGAATTTTGGCGTATTAATGGCTGGCCCGGGTTGGATTTTTCTGGGAATGGCAAAAATGCTGGGTGGCGTGTTACTGGCTTATCTGGTTATTCAAAGCGATATGTCGTTTGAACAGGCGGTAAATCCGACACATATGTATCTGGTGGGTTTTGGCTATGCGTTTAACTCACACGAAATTGCCTTGGCAGTGACTACTTTATTTGTGGTAATTTCACAGGTGAAAGTGAATATGACTAATGCCTATGCGGGTTCATTGGCATGGTCCAACTTTTTTGCACGGCTTACACATAGTCATCCTGGTCGCGTCGTATGGGTGGTATTCAATGCGCTGATCGCCATTATGCTAATGGAGTTGAATGTGTTTAAAGCCCTTGAGCAAGTGTTAGGGCTTTATTCCAATATTGCGATTGCCTGGATTACCGCCGTGGTGGCAGATCTAGTCATTAATAAACCACTCGGTTTAAGCCCAAAAGGTATCGAATTTCGGCGTGCTTATTTGTACGATATTAACCCTGTTGGTGTGGGTGCTATGTTTCTGGCTTCTGCCATATCGATTGCAGCTTTTTCGGGCATCTTTGGAGAAGAAGCCAAAGCGTTTTCTTCCTTTATCGCACTGATAACCGCATTGGTCACGTCGCCATTAATCGCATGGTTAACCAAAGGTAAGTACTACATCGCACGCAAGCAATATAGCTTTCCTGCGAAAACGCGCACGCAAAAATGTGTGATTTGCGAGCGTGAATATGAAACGGACGATATGGCACATTGCCCAGCGTATCAGGGTGCGATCTGTTCATTGTGCTGCTGCTTGGATGCGCGCTGTAATGACGCCTGCAAGCCGCAGGCACGCTTATCGCAACAGTGGCTGAATGCCAATAAATTCATGTTGCCAGAATGGGTATGGCCCCATCTCAAAGGCGGCGTAGCGCATTATCTTTTATTGATGTTTATCGCGTTGGCTTTTTTTGGCGCATTACTGGGTTTGATTTATTTTCATGAAACCATCACCTTAGAAGAAAGCGCTTCTGCCTTGCTGCCGCAATTGCAGGCAGGTTATTTAAAAGTCTTTGCATCGCTGGTTTTTGCCAGCGGCATCATTGCTTGGTGGCTGGTGTTAACCACCGAAAGCCGTCGCGTGGCACAGGAGGAGTCGAATCGCCAAACAGGGCTTTTGTTGCGCGAGATTGATTTGCATAAGCAAACCGATAACGAATTACAGCTGGCAAGGCATCTTGCCGAACAAGCGAACCAAGCCAAAAGTCGTTATATCACCGGTATCAGCCATGAGTTAAGAACGCCGCTAAACAGTATTTTGGGTTATGCACAATTGCTGGATAACGATAGCTCGATTCCTGTACATCGCAAACACGCGATTCGTGTGGTGCGACGCAGTGGTGAGCATTTACTAGCGTTAATTGAAGGCACGCTGGATATTGCGATGATTGAAAGCGGCAAGCTGACGTTTGATATCAAGCCGATTAAATTCCCCGAATTTATCAGCCAAATTGTCAGCATGTTTGAGTTGCAAGCGCGTAATAAAGGTCTGGATTTTAAGTATGAAGCAATTGGCGAATTGCCTACGGTTGTAAAAGCCGATCAAAAACGATTAACGCAGATTTTAATCAATATTCTGGGTAATGCCGTTAAATTTACTAAGGCTGGCAGTATTACTTTCCGCGTGCGCTATGTACGCGAGATTGCTTATATCGAGATAAAAGATACCGGACCCGGCATTACGCGCGCTGAATATAACAAAATATTTGAGCCATTTTCACGCGGTAGTGCGGCCAATCAAATTAATATCGGCGGCACAGGGCTTGGCTTGACGATTAGCAAGTTGCTGACAGAATTAATGGGCGGCGAGCTGAATTTCACCAGCGAAATTGGCAAAGGGACGACTTTTCAGATTCGATTATTTTTATCGCAAGTGCATCATTTAGAAGAAATCGATACCAACGTTTTCGCCAATCGTGTGACCTATCTAGGTGCAAGACGAAAAGTGTTGGTGGTGGATAATGAGCAAGTGGATAGAGAGTTACTGGTGAATATATTGGCACCACTTGGCTTTGAAATGGCGCAGGCAGCCACTGGCCAAGAGTGTCTAGATATTTATGAAGCATTTAATCCGGATGTTATTTTGATGGACTTAGCAATGCCGGTAATGGATGGCTGGGAAGCGGCTTATGTCATCCGAAAAGTACATCAATCGCCCATTCCGATAGGTATTGTTTCTGCGAATGCTTATGACAAAAATCTTCAAAATGCAGCGGGAATCGCGAGCGAGGACTTTATCGTTAAGCCCGTGAATGTAGAAGAGTTGTTAAATTGGCTGGGCAATCGATTGAATCTGGAGTGGATAACCGATACTACAATGGTGGAAAATCTACTGCAAAATCAGGATGATATTGTCGATCACAGCAAAATAATCATGCCGCCTGAAAAAATATTAACCGACCTGTTGGCATTGATTAATCTCGGCTACATAAAAGGCATCAATGGTAAGCTGGATGAGATTATTTTAATTGACCCTATTTATTCAGCTTTTGTAGATCTGATGCGAAAATTTTCCAGCCAGTTTCAGATCGATATCATGAAAAACTTTATATTAGAAATTAAGACACATGAAATCAACGCATAACCAATTAAAATATGACCCGATATAAATATGATTAAGTCAGACTTAAATCGCTATCAATCGTCCGTTGTACTGATTGTGGATGATGTGATGGATAACTTAGCCGTATTGCATGATGCGCTGGATGAGTCTGGCTACACCGTGCTAATCGCCAATAACGGCCAAGTGGCGATTGAGCGTGCAGAGGCTGCTCAACCAGAAATTATTTTGTTAGATGCCATGATGCCTGAAATGGATGGTTTTGAAGTCTGTCGCAAATTAAAACTGAATGCTAAAACCAGCCACATTCCAGTGATTTTTATGACAGGCTTAACCGAATCAGAACATGTAGTGGCAGCTTTTCAGGCAGGCGGTACCGATTATGTCACCAAACCGATTCGCACCACCGAAGTGATCGCCAGAATTGCCGCACACTTAAAAACCTCACGTCAGATGCATCAAGTACGTGGCGCATTGGATGCATTTGGCCAAGCCGCTATCGCCATTACACCGCAAAACGGAAAAATTGTTTGGCAGACGCCGCTGGCGCGTCAGTGGTTGCAAAGCTATTTTTTCCCTGAAAATGAAATAAGTGAATTTGTGACGCCAGCGCCTGTATTAAATTGGATTGCTTCTGCTTACAAAGCGGATACTTCTGGCAAAACGTTGCAGGCGATGACGATTATTCAAAGCACTAAGCGTTTAAGTTTTAGCCCTGCGGATATTAGTAGTGATGAGCAATGGGTCATTGTATTGAGAGAGGAGTCAGATACGGCGCAGATAGAAGCATTAATGCTGACTTTTAAACTGACAAAGCGTGAATCGGAAGTGCTTTATTGGGCGATTAAAGGCAAAACCAGCCGCGATATCGGCGATATATTAACCAGCAGTCCAAGAACCATTAACAAGCATTTAGAACACGTTTTTGAAAAACTAGGTGTTGAAACAAGAACTGCTGCTGCATCGCTTGCTGCTTCAAAGTTACGCGGTTTTAATTAATGTGGATTTAAACAAGATTTAAGGGGTAGTTAGAAATTGAAAAAGGCCTTTTAAGGCCTTTTTTGTTTATTTAATTTTTTTAACACAAACGTACAAAAACGCACTAATGACCACCAATACAGACAATAAATAATAAATACCAGTTGCACCAACAAATTCCAAAATACTCTCCTAATTGAATTTACTTATGACTTAAAAGTAATACGCTAAATAATTAACGGCTAATTTGCGGAGAATATTTTATCGTAATTTAAAAAAATCTCAACTACTTGCAGCGTTAAATTTAAAGGTGGTTTTAATTTTTTATCAAAATTCAATCATTTGAAATTCAGCTTTACTGGCGCCACATTCTGGGCATAACCAGTCAGTTGGCACATCTTCCCAGCGCGTGCCGGGGGCAATGCCTTCTTCTGGCCAGCCTTTTTCTTCTTCGTAAATGAAACCGCACACGAGGCACATCCAAGTTTTCATAGGAATACTCCAAAATTATTTTGGTTGAATAGTTAAGTGACTAATTTTAGTTAAGTATATTCTAAAGCCAATTACTTAAATTTTTAGTGCTCTTAAATATGCCAGCGCATAATTAAATGTAGCTGAGCAAACAGTTGTTTGACTTGATTAAATGCAGGTTTGGCTGAGCTATAACCTTTTAATTTATATGTTGATTTTGCGTTGTGAGGCCTTATATCAATAAAAGCATTGGTAGCATGAACCGCACTTAAAAGAAGTTTTGTTCATATGCATAATTGTCTATTTTGATATTATTGATAAATAAAATTAATCAATGTAAGATTCTTGATGATGATAAATCTTACTAATCTACTTTATTAATCCCCTGGCAAAAAAATGACATTAATTGAGCTTAAATTTGTAATGGCAGTGGCGCAAGAGCGTAATTTTAGGCGCGCGGCTGAGAAATGTTTTGTCACGCAACCTGCGTTAAGTTTGGGCATTAAAAAACTAGAAGAAGAGCTGAACGTGATGATATTTGAGCGTAGCCGCAGTGATGTTACGCCAACCGAAATAGGTGCACAAATTATTGAACAAGCATCGCGCGTACTAGAGGAAGCTGCGCGTATCAAACAACTGGCAGAGCTGGGTAAAAATCAACTAAAAGGCGCATTAAAACTGGGCATGATTCATTCAGTGGGGCCTTATTTATTGCCAGAAATCATCCCGATATTGCGCCAAACAGCGCCAGAAATGCCATTGGAGGTAGAAGAAAATTTAACGGCGAATCTTGAAGCACAGCTGCGTAATGGCGTGATTGATGTGGCGATTATTGCGCTGCCATTTGATGTGCCAGGTTTACAATATAAAGCTTTATATGACGAAGAGTTTGATGTGGTGGTGCCAAGCGACCATCATTGGGCGACGCGCAAACAGATTAGTCCAGTAGAGTTATCTGATGAAAAAGTTTTGTTATTGAATAGCGGGCATTGTTTTAGTAATCAGGTGACGCAGGCTTGTCCGGAATTGTCACGCAAAGGTGAGGTCTTGCAAGGTAACTCGTTAGAAACCATTCGCAATATGGTTGCTTCAAATTTAGGCATCACGGTTCTGCCTTGTTCCGCCACGGCGGAGCGCTATAACAATCCATTGATTAAAGTGATTCCATTTACCAGCCCGGCACCAACCAGACGTATTGCGATTGCTTGGCGTAAAAGTTTTGTGCGCTTGGAAACAGTAGAAAAAATTGTTGATGCGATTAAAGCAATTCGTTCTGATTACATGAAGATGATTGCTTAAACGCGTAAAGAAATACGCTAGTTAAAGCTTAGTAAGTGAGTAACACGCGATAACCTGCAACGGATAGGTTGTGCACATTAATCGTCAGTTTAATACGCTCTTCTTCATGTGCAGCAATACCTGTAGCGACGTTGCTGCTTGCTTGCAAATATTCTTGCGGCTTAACCAATTTTCTTAATACCGGCTTATCTTCAGCATCTGTTAGCGTGAGTTCAATATTGGGATAAGCTTGGACATGGTTTGCGTTATTAATGATCAGGCTAGAAAAATCAATCACATCTTGATAGTCTTCGCTTTCTTGCATGTCTGAATCATCAATCGTGAATAAATCCAACTGTTGCGGTAAATTAATTTTACAGCGCAGATGTTCACAAACTTGCACCAAATAAGGCTTAAATTGAGGATAGTTAGCTGCAATTTGAGAGCGTAAAAAATAGGCACTTTGCAACAATGCAACTATTAATAATAGACAGATAGCGAGTAACAGCCAGATATTACGTTTTGGTTTAGTCAGCTGAAATTTGGGATCTGCGGTTAAATCTTCTATTAAGATAGGCGCACGTAGCGATTCGATATCAATATCATTTTCTGAAATCGCTTTTGAAATAGGCTTGCTGATGTATGGGCTACGCACTGTTTCAGCAGAGTCTAAGTCTGGCAGTGCAAGGTCAGATGATGTTAAGTCGGATAAATCGGGTACACCTTCCAACACAACATTTAATTTTTCATTAATCGGTTTTTCGTCAGTGCTGGTCGTTAATTCTGTGGTTATAGATTCGCTAGGTGTCGATTCGATTTCAGCGTTTGTATTGGCTTCACTGTTGGTATGATCTGCTTCGCTATATTCAAGGCTGCTGGATTCTACAGTACCAGATTCTGCGCTACTGTTTTCTGATGCGCTGTATTCTTCCGTATTTTGAATGCCTTCAGAAACTTCAGTTAAGCGATTTTTGGCATTAAAAACATGGTTGCAATTACCGCATTGCACTTTGCCACGATACGCTTTTAAGTGCTCTTTCGTGATCAGAAATTGTGTTTCGCAAGCAGGGCAAGCGGTAATGTAATTCATTTTTTTGTGCCGGTTAGCAACACCCAAGCATCTCGTTGATGCGGCGCATCCATGACAAACCACTCACTGTAACGCTCAATCAGCGCATCAGTTTGTGTTTCTAATATGCCAGATAATGCTAATTTTCCACCCGTTTTGCAGTATTTTGCAAGGGCTGGCGCTAGGACCATGAGCGCGCTGGATAGAATGTTGGCCACGACCACATCAAAGGTTTCATGGCTAAAGGTATCTGCATCAAAAAACGCTGCATCCACCTGATTTTGCTGCGCATTGTAGCGACTTGCCACAATCGCTTGCGTGTCGATATCGACACCAACGACTTGCTGTGCCCCTAGTTTTTTTGCTGCAATGGCTAGAATGCCTGATCCGCAGCCATAGTCCAATACACTTTGGCTGGGCATCGTTTTCGTCAGCCATTCCAAACATAAGTGCGTAGTAGGGTGGCTGCCTGTACCAAATGCTAGACCAGGGTCTAATACGATATTAATCGCTTCTTGATTAGCCGTTTCTTGCATGGATTGATGCCAAGTGGATTGATGCCACGTGGGCACAATCCAAAGCTTTTCGGTGATTTTAATTGGATCAAATTGCGCTTGCGTTGTGCGTACCCAATCTTGCTCGGCAATTGTTTCGGTGTTGTACTGAAAGTTGCTGATGGCGGTGGCTGAGCATAATTGCTGAATTATTTCCGTAACATCGGCTGATTCATCAAACATGGCGGTCACGATATTTTGTTGCCAAATACCAGGAGGTGGATCACCTGGTTCACCAAATAGTGCCTGCTCGGCTTGAGTTTCGGCATTTGCATCTTCAATGCTACAAGATAGCGCGCCCAAATCCATTAATGCATCGCTAATCGCATCGGCATTATGTTCATTTGCTTGAATTTTGAGTAGTAGCCACGCCATTATGTATTTTTACAGGTTAAGTTGTTGCAGATTAAAACAGGAATATTACTTATGACTAATCCCCAATTTTTGCTCAAGATAATGAATGCTAGTGCCGCCTAGATGAAACGCGGCATCTGCCATTAAATCTGCATGTAAAGGAATATTGGTTTTAATGCCATCCACTAACATTTCGGATAAAGCGATGCGCATGCGAGCAATCGCTTGCTCGCGCGTTGCGCCATGTGTAATCAGTTTACAGATCATCGAATCGTAATGCGGGGGAACAGTGTATCCAGCATAAACGTGTGTATCAATGCGCACACCTGGTCCGCCCGGCATGTGAAATGTAGTCAATTTGCCAGGAGATGGCACAAAGCTGTATGGATCTTCTGCATTAATACGGCATTCAATGGCGTGTCCACGCAACTCAATGTCTTTTTGGCGGAATTTTAATTTTTCACCAGCGGCCACAAAAATTTGCTGTTGCACTAAATCAATGCCCGTAATCATTTCTGTTACTGTGTGCTCAACCTGCAGGCGGGTATTCATTTCAATGAAATAAAATTCGCCATTTTCGTACAAGAACTCAAAAGTACCTGCGCCGCGATATTTAATTTTGCGACAGGCTTCAGCACAGCGTTCACCAATTTTGTCACGAATGCGCGGGCTTAAAAGTGGTGAAGGCGCTTCTTCAATAATCTTTTGGTGGCGGCGTTGCATTGAGCAATCACGATCGCCCAAAAATACCGCATTACCATGTTGGTCGGCCAAAATTTGAATTTCAATGTGGCGTGGATTTTCTAAAAACTTTTCCATGTACACGACAGGGTTACCAAAAGCCGCTTGCGCCTCGGCTTTGGTCATATTCACGGCATTAATCAGAGCAGCTTCTGTGTGCACAACGCGCATGCCGCGTCCGCCACCACCGCCAGCCGCTTTAATAATAACCGGGTAGCCTACTTTTTTAGCAATTTTGATAATTTCTATTGAGTCATCTGGCAATGCGCCGTCAGAACCTGGCACACAGGGGACGCCTGCAGCTTTCATGGCATTTTTGGCTGATACTTTATCGCCCATGAGGCGAATGGTTTCAGCACGTGGGCCAATAAAAACGAAGCCGCTTTGTTCTACGCGTTCAGCAAAATCGGCATTTTCCGATAAAAACCCATAGCCAGGATGAATGGCCTGTGCATCGGTCACTTCTGCCGCACTAATTACTGCAGGAATATTTAAATAGCTTAAATTAGAAGAGGCAGGGCCAATGCAAACAGATTCGTCTGCCAACTTAACGTATTTAGCTTCTTTATCGGCAACAGAATGCACAGCAACTGTTTTAATGCCCAATTCGCGACAGGCGCGTTGTACTCGTAGCGCGATTTCGCCACGGTTTGCAATTAATATTTTTTCAAACATGTTTAATTAACCAATCAGTCTTAACCACTTGTGTTGAATCTAAGCTATTCAATAATGAAAAGCGGTTCACCGTATTCTACGGGCTGGCCATTCTCTAACAATATTTTCTTAACCACACCAGCAACATCACTTTCAATTTCGTTCAGTAACTTCATCGCTTCAATAATACAGAGCGTGTCACCGATTGCGACTTTAGTGCCTACATCAACGAATGGTTTTGAATCAGGCGATGATGAACGATAAAACGTACCAACCATCGGCGATTTAACAACATGGCCTTCTATTTCGGCAACCACAGGAATCGCAGTTGCTGGCAAGGGAGCGGTTTGCGCAGCTGGAGCAGCTTGCGGTGCTGCCATATATTGCATCACAGGCGCATGGTTTGGCATAAGCGCACGACTAATGCGTACTTTCTCTTCGCCTTCGGTTAGTTCTAGCTCTGAAATGCCAGACTCTTCTACCAAATCAATCAGTTTTTTAAGTTTACGTAAATCCATAATAACCTCGGAGATAATCTATTTATAAGAATTTTTTTAGAATAATAATGGCTTAATAAAGAAATTAAGCTGGTTGTTTGTTAAATTGGTTGATTGCATAATTTAATGCAGCAATATAACCATCTGCACCTAAGCCGCTAATCACACCAACGGCAATATCGCTAAAATAAGAGTGATGCCTAAAACTTTCTCGCGCAAACACATTAGACAAGTGCACTTCAATAAACGGTGTTTTAATCGCAGAAAGTGCATCGCGAATGGCAATCGAAGTGTGTGTGAACGCAGCGGGGTTGATGATGACAAAATCGACGGTGTTAACCGCTAATGACTGTATTTTAGCGACAATTTCTGCCTCTGAATTACTTTGAAATGCTTCTAAACTAATGTTTGCTTGTTGCGCTAATGCTTTTAAAGCATTGTTAATGGCATCGAGTGTTAAGTTGCCGTAGTGTTCTGGTTCTCGCAAGCCTAATAAATTTAAATTTGGACCATGCAGTACCAATACAGAACGAGCAGCCATTATTTAGCTGCCTTTAATTGTCGTTTTGACGCATTTTTGCAAGATTTCATGTCGCCAAGTTTGCCGAACTTGAACACTTTTGTCCAGCAAATTCGCAGTAGTTAAGCGAACTTAAGCCTTAAAAAAGACATAAGTGATTGAATAGAATATAAAATTTATTATAATGAATTGATGTAAAAATTAATATATTTTTACATTGTATAGACTTACATTAAAGTTTTTAAAGTTTGCTCTAATAATTGCTTAGTCACACGTCCGAAATAAGTTTTGGCTAATGTGCCATCTGATTTGATAATTACGGTAAAAGGCAGTACACCTTTGTTATTGCCTAGGCTGGCAGCGATTTCCATACCTTGCATATCGGCTGCAAATAATGGATAGCTGACTTTAGTTTCTTTTAAAAAGCCGTTAATCGCAGCGACGTCTTCAATCGCCATGCCTAATACAACCACATTCCGATCTTTGTATTCGGTATGTAGTTGCGATAATTCTGGCATTTCTTCGCGGCATGGTTCGCACCAGCTTGCCCAAAAATTAAGTACCACAGTTTTTCCGGCATACTTTTCTAATGCTTGTGGGCGCCCGTTTTCATCAGGAAAGTTGGCTGCAAATAAAGCTTGAGTCGATTGTTTGCCGCCATCTTCAACTTGTGTATTGAGAAAAAAGTAACGAATAGCAAAGCCGAGCGTCATCATTAAGATGAGATAAACGATGGGTGTTTTAATTGTGTTGAAAAAGTGGCGCATTAGGGTTGATTCACTTTATTGAGTATTTTTAAGAAGTCATTGCTATTTTTATAGCCGATGACTTTTGGTTTGATTTCGTTGCCTGCAGCATCAAAAAATATAATGCCGGGTGGACCAAATAGTCCAAAGCGTTTAAGAAGGGTCTGATCCGCTGCATTATTTTCAGTTACGTCAGCTTGTAGTAGAACGGTATCTTTTAATGCGGTTTTTACTTTGTCATCGCTGAAAGTAAACCTTTCCATTTCTTTACAAGCCACACACCAATCCGCATAAAAATCCAGCATGACGATTTTGCCATTAGCGGCTTGGATAGCCGCATCTAATTCCGTGGTATTTTTTATGCGAGTAAATGGTAAATGATGTTCAGCTGAATTGGCGAGCAATTGGTTAACTGGCGCGGTAATGCTTGCAGGCAAAACAGGCCATACTAAATAGGCAGCCATCGCCAACATTAGCACGCCGAAAAAGTTACGCACAACCGTCATCCAGCTACCGGCTTTTGGTAACAAGCTGCCGGCAGATGCGCCAATTAGTAACAGCGGCACACCCATACCGATTGCCAGCGCGAATAAGCCGACTCCACCCAAAAACACATTGTGGGTTTGGCCAATATAGATGAGCGCGCCAGCTAATGGTGCGGCGACGCACGGGCTAACGATCAGAGCAGATAAAACACCCATCACAAAAACACCTAAAGATTCGCCACCTTTTAATTTTTGGCTAGCGCCTAATATTTTGTTTTCAAATGCGGCGGGTAATTTAAGCTCGTAAAATCCAAACATTGAGAAAGCCAATACGACAAAAATGAGTGCTGTGGCGCCAAGTGCCCACGGATTTTGTAATGATTGGCTGAGTAAGTTGCCGGATAAGCCTGCGGCGATGCCAGCTAGTGTATAGCTCAGCGCCATGCCCAATACATAAGCTACCGACAAACTAAAAGAATGTAATTTACTGGGTTGAGCGCGTTTGGCTTGGCTGCCGACAATGATGCTGGATAAAATCGGAATCATCGGCAATACGCAGGGCGTGAAGGAAAGTAATAAACCCGCTATAAAAAACACGCCAATAATTAGCCATAAGTTACCGCCTCTTAATGCTTGGGTAGTTTTATCATCATCTGAGCTGGTAACAGCAATGCCAGAAGTGCTGTTGCCATCTTTTGACAGTGCAATTTCTATCACTTTTGTGACAGGCGCGTAGCATAAGCCTTTTTCGCTACAGCCTTGATAAGTGGCATGGATAACAGGGTTGTTGGCAGCACTTAACTGAATTTTTGCATCAAAATCATGGTGATAGACTTCTTGCTTGCCAAAATTAGGGTCATCTTTTATTTCGCCAGCAGGTAAATTTACCGCTTCAATTTTGCCCGTATTTGCGTCTTTTATAACAAACTTAATACGTTCTTTATATAGATAATAGCCAGGTGCTGTTCTGAAACGAGCATTCAAATTTTCAGCATCAATGACGCTTAAATCTAGCTTAAAAGCCACATCGGGCGATAAAAACTCATCTTCTTGAATTTCTTCTATAAAGGCATTTCTGCCAACAGAACTACTTTCGCCTGCATGCAATAATGGCAACGTTAGCGTTGCCATAAAAGCGATTACAATGATGTTTAATAGGTGTTTCAAATAAGCTCCGCTGCGTAATATGCATGCATATTTATATATTCAATGTTAACGTCAGCGGTTGTAAATGCTTTATTTAACCCCCAATTAGTGTAATCAATTGGTTAGAAAGTTCTTTAATATGCGTTTTTTAATAGGTTTAATTTTACTCGCTTTTCCATTTCTCGAGATATTTCTGCTAATCAGTCTTGCAGATGAATACGGTTGGTGGCTGTTGTTTTACTTAGTCGTGGTTGGCTTCTTGGGCTTACAACTAATTCGCGGCGAGAAATTATTAATGACTGCGAAGATGATGCAAAGTCTAACAGCTGGCGGCAACCCAGTTAAAACCATGTTAGGTAGTGCGCGTAATATGATTGCAGGTGTGTTGTTAATCATCCCGGGAATCATCACGGATATAATTGCGGTAGTTTTATTGTTAATACCCATTGGTAAACCAAATTCAAATACCACTGCTAACCAATATGAGCAAGCATTTGAGCAGCCGCAATATCAACAAACACCTAATACTCGCGCCGCTAATGATGATGTGATTGAAGGCGAATATACGCATGTGCAAGATGATAATGACAAAAAATAATATTAAAAAAGTACGATGAAAATGAGCAAAGTCACCATTAAAAACAGTGGTCACACATTTGATGTGCGCCCAAGTCAAACAGTGCTAGAAGCGGCAATTGAAGCGGGTATTAATTTACCTTACGGCTGCCGGAACGGCGCATGTGGTGCCTGCAAAGCCGAGGTAATTGCAGGTAAAGTGATGCATGACGATTACCAAGGTAGCGCAATGACGGATGCCGAGTTGGCTGCTGGAACGGCGCTTTTATGTTGTGCACGACCACTGGAAGATTTAACCATTGAGTGCCGTGAAGTGGGTGGTTTGGCAGGTATTAAACCGCGTATTTTACCGGCTCGCGTGGCAAAAAAAGAACAACTCGCACATGATGTGATTGCGCTGCACTTGCAATTGCCAGCAAGTGAGCGCTTACAATTTAAAGCTGGTCAGTATATTGAATTTATTTTAAAGGATGGCAAGCGCCGTGCCTTTTCAATCGCCAGCGCACCACATGATAGCGAGTTTTTGCAGCTGCATATTCGCGTCATACCAGGCGGTCAGTTTAGCGAATATGCAGCGAATGAATTGGTAGAAAAAGCCATATTAAGGTTAGAAGCACCTTTCGGTAGCTTTTTCTTGCGCGAAGATTCAAACAAGCCGATTATTTTTGTCGCCGGCGGCACAGGCTTTGCGCCAGTAAAAGGCATGATAGAGCATATGCTGCATCACAATATCAAACGTGAAATTATTCTATACCGTGGCGTACGCCAATTGCGCGATTTATATATGCACGACCTCTGCGAAAAATGGGCAGAGCTCATTCCTAATATTCGCTATATCCCAATATTGTCTGAGCCCGTAGAAGGCGACGACTGGCAGGGGAGAACAGGGCTTGTGCATCAAGCGGTATTAGATGACATGGGCGACTTAAGCGGCTATCAAGCCTACGCCTGTGGCGCACCAGGGATGGTGGATATTGCGCATCAAAGCTTTGTGCAACAAGGTTTGGAGGCAGATGAATTTTTTAGCGATGCGTTTACGTTCGCAAATCCTGCGCCAAAAATAGTCGCAATATAAACTGTAATGTAAAAAAATGAGTTTAGCTGGTTATATTACCCAGCATTCCCATATCACCCGGTGTATTCGCAACTTTAACTTTTAAGCCTAGTTGCGATGGTAATTCAGCAATTCGAGCATGATTCACATATAAGGTTACATTTTTTAACCATTCGGAATCGCCCGCCAAATCCAGCAAATGGCGCATGGCTTCGCTGCTGGTAACAACAACACCGTGTAGTTTTTTTTCATTCCACAGTTGCGCTAGTATATTGCAGTTAGTTTGCGGATTAATGCGTTGATAGCATTCGGCAAAAGTGACGGTTGCACCGCGCGCTTTCAGCGTTTCAGCTAATACATCGCGTCCACCAACACCGCGGAATAGCAGCACTTTTTTGCCTTGCATGGCATGCAATTCAGGCAGTGCGAGCAAGGATTCGGAGTCAAAACGATTTGTTGGTGTGAGTATATTATCGATACCGAAGCTTTGTAATTCAGCGGCAGTAACAGGGCCAATAGCGGCAAATTTCAAGGTCGAAGGAATACCTTTTTTTAGCAAGCGCGGCATGCTATTTTGCACGGCATTACTGCTGATGAAAAGAGCCCAATGGTATTGCTTAATTTCACTGATAACGGATTCAAACTGGCTGTAATCGTTAAGCGGTGTAATTTCAATCAGTGGATATGAAATGGGCGTGCCGCCAGCATCGCTGATTAGCGCGCTTAATTTTTTGGCTTGGTCGACTGGGCGGGTGATGGCAATGCCAATACCCATGAGCGATTTATCCATTAGTAATTTATCAGCCATGCTAAATTAAAAGCTACTTAATATGATCCAGCGCCGCCAAAATTTTATCAGCGCCTTTTTCGACCAGTTTTGCAGCTAATTGCTGACCTAGCGCTTCTGCATCATTGACACTGCCGCTGACTTTTTCGCGCAAAATCTGTTGACCATCTACACTAGCGACAAAACCTGTGATGTTGATGTCATTACCATTACGCACCGCATAAGCACCCAATGGCACCGTGCAACTGCCTGCTAATGCACGACTCATGCCACGCTCTGCTTCCACACATAATTGCGTATCTACATGATTTAGCGGCGCTAATATGTCGATTAAATCGGTTCGATTTGCATTAATTTCGATGCCAAGCGCGCCTTGTCCCACAGCGGGAATACTGAGTTCTGGTGAAATAAATTGACGAATTCTGGTGTCTAATTCCAGCCGTATTAAACCAGCTGCTGCTAGGATAATAGCTGCATATTGACCTTCGTCTAATTTTCGCAGCCGTGTTTGCACATTGCCGCGTAACGATTCTATTTTTAAATCAGGAAAACGTGCCTGAATCTGACTTTGGCGGCGCAAGCTGGATGTGCCGACTATGCTACCAGCAGGTAAATCTTCTAGTGAACCAAAATGGTTTGATACAAAGGCATCGCGCGGATCTTCACGCTCACCAGTCGCCGCCATGATAAAGCCTTCTGGCAAGTTCATGGGCACGTCTTTCATGCTGTGCACGGCCAAGTCTGCGCTGCCATCAGCTAAGGCATTTTCAAGTTCTTTTACAAACAAACCTTTACCGCCAATACGCGCCAAAGGCGAATCTAATATCTGATCACCAGTGGTGGTCATGCCCAAAATAGTCACGTCGCAGCCAGGATATAGTTTTTGTAGTTTGGCTTGAATATGCTTGGCTTGCCACATTGCCAGCGCACTTTCGCGTGATGCAATCACGAGTTTTGTGGGTTGATTTTTCATAGCAAGAATTTTAGCATGTCTTTTAGTTTGCGAATGGATGTACAAAATTGTGTTTTTTGGGTTAAGCTAAAAAGGATAAGTGATGCCATTTTAGAGGTGGCAATAGATTTTAATGACAGATTTTAATTTATAAAATTAATTGGTTTGTTTAATTAATCAACTGTTTTAAAACGTTTTTTAAGGAGAAGCTCATGCAATATCAATTAGATACTTTTGTCAGTTCACTGAATGAATTTTGGGTGCAATTGATTCACTTTGTACCGAAATTATTAGCGGTAATCGTGATTTTATTTTTCGGCTGGTTGATTGCTAAGTTAGCCAGAGCTGCCGTAAAACGGCTTTTAGTGTTAACGCAATTTGACAAATTTGCGCAAAAATCTGGCTTAGAATCGTTTATGAGTCATGGCAGTTTAAACGTGACGTTAAGCGGCATTATTAGCCAAGTCGTGTATTGGTTAGTGATTCTATTATTTGTAATAACTGGCGCAAATGCGTTGGGTTTGAATGAAGTAGCGGTTTTATTGCAACAATTAGCCAGCTATTTACCACATATTATCGTGGCGATTTTAGTGTTGATCTTTGGTACTTTATTAGCGCGTTTTGTGAACCGTTTGGTATTTGCATGGCTTTACAGCATCAAGTTCAGCAACGCTTTAACCATTAGTACATCGGCCGAATACGGCATTCAAATTTTGGCAATATTTGTCGCACTTGAGCAACTAGGTATTGGCCTGCAATTGATTCATTCTTTATTTGTGATAGTTTTCGGCGCTTTCTTTTTGGCACTTGCACTGGCTTTTGGCTTGGGCGGGCGCGAATGGGCGGCTAAAACGATTGCCGAAATGGATGCTAAAAAGAAACTACCGCAAAAAGAGCAATAACGCGGCAGTAATATTTACTGCGTTTTAGGCCTTAAGTTTCGCGCACAAGATGTTGTTGGCGGCGGCTGATGGCGACGGTTTCGGGGATGCCTTTTAATAAGGCAACCCAGCGTTGTTCGTTAATGCCGTCGCTGTTTTCGCCGTCGTTTTGTTCCAAGTTACGTTTTTCATAGCCAGTAATAAATAGCGGCGCAACCAAGCAGTTACGATGCAAACGTAAAAATCGCTCACCAAATTCGATTTCAAGATGGGTGAGCGACTCTTCAATCAGATATTCCCGCTCAACCGTGCGCACAGTGATGTATTTCAGTTCAGCGCGCAGGTAAATAACCTGTTCAACCGGTATTAAAATAACGCGGCCACGCTCATGAATACTAAAGTGGCTGCGTATTTTGTGCAGTGGTTTTAAGGCTTCGATTTGTTTTGGTTTTAATGCGCGCGCTTTATCAATCGCGGTTTGCAGGCGTTCTAAGCGAATCGGTTTCAGCAAATAATCTATGGCGTTTAAATCAAACGCTTTCATTGCGTATGCATCAAACGCCGTGGTAAAAATAATGTGCGGTTTTGGTTCTAGTTTCTGCGCATGTTGGGCTGCTTCAATACCATCCATTAACGGCATGCGAATGTCCAATAACATCAAATCCGGTTTGGTTTGCGCCGCCAATTCGATGGCTTGTTTACCATTTTTGGCTTCAGCGATAATATGCACTTCAGCAATATTGCCCAGTAAATCACGCAGGCGATTGCGCGCCGGGGCTTCGTCATCAGCAATTAGAATAGTTAACATGTTTTTTTGTGCGATTTTTGAATAGATTTTTATATTAAGTTAACGCGTTAATGGCAAGCGAATATGTACATCATAACGATGATTTTTAGCTTCCGTCTTTAATGCGGCTTCTAAATCAAAATGCAAACTCAAGCGCTCTTTAATGTTTTTTAAAGCCATCTTGTTGCCAGTGAGATGTTGATTTTGCGAAGCATATGGATTATTGATGCTGATGTGCAGCTCTTTGTGTCTAGTATAAATCGTGACAATAATTTCACCACCGTCAGTCATCGGTTCTATGCCGTGGTACACCGCATTTTCCAGCAGAGGCTGTAAAATCAATGGCGGAATCAATGCATCTGGCGGCATATCATCTATTTGCCAAGTGACTTTTAAGCGTTCTTCCAAGCGTAGTTTTTCTAAAGCTAAATATTGACGGCATAAAGCGATTTCTTGCGCCAGCGGCACTAAATCGCGATTGTCTGCCATTAATACGCGAAATAAATCCGCCATATCTTCTAATGCGGTTTCAGCACGTTGTGGCTGGCTGCGAATTAACGATAAAACGGCATTAATGCTGTTAAACAAAAAGTGCGGGCGAATACGCGCTTGTAAGGCTTGTAAACGCGCTTCTGCAATGGCGGGTGAATAGGCGCGCTGTTGTAAATGAAAGTAGTAAAAGACAATGCCGGTGACAATCGCACTCAACAGACAAGCACGATAAGCATTGGGAATGGTTTCAAATAGAAAGAGCTTATTAAAAAATGTAAATACTAAGAAAGTCAGGCCAATTTCTAATAATAAAATGACTACAATACCTTGCCAGTACTGCCATTTATTGATTAAAGGATAAATGGCATACAGACTTAACATGCTGAGCAATAAAATCGGTTGCACAACAGCGGATAACTCGGCTAATAAGGGTAAAAATTCGTTGGGTTGTTTACTAAATAAAACCGCGGTAATTGCGGCTAACAGGTTCACAATCAGCAAAATGCGCAGGTGAATACCTAGGTTATGTAAATTGGGTAAACGGCTATTTTTGCGCACAGCGTATAGTTCGTTATAATATTGCCATAAGTATATTATTATTAAAGAAATTTTCACAATTATTAAAATAAGCAGCTGCAATATGAAGGCTGCTAAAGCAAATACAAGAAAGTAGCTATTCGTGCAAGAAAAACCAGTACAAGACAACTCATTAAATAAAAAATCTACCGCATGGTCAGGTCGTTTTAACGAACCAGTCGCAGAGCTGGTTAAAAAATACACGGCTTCGGTTGATTTTGACAAGCGCTTGGCTGAGTTTGATATTGCAGGTTCTATTGCACATGCGCAGATGTTGGGTGCACAAGGCATTATTAGTTTGGAAGACGTGGCTAAAATTGAAGAAGGTTTAGCTGAAATTCTGGCAGAGATTCAGGTGGGAAGTTTTGAGTGGTTACTGGATTTAGAAGATGTACATTTAAATATTGAAAAGCGTTTAACCGATAAAATTGGTGACGCAGGTAAGCGCTTACATACTGGTAGAAGCCGTAACGACCAGGTGGCGACCGATGTGCGGCTTTGGTTGCGTGCCACAGTTGATGATATTTTGGCGGCTATTAAAAAGCTGCAATTAAGTATTGTCGACTTGGCTGAGCAGCATGTTGACACTATCATGCCAGGTTTTACACATTTGCAAGTTGCGCAGCCAGTGACGTTTGGTCATCATTTACTGGCTTATTTTGAAATGTTAAAACGCGATGCAGAACGCTTTATCGATTGCCGTAAACGCATCAATCGCTTGCCATTAGGTGCAGCTGCTTTGGCTGGTACTAGCTACCCGATTAATCGTGAAATGGTCGCTGAAAGTTTGGGCTTTGATGGCGTTTGTGAAAATTCCTTAGATGCGGTTTCCGATCGTGATTTTGCGATTGAATTTACTGCAGCAAGCGCATTGTTAATGACGCATCTATCGCGCTTTTCTGAAGAGCTGATTTTATGGTCTTCGCCAAGATTCGCCTTTGTGGATATTGCAGACCGTTTTTGCACTGGCTCATCGATTATGCCGCAAAAGAAAAACCCTGATGTGCCAGAATTGGTGCGTGGTAAAACCGGGCGTGTGAATGGGCATTTGGTTGCCTTGTTAACCTTGATGAAAGGCCAGCCGCTGGCCTACAACAAAGATAATCAAGAAGACAAAGAACCGCTTTTTGATACTGCCGATACGATTTTAATGACACTGGCAATCTATGCGGATATGTTGCGCGGCGTGGAAGTGAATAAAGCCAATATGCGTCAGGCAGCGTTGGAAGGTTTTGCAACCGCCACCGATTTGGCAGATTATTTAGTAAAAAAAGGCTTACCATTTAGAGATGCGCATGAAGCGGTGGCTTTGGCTGTAAAACACGCAGTGCAAAAAAAATGTGATTTGTCCGATTTACCTTTGGCTGATTTACAGCAATTTAATCCATTGATTGAGAATGATGTGTATGCTGTACTAACGCTGGAAGGTTCGTTGGCCAGCCGTAATCACATTGGCGGAACTGCGCCAGAGCAAGTGAAAAAAGCGATTGGGCGTGCAAGGCATTTATTTAATGAGTGAATGATTAACTTAAGGTTATTTTGAAACTGAAACTGTTTTTAACTCTGTTGATTCTGCTTATCTTTGTGGGCAAAGTGGGCGCGGTTGACGGTGTTGCAGATGATGCGCTAACTGTGGATAGCGTTAATTCGTCAGCAGACAGCGACACAGGAAATAGCTTGTCATGGACAGCAATTCCTGGCGAAAGCTTGAATGATGTTGCGCGTGCGTTTTATCCTAACAGTAAGGGCATGCAACGTTTATTTATTGCTAAAACTTTACAATTAAACCCAGAGATCGAACCAAAACTTAAATCATCCATGGTTTTTGAAACGCCAACTTTATTAACGATTCCCACCCTTAAGTCGCTATCAAAAAGCAGGCAGGCTGCTAATACTTCCCATCGTGCTAAGGCAGTCAGCCAAGATTTGAGCATGAGTTACAGTATGGAAACATCGGCGAGTAGCTTACCCGCGCTGTTAATACAAGAGTACGAACTGCTACTCAGCAAGAATGATTTTTTGAAAGCGGAATTAGAACGACTACATGCCAGAATAAACGTTTTGCAAACAAAATTAGGCCATTTAAAACTGATGTTAGATAAAACATTGAGCTTGCCTGATAAACAGGCGGGTACAACTGGTTTAACACCCAATAGCAACTTGCCAGAAGTGCAAGAGGTGGCTGGTACTCTGCCAGCAAAAAAATCGTTTAAAAATTTAAATGGAAATAATGCAAATGGAAACAGTGTAAGTTCCGTTAATACTGTCGCTAAACAAGTGAAACCACTGACGCAACAATCACCAGCGTCAGCAGTTCTAGCAACAGAAAAAGTAGAAGAATCGTCATCTAACTTACTGAAATATGGTTTATTGGCTGCGTTAGGTTTGGCCGCCTTATTAGCTTTAGGTGCTTATTTACTCAAACAATATCGCCAGCGTGTGTTGGTTCGTTTTAGCGAATCGGTACCGATTATGGATGACACTTTGACGGATTTGGGCGGGCAATGGCAAGACACGGAACAAGAGGCAGAAGCTGAGTATGTAGCTGAACAGCAACCACAAGTTTCAACTAAGAATTTTATGAATACGCAAATGCGCGATGAACAAGCTAAAGCGACTTCGACGTTAGAGGAAGCGAAATTGCTGATGAGTATTAATCGCCCGCAAGATGCGATAGATCACTTAAAGTTAATCATCGAAGCGCAGCCAAAAACTTCTATTAATCATTGGTTATATTTACTCGAAATATTCAGAACGCTTGGTTTAAAAGAAGAGTTCGAACGTTACGCGCAAAGCCTGCATCGCACTTTTAATGTGATGACGCCAGTGTGGTACGAAACCAGCGCTGAAATTGTGGTACCGCAAGACTTAGAAGAGTTTCCGCACATCATGGACAAACTGGATGCAGTTTGGCCTAGTGATTTGGCGAAAGTATATTTAGAAAGCTTGATTACGGATAATCGCGATGGTGATCGAGCAGGCTTTAGTAAGGCAGTGTTGGATGACATTTTAATGCTGATTGCATTGTTGGATACGCGCAAAGCGTTTGATTAATCACTCACACTTATAAAAACAACGCTAATAAATCGTTTAAATAACGTTGACCTAATAAAGTCGGCGTTATTCGCTGCAAATCTTGCTGGATTAATTTTTTTTCTAAAGCGGTTTTCAGCCCCGCATTGATGCTCTGTATAGATTTCCCCGTACGTTCTTGAAAAAGCTTTGTTTCAAAACCACCCGTTAATCTGAGTGCGTTCATCATAAACTCAAAACCCAAGTCTGCTTGCGGAATCAGCCAGCTATTATCGACAGCGTTGCCAGCTTCAGCATTTTCCATAAATGCTTTTGGATGTTTATGCCGCGTTTCGCGGGTGATTTTATCGTGATAACTTAATTTGCTATGCGCGCCTGCGCCGATGCCCAAGTAATCACCAAATTGCCAATAATTCAGATTGTGTTTTGCATGCGAGGTCGGTTTGCAAAAAGCCGATGTTTCATAATGTTCATAACCATTTTCAGCCAATAAAACTTCAATCTGTTCCTGCATATCTGCGCTCAAATCATCATCTGGTAAGCTAGGAGGTGTGCGATGGAAAGGCGTATTGGGCTCTAAAGTTAAATGGTAAAAAGATAAATGATCAGGATTCAGCGCAATAGCTTGGCGCGTATCTTGTAACGCATGCTCAAGAGTTTGGTTTGGCAACGCATACATCACATCCAAATTCACTCGCTCAAAAGTGTTCAATGCTAATTCGGCCGCTGTAATCGCTTGCCTGTCGTCATGAATGCGACCAAGTGCTTTTAAATAATCCGCATTAAAGCTTTGAATGCCCAGCGAAATACGATTGACGCCTGCTTGTTTATAGCCTTTGAAATGTGCTGTATCAACTGTGCCAGGGTTGGCTTCCAGTGTGATTTCCGCACCATACTCAAGCGGTGTTAACATGCGTACCGCGCTTAAAATCTCATCAATGGATTCAGCTGAAAATAAGCTCGGCGTACCGCCACCAAAAAATACACTTCTAATTTTTCGCCCATAAACGCGTGGCACGGATTGCTCTAAATCTGCAATTAACGCGGCTACATAACGATTTTCAGGTATCTCTGTACGCGATTCATGCGAATTAAAATCACAATACGGACATTTTTTAACGCACCAAGGTATGTGAATATACAGCGATAAAGGCGGCGGGTTGGTTAGGCCTGACAACGTTGCCTGCCCTAAAAGTGGCGATGTGCTATTGATTGGCTCAATTTTCGTATTGAAAAACGTGTCTGCTTTAATTGGTATAACTTTTTTCAAGGGCCGCTTTAGGTTTTTGATAAGGGTTAATTAACTGATCGACTAGCTGATGAAGGGTTTCACGCATCTGCGCTTCAGACACTTCCAACAATAATCCATCTTCAAATGCATCTTGGGCGATCTGTTGAATTTCTTCAAAATTTTCGCGCATGACTTTGATTTTTTCGGTGCAAGAGACAATGCTGTCATCATCACGCAACCATATCGGTAAGTTTTTCATACTTTTAATGCCTTGATTTTAATCAATAATTGTTGCAATGCCTGCCCGCGATGACTGATTTTATTTTTAACATCAGCGTCTAATTCTGCGCCTGTTTTGTTGTGATTAATATCTAAAAACAAAGGGTCATAGCCAAAACCCTTTGACCCTCTTGGTGTGGTTAAAATTTCACCTGACCAAATGCCTTCTGCAATGATGGGTTGCGGATCATCGTGCTGTCGTACCAAGACTAGTGCGCAGTAATAATATGCGCTGCGATTGCTTTGGTCTGACAGTGCGCTTAATAAGGCCAGATTATTTTTTTCATCGCGATTTATTTTGTCCGCGTTTGTTTCTACGCATCCTTCAGGGTTAACCATATCGGCAAAGCGTGCTGAATAAACACCAGGTCTACCTTGCAACGCTTGAACACACAAACCTGAATCATCTGCTAATGCAGGTAAGCCGCTGTGTAAACTGGCATGCCGCGCTTTGGCCAAGGCGTTTTCGATAAACGTGCAATGTGGTTCTTCTGCTTCGCTAATACTCAAGCTTGCTTGCGGCAATACTTCAATATTAAGCGGCGTCAGTAACGCTTGAATTTCACGCAATTTTCCTTGGTTATTCGATGCAATAACGAGTTTGTTCATCGGTATTAATTTTGCCTAATAGTTATAGCTTATTAGCGCGCCAAGGCAGTTTGCTGTAAGACCAACAACTCACCAATGCCACTAGCGGCCAAATCCAGCATTGCATTCATGGTTTCGCGCGCAAAAGGTTCGCCTTCTGCAGTGCCCTGAATCTCTACAAACCCGCCATCTGCAGTCATCACCACATTCATATCCGTATCGCAGTCGGAGTCTTCAATATAATCTAAATCCAACACTGGCAAGCCCTTGTAAACGCCCACTGAAATCGCCGCTACGGCTTGTTTAAGGGGGGGTTCAGTGATTTTTCCACTAGTTAAAAGCGTAGAGATTGCATCATGCAAAGCCACATAAGCGCCAGTAATACTGGCTGTACGTGTACCGCCATCTGCTTGAATCACGTCACAATCAATGTGAACGCTACGCTCGCCTAGTTTTTCCAAGTCAATAATTGCGCGCAAACTTCTGCCAATTAGGCGCTGAATCTCTTGTGTGCGGCCAGACTGTTTGCCTTTTGCGGCTTCCCTATCCATGCGGCTGCCAGTTGAGCGTGGCAACATGCCATATTCTGCCGTTACCCAGCCTTGATTTTTACCTTTTAAAAAGCCGGGCACTCTTTCTTCCACACTGGCGGTACAAAGTACGTGCGTATCACCAAATTTAACCAATACCGAACCTTCGGCATGTTTGGTGTAATGGCGGATAATTTCTACGCTACGTAATTGATTGGTGGCGCGTTGGCTGGGGCGGGTTGCTGATTGCATGATAATGGCTTTAAAAAAATGTGCGTTAAATAAATGCACATTATAAGCCATGCGATATTGAGATGCGCTTAAAACTTATTTGGCTACAAAAGCGCGAACAGACTAACTTTAAGCCGAATTAAGTTTTGAATAAATTTATCTTAACCTTAAGTTAAAGGTTAAATTTTTGGTTTTTGCTGGGTTTTATTTAAAGCGTTTTGAATTTCTGCGATGGTATTTTCAATATCGTCATCAGAAAGATCATTCAGATTCATGTCGTCGTGCGTATGCTGTTGCACAGTATTCATGATGGTGGTGGTTTCGCCCAGCGGCATCAGTTGTGTAGAAACTGCGTCACTACTTTGTTGTCTATCACCCCATTGCAAACCGATTGCGCTCATGTTGTCGCCGCGTTCATCGCTGGCAAATTCGGCGCTATCCATCAGCTTGTTAGTGGCATCAGCAATCACAACATGTTGCTGAATAATTTCTTTAATTTGTTGATCGCTTAACACGCCCCAAACGCCATCGGTGCACAACAAAATCGTGTCGCCTTCTAGCAATTCAAAGCGGTCAGATAAGTCAATTTTTGGCTGCGTTTCGCCACCTAAACAGTTATACACTTTGTTTTTGTAAGGATGCGTCGCCATTTCTTCTTTGGTGATCATGCCTTTTTTGTACAAAGATTGCACAACCGAATGATCTTCCGTACGAAACAGCAAATGACCATCACGAAAGTGATACAAGCGAGAGTCGCCCACGTGCGCACAATACAAAAATCCACGTTGGATAATGGCGACAACTATGGTTGTGCGCGGCGATTCGATTAAATCCTCACTTTGCGTTACGTTATCAATCATGTCGTGCACTTGCTGGATATGATCGATTAAGAACTTGGCGGGACTACTTAAAAAAGGCACAGCTAAGCGCTGAAAAGCATCGGTTAATGTTTTAACCGCCAAATGTGCAGCCACTTCGCCATTGCGATGGCCGCCCATACCATCGGCCAGCACCAACAACAAAGCATCTTTGCTGTAAGAATACGCCAAGCGGTCTTGGTTGTAATTTCTCGGCCCTTGGCGGCTATTTTGGTAAATAGAAAATTTCATTTTAAGTGATGGTTTTTATTTAAATAGTAAGGTTTAAATGCTAATTAGTATTCTAAAGCGGCCTATTTAAAACATCTTTTATCTTTTTAGCTAAACTGGGTTTTGGAATAACTAATGGTGGCACAATTTCAAATAATGTTTTCTGTAGCGAGAATACACTCTGCGGCCGTTCCATGTAGTCTAATTTTAAACAATTATCAATAATTTGCAGCAACTCTTGCGTGTAAATACCTTTGCCCACTTTGGTGGCTGGCGCTAAAAAATCTTTTTTGGTACGTTGGTTGGCAGCCATTGGTGCCGATCTTGCCAAGCACGAATACATACTGGCGCCCACACTGTAAATATCGCTCCAAGGGCCTAATTGTTTACGCTCAAAATACTGTTCTGGCGGTGCAAAACCTGGTGTATAGCTGGGTGATAGTTTAGATTGCGTTTGGGTCAGCGTCTGGCGTGCAGAACCAAAGTCAAGCAATACGGGTGAACCATCCAAGCGAATATAAATGTTGGCAGGCTTAATATCTAAATGCAGCAATTTTTGAGTATGTACTTCACGCAGGCCATTTAAAAGCTCACCAAACACGCGGCGCACAAATCTTTCATTCACGGGTTCGGTTTGCGACAGAATGAAATCTTGTAAAGATTTGCCGCGCTCATACTGCATCACCATGTAAACGGTATTGTTTTCTCTGAAAAAATTCAGCACGCGTACGATATTTTTATGGTCAATTTTGGCTAACGCTAAGCCTTCTTCAAAAAAGCATTTGAGGCCATGTTTAAATGTAGCGGCATCATCATCGTTGTCTAATAACACGGTCGCACCATCTTCGCGCAAGGCCAAGCCGGTGGGCATGTATTCTTTAATCGCCACAATATTCTTGTTCATATCTTGCGCAAGATACACAAAGCTAAAGCCACCAGTGCTTAAGACTCGGGTAATAATGTAGTCTTGAAGGATGTAGCCGATAGGCAGAGATAAGTTTTTAAGTGTCGCCATTTAATCAATTAAATATCAAGGTTTGGATATGGATTAACCTAAATGCATGAATAGAATCATATTCTATGATACAGAAATTAACCAGATTCTCGCATACATTTTGCATTAAATCATAATTAAATCATGGTTGTTTGTTACAATTGTCATAAGTTACTTTAAGAAATTACATTAACACACTACTTCTGGAAACTAATTCTAGACATTAAATTTAAGAGCCACCATATGATATTAAGCATGACCGGATACGCTTCACTCGAAAGCAATACCAAAAATGGCGTTTTGTTGCTGGAATGCCGTTCGGTAAACCATCGTTATCTAGAGTTGCAGCTTAAGCTGGATGACAATTTACGTCAGTTTGAAGCGACCGCTCGCGAGTTGGTTCAGGCTAAACTGGGGCGTGGTAAAGTGGATATTCGTATGAATATGATGCGCGAAGCTGGCACAGATGTAGCGCCACAGCTTAACCATACGGTTTTGCAACAAATTGCAGAAAGTGCAAAAACTGCCGCCCAATACTTCCCACATACGCAACCAGTTAATATGCTGGATATATTGCGTATGCCTGGTGTGATGATGGCAGATGCGCTGGATAACGATGCATTAGAAGCGGATTTTAAGCAGTCGTTGAATCAAGTTTTGCAAAGCTTGATTGATGCGCGTGAGCGTGAGGGCGCCAAATTAAAAGCGATTATTTTGGATAGATTGCAACAAATCGAGCAACATGTGACTAAAGTAAAACCCATGATGCCAGGCTTAATTGGTCAATATCAAACAAAATTAACCGCTAAATTACATGAAGCGACGAATAGTCATGACGATGATCGTATTCGTCAGGAAATAGTGCTGTACGCACAACGTATTGATGTGGATGAAGAGCTTTCACGACTAACGTCGCACATTTCTGAAGTGAAACGTATTTTGCAGGCGGGCGGTGCGGTTGGTAAGCGCCTGGATTTTTTAATGCAAGAAATGAATCGCGAAGCGAATACCTTGGGTTCTAAATCGGTAGCGATTGAAACTAGTCAAATTTCAATGGAGTTGAAAGTGTTGATTGAGCAAATGCGCGAGCAAATTCAAAATATTGAATAAACTTTTAAACTTAATCGCACTAAGTTAAACCCTCAAAGCACGCACTAATCTGTTGCGTGCGCTTAAAAATCCAGTTTTCTCCCGCACTAAATCTGTGCATATTTTTTTATTATCAAACAGTATTATTTTAACCATTTGATTTTATTAAAAAAATTAACTGGCATACGCCTTGCATAAGCTTTTATATAAATAAGTCTTTCAAACCAAATAAGTCTTTTATATTAAGCAAAGATTTTAATTATGCAAAAATCGCTTCAATCGTTTTTTGATGAAATGCAGTTGGACAAGACTGCTCCAGATGAGAATCGCGTGCGACATATTTATGCGGCTTATCAAGATTGGTTAAAGGATATTCCGCATCATCAATTAGAAAGCAAACGTCAAGAAGCGGAGTTACTATTCCGCCGCGTGGGCATTACGTTTAACGTTTATGGTGAAGAAGATGGCGCAGAACGTCTGATTCCGTTTGATGTGATTCCGCGCTTAATATCCGCAGCAGAATGGTCAAAACTTTCTGCAGGTGCCATTCAACGTGTACGTGCATTAAATATGTTTTTGCATGATATTTATCATGACCAAGAAATTATTAAGGCAGGCATCGTACCAACCAGTATTTTAGCCAATAGCCAATATCGCCCTGAGATGTTTGGCGTGGATGTGCCCAATCAGATTTATGCACATATTGCTGGTATCGATTTAGTGCGCACCAGCGAATCGCAGTTTTATGTGTTGGAAGACAATTTGCGTACGCCATCAGGTGTGTCGTACATGTTAGAAGACCGCAAAATGATGATGCGCTTATTCCCTGAATTATTCCGCCGTTATCACATCGCACCAGTCGACCATTATCCGCAAGTGCTACTGAAAAACTTGCGCGCAGTTGCTCAAACGGGTGTGCATGATCCAGTCGTTGTATTGCTATCACCAGGCGCTTATAACAGTGCATATTTTGAGCATGCTTTTATCGCCCAGCAAATGGGGATTGAATTAGTCGAAGGCCAAGATTTATTTGTGCGCAACAATGCAGTGTATATGCGCACCACGCAAGGGCCGCAACGTGTCGATGTGATTTATAGACGTATCGATGACGATTATATCGATCCGCTGGTATTTAACCCAGATTCCATGTTGGGCGTTCCGGGTTTGCTGTCTGTGTATAGAAATGGCGGCGTGACTTTAGCCAATGCGGTGGGTACTGGTGTGGCCGATGATAAAGCGACCTATATTTACGTGCCAGAGATGATTAAGTTTTATTTAGGCGAAGAGCCGTTGCTGGAAAACGTGCCGACTTACCAATTAAGTAAAGAAGATGAACTGCAATATACCTTAGAGCATCTGCATGAACTGGTGGTAAAAGAGGTGCAAGGTTCCGGCGGCTACGGCATGCTGGTTGGGCCAGCTGCTACTAAGAATGAGATTGAAGAATTCAGGCTACGTATTTTATCTAAACCTTCAAACTATATTGCGCAGCCGACATTGGCACTTTCTACTTGCCCAACATTGGTCGAGGCGGGCATTGCGCCGCGCCATGTCGATTTGCGACCATTTGTATTATCTGGCAAAACAGTGACGCTAGTGCCTGGCGCTTTATGTCGCGTTGCGCTAAAAGAAGGCTCGTTGGTGGTGAACTCTTCGCAAGGCGGCGGTACCAAAGATACTTGGGTGTTAGAAAGTGATTTATTTGAGCCAAAAGAGTTAATGGCTAAAAACGCTAAAAAAGTAGCTGCCGAAACAGTAGAAAATAATAAGGCAGAATCCGTATGTTAAGTCGAACCGCTGATCATTTGTATTGGATGGCGCGCTACATTGAGCGAGCAGAAAATATGGGCCGCGTGCTGGAAGTGACTTACAGTATGTCTTTGGTGCCAAATGCTGCAGAAAGTGAGGCCGCACTTTGGCTGCCAGCGCTGGAAATTTCGGGCAATGTTGACGAATACGAAGCTGAATATGGCGATGTTAAGGCCACCAATGTGATTCATTATTTGGCGATGGACCCCAATAATCCATCTAGTATTTACAGCGCATTACGCAATGCACGTGAAAATGCGCGGGCTGTGCGTGTGGCGATGACATCGGAAACTTGGGAAAATATCAACGCATTATGGATTGAGTTTGATCAATTTAATGGCCAAGATTTAGCCAAAAATGGTTTGCGCGAGTTTTGTGATTGGGTAAAAGCGCGCTCACATTTATTTAGAGGCGTTTGTTTTGGCACAATGTTGCGCGATGATGCTTTTAGTTTTGTGCGTTTAGGCACGTTTATTGAGCGTGCCGATAATACCGCGCGCTTGCTGGATGTGAAATATCATCTATTGTTACCGGAACAAGAAGAGGTCGGCGGCGCGGTAGATTATTACGAATGGAGTGCGGTGTTACGCTCTGTTTCTGCGTTTCAAGCGTATCAAAAGATATTCAGCGATACCATCGTGCCGTGGCGGGTGGCCGAGTTGCTGGTATTAAGACGCGATATGCCTCGCTCGTTACATGCTTGTTTAGATGAGATTAGTCCAATATTAGAGCAGCTTTCAGGCAGTCGTCATACCGAGTGTAGAAGGCTTTCGGGCGAGCTACATTCCAGATTGCGTTATGGAAAAATGCAGGACATTTTCCAGCAAGGTTTGCATGAATTTTTAAGTGACTTTATTGATTCCAACAATATATTAGGTGCCGAAATTCAACGTGCTTTTTTAAGTATTAATCCCAGTTAAAAGCAATCCATTATGCGCCTTACTATCGAACACCATACCCAATACGTTTATACCACGCCGGTCAATTATACGATTCAGCAGCTGCGGCTGACACCGCAAAGTGGTTTCGGCCAGCACGTTAAATATTGGGATATTAAAGTGCAAGGTCAAATGCATGAGTTTGAAGACGCTTTTGGTAATACCACGCACACGCTAGTGGTGGATACGCCACATACTGAATTAAGTGTGACTGTAGTGGGAGAGGTAGAAACTGGCGTCAATGATTACTCGCAACAGCAACCTTTACCGCTCACCATTTATTTGCGCGATACACCATTAACGCTGGCAGATGCTGCCATTAAAGACTTTGCGATGTCATTCAAGCAAAAGCCAATTGACGACTTAATGCATGCGCTGGTGGAGAAAGTTGGTTATATTTCTGGCGCAACCGAAGTGACCACCACTGCGATTGAGGCGTTTAGATTGGAACAAGGCGTGTGTCAGGATCATGCCCACGTATTTATTGCCTGTTGCCGCAGCTTGGGTTATCCAGCACGCTATGTCAGCGGATATTTGTTCACCCAAGATGGCAGCTTGATGCAAAGCCATGCGTGGGTGGATGTGTGGTTTGATAACGCATGGCAAAGTATCGATGTATCCAACGGTTGCCATGCGGGCGAAACGTATGTACGCTTGGCGACAGGCCTAGATTATCGCACCGCCAGCCCCGTGACTGGAATGCGTTCTGGCGGCGGCGTAGAAGGCATGGCCACTAGCGTGGTAGTTAATCAAGCTGGCGTGCCAATTCATCAAAAACATAAAATGAATCAAATCGAACTGCTCAGGCAAGCGCAGTTGATACAACAAACCCAGCACGCGCAGCAATAATGCAGACAATCATTCAAACAGGAATAATTTAAGCATTGATGACCATTAACTCACTGCAATCTAGCCGTCATGGCGATAAAGAAAATTCCCCATTTTTTGAGGAAAACTTGGTTCGTTTGTTAGCAGAGCGTGATCAACTTGGCTTAACAGAGATGATTCACGAAATTGACGCGCTGATGATTTCGGTTGATCCAGAGCATGCGACCAAATATATCGCAGAGTTGGCATTAATGACGCCATACCATTATTTGGTAACGCTAGAAACAGAGCAGCATTTAACGCATATATTGCGTATAGATTTAAATTCACCAGATATTCTGTTGCGTGAAGTGAAAGACCCTAACTTGCGTGGCATTTTCAGAAGCTTGAATGAGGTCTATCCAGTTGGCGCGAAAAAACCGAATAGTCGCTACATGGGTGAGATTATCCGCGTGACCGATTTACACAGCGTGGTTAAGCTGCAAGAACAACGCGAATTTAGATTTTTCAATCAGGATGAAGTGCGCAAACTAGAGTTTCCAGGCAATATCGCTGTCAGCAAGCCTTCGCCTTACACACATAATATTGTCGGCTATTTAGAGCGCAAACCAAATGAGTTAAGAGTCTATGCACTCGGCGTCAGCATGATTAAAGCCGATGTGCAAATCGCTTACTTAGAGGCGAAAACGCTGCAAACACAAATAGGCGTCACCGATTTATTATTACCAATCGATCATTTAGCCACGCGGGTTTACAGCCAAAACCGTGAGGTGGCTATTTTGGAGTATTTGTCGCTATCCAGCTATTATTTTTGGGGCGCCTACAATATTAAAGACCAAAACTCATCTACTAATGTCACCAAAAGCACGCATCCGATTCCAGAATCAAAAAGTCCGGCAAAAGTTTTCACCGCCAATAACACGCCTTATTTTATTAATCATCTAGAACATCTGCCTTCTCCAACAGAAACCTTTGTACGCAACTATGGACCGCGTCTGCATCATATGGCGATTTCGGTAAAAGATGGTGAATATATGGGCAAGGAGAATATCGATTTTGTCGTGGATGCGATTGCCGAAAACGGTAAAGGCTTTTTGCTGGATGTAATTGGCTCAAAAGAACAAGGCCTCAAACAGATATTCTCCAATGCTTCGGAACATTCATCCCTGATTATCGAGTATGTGCAACGCTACGGCAGTTTTGATGGATTTTTTACGCAAGAAAATGTGGCTAAACTGACTGAAGCTGCTGGTTTTATGTAGTTCGTACAAACAAATAACCAGCAAAAATTAACAAATTCCATCAATAGCCATTATTCAAAAATGGTATGATTGGTTTTTCGAAAACTTCTGTATTTTCATCATTATCATGACATATTGCGTCGGTTTATCATTAGAACAAGGCTTGGTTTTTGCATCCGACACTCGCACCAACGCAGGGGTTGATCAAGTGGCAGTTTCTCCCAAGATGCATATCTTTGAAGTGACTAATGAGCGCGTGATTGTGCTATTAACCGCAGGTAATTTAGCGATTACGCAATCGGTAGTTAATTCATTGCAGTTGAAAATCACCAATGCAGAGGAAAATAGTAAGCACTTACATAATGTTGACAGCATGTTTGAAGCTGCTAGTTTGGTCGGGCGCGAGTTGCGCGCGACTTTTGAGCAAGAGGGCGAACATTTTAAAAGTCACCAGATTGAATTTAACGCTAGCATTTTAATTGGCGGCCAAATCAAAGGTGAAAAGCCGCGTTTGTTTAATGTGTACTCGGCGGGTAATTTTATTGAAACCTGCAATGAAACGCCTTATTTCCAAATCGGCGAAACCAAATATGGCAAGCCAATCATCGACCGCGTAGTGCAGTACAATACCGACATTATGGATGCGGTAAAATGTTTACTGATTTCGTTCGATTCTACAATTCGCAGCAACGTATCAGTTGCCGCACCTATCGATTTGCTGATTTATCGTGTCGATAGTCTGCATGCCGATTGCAAGCAGCGAATTGCAGAAGCCGACCCGTATTATTCTAAAGTGAGGCAAGGCTGGGGCGCAGGGTTAAAAGAAGTTTTTTCCGCGCTACCAAGCCCAGATTGGTGTTAAAACATGACATTAAGCATGGTATTAAATCAAGTTCCAGGTAATCTTTTTATCGTCACCGCTGCATCTGGTGCAGGCAAAACCAGTTTGGTTAAGTCGATATTGACGCACGATGCGCAGGTGAAACTTTCTATTTCACACACAACCCGTGCGCCTAGAGTGGGTGAAGAAAATGGCGTGCATTATCATTTTGTGAATGAAGCGCAATTTTTAAACATTTTAAATAACGGTGGTTTTTTAGAAAGTGCGGATGTACACGGCGCAAAGTACGGAACATCACAAGCGTCCGTAGATAGTGCTTTGCAGGCTGGTTATGATGTGATTTTAGAGATTGATTGGCAGGGCGCTGCGCAAGTACGGGCGATTTACCCGGATAGTATCGGCATTTTCATCTTGCCACCATCGGTCGAAACATTGGAATTTAGACTGAATAATCGAGGTCAAGATAGTGTTGAGGTGATTAATAAGCGCGTTGCTGCTGCACGCGAAGAAATGAGCCATGTGGTTGAGTTTGATTATGTTACAATCAACGATAATTTCGATGTGGCTTTGCAAGATTTAATGGCGATTATTCGCACTTGCAGATTAGAAACGCAATCACAATTACAGCGTTATGCTGCACTGGTTAAACAATTAACCTGAAAATTTCAGCCAGCATTATTTAAATATTCAATATTTAAAGCTTTATTTCATTAAAGCTTAACTTAAATTTTTAAAACATATAATTAAGACTTAACTTAGAAGGTAAAAATCATGGCACGCATTACAGTAGATGATTGTTTAGACAAAATTCCGAACCGCTTTCAATTAACTTTAGTTGCGGCTTATCGCGCGCGTCAATTGGCTAACGGCTCAGATCCTTTAGTAAATACAACTGGCCAAAAAGATAAGCCAACGGTATTAGCTTTGCGCGAAATTGCAGCGGGTAAAATCGGTGTGGAAATTTTAAATCGCGCACATTCTTAAACTTCCAAGCGGTAAGCATGCAACTCAATGCCAAAATCTGCAACCAAAAACGGCATTCATAAACACACCGTCGACACATTTCAATCTGCCGAGCCTAGTCTATTGCCGGCAGACTCTGAAACTTCACAACTCACATTACTATTAAAAGAATATTTTAGCCAAGCCGACATTGAACAGGTGTGGGCGGCTTACCGTTATGCAGAGAAAGCGCATGAAGGCCAAACGCGTAAAACAGGCGAGCCGTATATTACGCACCCTGTGGCGGTTGCGTGTATTTTAGCCAAGCTGCATTTAGATTTGCCAACCGTACTCGCCGCCTTATTGCATGATGTGGTAGAAGATACTGGTGTGTCGGTGTCAGAGATTGCGGAGCAGTTTGGTAAACAGGTTGGCATATTGGTGGATGGCTTAACCAAGCTGGATAAGATTGAGCTGCAAAGCGCTACGCAAGCGCAAGCCGAAAATTTCCGCAAAATGCTGTTGGCGATGAGCCAGGATGTGCGCGTGATTTTGGTGAAATTAGCCGATAGATTGCACAACATGCAAACGCTGGAATCGATGCGACCTGAGAAACAAAAGCGCATCGCACGTGAGACCTTAGAAATCTATGCGCCAATCGCCAATCGGCTTGGACTCAATGTTATTTATCAAGAGTTGGAAGATTTAAGTTTTCAATATTTGTACCCTATGCGCCATCGTGTGTTGTCTAAAGCCATTATGGTCGCGCGTGGCAATCGTAAAGAAGTGATTGTCAAAATTTTAGATGCGATTAAGCAGCGATTAGAAGACGTACAGATTGAGGCCGACGTTAAAGGTCGACAAAAGCATCTATATAGCGTGTATCGCAAAATGGTCAGCAAAACCAGTGCGCTAGAGCAAATCCATGACATTTATGGTTTTAGGGTTCTGGTTAAAGACATGGCTAGTTGCTATTTGGCGTTAGGCCATTTGCATGCGCTTTATAAGCCTATTCCTGGCAAGTTTAAAGACTATATTGCAATTCCCAAGGCCAATGGCTACCAATCGTTGCATACCACTTTATTTGGCCCTTTTGGTACGCCAATTGAGGTGCAAATTCGTAGTGAGCAAATGCATAATGTGGCTGATGCTGGCGTTGCTGCACACTGGATGTACAAAACCTCGGATGCGAATTTAACTGCCTTGCAACAGCAAACGCATCAATGGCTACAACGTTTATTAGAGATTCAAACTGAAAGTGAAGACAGTTTTGAATTTCTGGAACATTTCAAAGTGGATTTATTCCCCGATGAAGTCTATGTATTTACGCCAAAAGGCAATATCTTAGCCTTGCCGCGTGGCTCTACTGCTGTAGATTTTGCCTATGCAGTACATACCGACGTGGGCAATAGTTGTGTGGCGGTTAAAATCAACAACGAGCTCGCACCGCTGCGCGCTGAAATGCGCAATGGTGATCAAGTTGAAATTATCACAGCGGCTTTGGCCAAACCCAATCCAGCTTGGCTCAATTATGTGGTGACTGGCAAAGCGCGCTCACATATTCGACATTATTTAAAAACCGTACAAGTGTCCGAATCGGCGCATTTGGGCGAGCGTATGCTGAATCTGGCTTTGCGCGCCTTGCATGTAGATACCAGCTTGATTAGCGATAAACAATGGCAAAAAGTCATGCGTGATTATGGCGCTAAAAATAAAGCAGATATTCTGGCGGAAATTGGTTTGGGTAAGCGCATGAGCTTGATGGTTGCGCATCAACTAGTTGCGATTGGTCAGGAGTTGACTAATGACGAGAATACTAAAACCAAGAAACCGCTCGATATCATTACCATTCGCGGCTCCGAAGGTATGGCAGTGCAATTTGCGCAGTGCTGCACGCCTATACCTGGCGATCCTATTTTAGGTTTTATTAATAAAGAAAAAGGCTTGATTATTCACACGCATGATTGTCCAACTGTGGCTAAATTCAAGCTGGATCCAGATAAATGGCTAGATGTAGAGTGGGATCCTGATAATAAAAAACTGTTTAAAGTAAACGTGCGCATAGTAGTTGCGAATGAGCGCGGAATGCTGGCCAAAATCGCTGCGGGCATTTCGGATGCAGGTTCTAATATTGATAACGTCAGTGTTGAAGAGTCTGATGGCAGTCAATATTCCAATGTAAACTTTACGGTGCAAGTGAGTAATCGCGTGCATTTGGCAGGCTTAATGCGTAATTTACGTAAAATTCCCAATGTTGTGCGCATTAATCGAGTAAAAGGCGGCAATTCAGAAAATAGAATTCAGTAAGTACTTAATTTTTTGGCATGACCAAACTCACTGAAATCAAAGCGTTCTCAAAACCGCTGATCGCCAATCTGCAAAAGCTTGGCATTTCAAACATTCAAGGATTATTGCTACATTTGCCGTTACGCTACATGGACGAAACGCGCATCACCAACATACGTGATTTGCGCCTTGGCGATACCGTACAAGTGGAAGGCGAAATTACCCACGCAGAAGTCACTTACAAGCCGCGCAAAGCCTTAATCGCCCGCATTGAAGACGCTAGTGGGCAATTAACACTACGTTTTTTGCACTTTTACCCCAGTCAAATAGCTGCGTTGAAAGAAGGCTCAAAATTACGTGTCTATGGTGAAGTGCGGCACGGTTTTTTTGGCTATGAGATGGTGCATCCGCAATGCAAAGTTGCGGGTGAAAGCACAAAAGTGGCTGAAACGCTCACCCCGATTTATCCGACTACAGCTGGTTTAACGCAACCCACAATCCGCAAAGCGATTGCACTGGCGATTCAGCAAAAGGCACTCGCCGAAACTTTGCCAGCAGGTGTTTATAAAAATATCGGTTTTAATAGTGGTCATTTGCCCAGTTTTGCAGCTAGTGTTCAGGCTTTGCATAATCCTGCGCCTGATGCTAATTTAACGGCACTAGAAAATCATGCAACGCCAGAATGGCGCCGTTTGGCATTTGATGAGCTATTAGCACAGCAACTTTCTATGCGTAAACACTATGCTAAAAGACGCAGCATTAATGCGCCGGCAATCGCGATATCCAAAACATTCACCCAGCAACTGCTTGAAATTTTATCTTTTAATTTAACCAATGCGCAAAAAAAAGTCGTCGCAGAAATCAGTCATGATTTGACTCAGCCGCATCCGATGCAGCGTTTACTGCAAGGAGATGTCGGCAGTGGAAAAACGATTGTGGCGTGTATGGCTGCGTTGCAAGCGATTGAGCACGACTGGCAAGTGGCGCTAATGGCGCCAACAGAGATTTTAGCCGAGCAGCATTTTAAAAAATTTGAAACTTGGTTCAAGCCGCTAAACATTAATATTGGATGGTTAACAGGTAGCCAAAGCAAAAAAGAACGAGAAGCAGCATTGGCCGATATCGCTAGCGGCCACGCTCAACTGGCTATTGGCACGCATGCTTTATTTCAAGATGCCGTCATATTTAAAAAATTAGGTTTAGCGATTATTGATGAGCAACACCGTTTTGGTGTGCAGCAGCGTTTGGCTTTGCGCAAAAAGGGTGAACCAGAGCCGCACCAGCTGATGATGTCTGCCACACCCATTCCGCGCACATTATCCATGAGTTATTTTGCTGACTTAGATGTGTCTGTGATTGATGAGCTACCTCCAGGCCGCACGCCAATTGTCACCAAGTTAGTCTCAGATGAACGGCGTGATGAAATTCTGCAACGCGTGCGTGAAGCCTGTTTGGCTGGCAGCCAAGCTTATTGGGTTTGCCCCTTGATTGAAGAATCAGAAGCGCTGCAATTGCAAACCGCCAATGACACGTTTGCGCATATGCAAGCGAGCTTTCCAGAGTTGAATATTGGCTTGGTACACGGCCGCATGAAATCGGCTGAAAAACAGGCTGTGATGCAAGCGTTCAGCAAAAATGAAACGCAATTGCTAGTGGCCACCACTGTGATTGAAGTCGGCGTAGATGTGCCCAATGCCAGTTTAATGGTCATTGAACACGCGGAACGCTCTGGCTTAAGCCAGTTGCATCAATTGCGTGGCAGAGTAGGGCGCGGCGCGGCGAAAAGCACTTGTATTTTGCTCTATCAAAACAAGTTAAGTGAAACAGCACGGGCGCGGTTAAAAGTGATATTCGAAAGTAATGACGGCTTTGCAATCGCCCAAGCAGACTTACATTTACGTGGCCCCGGCGAATTTTTAGGCACTCGTCAAAGTGGTGTGCCGATGTTAAAAATCGCAGATTTAGAGCGCGATGTGGATTTATTAGAAGCAGCAAAAAAAATAGCAGATAAATTGATCAGCGATTATCCGCAAGTAGTGGAAGCGCATTTGCAGCGATGGATGAGTCATGCAGATGAATTGGTAAAAGTTTGAGTCAAATGTTAGTAAACGCAACGCTAGTAAAGCCTTCTGCAGGAAAAGATAATTGGCTAAACAGACCAATATTGTCCGGACAATTAAAACCTTGGTTAATTGACCATGGTTCACTAACTTCAAGCTTGCGGCGGCGTTACCCAGATTTTAAAGTGCGACCTGTTGCGTTGAAATTCGCCAAGACGATTATGGATGAGACTAATTTACTACATATACCTGTACACAAGACGGCTTTAATACGCGAAGTACTATTGCTTGGTGGCGGCCAACCCGTTATATTCGCGCATAGTGTGTTACCAAGATCAAGCCTGCGCGGCGCATGGAATGGACTTGGTCAGTTAGGGAATAAGCCCTTAGGTGCGGCTTTATTTGCCAACCCTAAGGTAAAGCGTGCGCCACTCAGTTATAAAAAACTATCGCCACATCAGGTTTTATACCAAAAAGCAGCGCAGCATTTAACTGATAAACCAGCTTACTTGTGGGCGCGGCGTTCGGTTTTTAGGCTGAATTGCGCTACTATTTTGGTTACCGAAGTGTTTTTACCCAATCTTTTAAAATGAATTCAGCCAAAAATATAAAAACATTAACCAAAAAACTAGATGCTTATGAGCGTTTGATGCGCCTGAATAAGCCGATTGGGATTTTGTTGCTGTTATGGCCAACGCTTTGGGCGCTGTGGGTAGCCAGTCGCGGCAAACCAGATTGGATTATGTTGCTAATTTTTGTGACAGGAACTGTGTTAATGCGTAGCGCGGGCTGTGTGTTGAACGACATTGCAGACCGCAAATATGATGGTTTGGTCGAGCGTACTAAAAACCGCCCATTAGCCACAGGTGAGGTGAGCGTAAAGGAAGCCTATTTATTAGCGGCTGGTTTGAGCTTATTGGCGTTTTTTTTAGTATTACTGTTTAACAAAACCACGATTTTATTGTCATTCGCCGCCTTGTTTTTAGCGGCAACTTATCCTTACACCAAACGTTTTCTTGCGATTCCACAGGCTTATTTGGGCGTGGCATTCGGCTTTGGCATCCCAATGGCATTTGCCGCAGTGAATGACTACATACCGCCATTAGCGTGGATTTTATTGCTGGTAAATGTCTTTTGGGCGATTGCCTACGATACACAATATGCGATGGTTGATCGCGATGATGATTTGAAAATTGGTATAAAGTCTTCTGCCATATTTTTTGGTAAATATGATGTGATTGCTGTGATGGCAAACTATGCTGCCATGTTAGGTTTATTGATTTATATTGGTCAATCAATGGGCTATGGGCAATATTATTATGCTGGCCTTATCGCCGCATTTTTGCTGATGTTGTGGGAATATAAATTCATACAAAAACGCCTTAAAGCCGATTGCTTTAAAGCGTTTTTGTACAATAACTGGGTTGGGTTAGCTATTTTTACTGGTTTAGTATTTGAGTATTATTTCAAATACCCAACTTAATTTAATAGAAGTTTTTATTCAATTATTTATATTCAATTAAGTTAAATTGAAATAATTCCTCAGGTGGTTCTGATGCGGCGACAGTATTTTTTGCCGCCTCAACCAAGGTTAACTCTTCTAGTTTCTGTAATTTATCTGCTTTGCTAGCCGCTAGTTTTGCATCTTTTAGTTCTTTAATCGCCATTTTTTTCTCATCCAATTGAATTACATCTGCTTTACTTACATTGCTTTGGGCAATGCTGCTTAATAAAACTAGCTCTTCTAATACGCTTTTCTCAAATCCCACTCGGTTTTCAAGGCGGCTGTTGTAAATTAAGTCATCCAAATAGACCAGTGCCGCAGGTGTGCCCCATGCTTGTTCCAAGCCTGCGGTTAAACGCGGGAAATCTTCCAAGCTTTGTTTTGGGCTGGCTTCGTCATTGCTAAATGCAGCAATGCGGATATTAAAATGCTCTTTACATTCCAATGTAGTTTGTTCGTAGGTGGCCTGTAAATTTTCTTTTGCTAATAAATCCAACAAGAATAACCAAATGGTTACCGACTGCTTTGGAAAGTCCAGCAAGTGATTTTGCAATAATTGAATAGCTAAGCTGGTGCGGCCGTGCGATAAAAACACATCGGCATGGTCCAAAATGTTGTGTTCAAAAATATCTTCTTCAATTTGAAAAGGCGCTGAAACTGCTTGTGTTGCCTCAAAATCACTGGCTGCTAACATTGCTTTTTCTGCGGCAACTGCCTCTGCAGAGGGTTTGTTTTCAAAAAGCGTATCGTTAAGGTCAAACTCTTTGTAATAGATATCACTATTTGAATTTGCGTCTAAAACACTCCATACATCTTCCGCATTATCTATTTGTTGTGCTTGACGGCGGCGGCGCCAAAAATCTACCGCAAAATAGCCACCTAAAAGCAAGCCAGCGCCTGCTAAATAGGGCCACCATGCAAAATTAAATTTGAAATCAGGGCTCAAATTAGATTTGGGCGCTTTTGTTGCTTGCGATGTTTGAGCGCTTAATTTTTCAGCTTCCAGCGCGGTATTGCGTTGTTGGAGCGTTGTGATTTGTTGTTCTAAGTGTGCAAGACGATTGTTCAACACGACCGCCTCATCTTCTGCTGCTATGTTGCTGGCAAGCGCTAGTTCTGCAGTGTCTGTCGAAAAATGTAACTGTTTGTCTAGCCGTAAACCAATGTTATTGGCGTTATTAGATGGCTCGCCGCCAGAAATACTCAAGCGAGACTTAAGTTCTGTAGCTACATTTTTAGTGGGTGTGTTGTTGCTGGTGTTGAGGTTTGCCACGTTTTTGTTGATGTTGTTAACTATTTTTTGCGCATCATAATTAACGGTTAATATGATATTTTCGTTATTGGTATTATCTTTTTTGTTAATAGCTAGTTTTTTTGCGCGACTTTTTTGATTGTTGTTATTACTCGCCCTAATGGACTGTGCATTGGATTGCATTGCTGGGGCAGCAGGTTTTTCAGCGACATTGTTGGAAAATTCGACATTGTTGATGCGTTCTTCATCAATTGTTTGTTCAATCTCTGTTGTTAAAAGCGGATCTATTAGTAGCACATAATCACGACGGAAATTAGAATCGCATTCTGCAATAATCGATAAACTGGTAATTGGCTCATTAATTACTTCCGATGTGGTAATCGTTAGTACACCTTCATCCCCTTTAATATTGCCCAGTTTAAAATCAGCATGATTAATCGCGTTAATGCTATTAGAGTCGCCGTCCAGCCTAAAACAGGCTTTATCCTTAAGCTCGCCAATGCCTTGCACATTAACCCTTGCTTGCAAAGGCTGCCCAAGGTGCGATCTCACCTCAATCTCGCCTAAGCCGATTGCAAAAGCCTGGTTTTGCAGACCGAGAGTTAGGATAGCAAGTGCAGTTATGACGGCTTGTTTCAGTATATAATTGCTGTGCATAATAATTATCTATTCTTCAGGGTGTGTTCGTATGTGCTTAACCAAGCAACTCACGTGCCAATTCAAATTATAGACTCAATTATTCTGCTGAAATAATGGGCTAAAAGTTTATAGTGAGCATTAACTGTAAAAATAGGTCAATTAATCAATTTTTGTAATTGACAAGCGGATAAGCAAAAGCATATAATCCGCCCTCTTGATTTTATAAGCTATAGCTTAAATACTGAACTGGGTAGTTATACGATGAATATTTTTTCTGGAAAAACATTTTCTGCAAAATCGCACGAAGTACAACACGATTGGTTTGTGATCGACGCAACCGATTTGGTGTTGGGTCGCCTGGCAAGTGCTGTAGCACACCGTTTACGCGGTAAGCATAAAACCATCTACACGCCACACGTTGATACTGGCGATTACATTGTAGTGATTAATGCCGACAAGATTAAAGTGACAGGCGCAAAAGCGACTGACAAACAATACCATAGTCACTCTGGTTATCCAGGCGGCATCAGCACTACTACTTTCTCTAAAATGCAAGACCGTTTTCCTGGTCGTGCATTAGAAAAAGCAGTAAAAGGTATGTTGCCAAAAGGTCCTTTAGGCTATGCAATGATTAAAAAAATGAAAGTTTATGCTGGCGATAAGCATGAACATGCTGCACAACAACCAAAAGCATTGACTATTTAATAGTTAAGAGACAGGGTAAATAAAGATGATTGGTAAATACAATTATGGTACAGGCCGCCGCAAAAGCTCAGTAGCGCGCGTGTTCTTAAAATCAGGCAAAGGCAATATCATTGTGAATGATAAGCCTGTTGATGAATATTTCTCACGTGTAACTTCACGTATGATTTTGCGTCAACCGCTAGAATTAACAAACAACACAGCTAGCTTTGATATTATGGTTAACGTAATCGGTGGCGGTGAATCTGGCCAAGCTGGTGCAGTGCGTCATGGTATTACGCGTGCTTTAATCGACTATGATGCTGCGCTTAAAAGCGCATTGTCACACGCTGGTTTCGTAACACGTGATGCACGTGAAGTTGAGCGTAAAAAAGTCGGCTTCCGTAAAGCGCGTCGTCGTAAACAATTCTCTAAACGCTAATTTATTTAGGCGTCATGAAGTTAAAAAAGGTCGCGCTAGCGGCCTTTTTCATTTAAGGTTAAGTTTTTTAGATTATCATTTTGGTCGTAACACATATGGGAAATGAAAAGTTGAAAATAGGTATTGTGGGTGGCACAGGCTATACTGGCGTAGAGTTACTGCGCCTTTTAGCTATACATCCGCACGCACAAATAACAGCAATCACTTCGCGTGGTGAAGCAGGTTTGCCAGTGGCGGATATGTTTCCTAGCTTGCGTGGCTTTGTTGATTTAGCTTTTTCTGATCCCGCAACGGCTGACTTAACCAGTTGTGATGTGGTATTTTTTGCAACACCGCATGGTGTGGCGATGAGTCAAGCGAAAGCGTTGCTAAAAGCCAATGTGAAAATCATTGATTTAGCCGCCGATTTTAGATTGCAAGATACTGCTGTTTTCGAAAAATGGTACAAAATTCCACATAGTTGCCCAGACATTCTTGGCGAAGCAATTTATGGTATTCCAGAACTTTATCGCGAAAAAATCAAAGCCGCTAAGGTGATTGGCAACCCAGGTTGCTACCCTACAACGGTTTTGCTAGGATTAGCGCCGTTATTAGAGCTCGGGTTCATTGATTTTTCTGCACCGATTATTGCGGATGCTAAATCTGGCGTGTCAGGCGCGGGTAGAAAAGCAGAAGTATCAACACTATTTGCAGAATCCAGCGACAACATGAAAGCGTATGGTGTGGCAGGGCATAGGCACCATCCAGAAATTCATGCACAAATGACACAACTGACGGCAGGTGCAAAAATAGATTTCATCTTTGTGCCACACCTCATTCCAATGATACGTGGCATGCTTTCAACCATTTATGTCAAATTGTCTGATTCAGCCAAATTGACTGACTTGCAAGCACTGTATGAAAAGCGCTATTCCAGTGAGGCATTTGTGGACGTGATGCCGGCAGGCAGCTTGCCAGAAACGCGCTCAGTGCGTGGCGCTAACCAGCTGCGCATTGCTTTGCATCAACAAGCGGATTCAGGTTATTTAACCATCGTTGTGGTGCAAGATAATCTAGTAAAGGGCGCAGCAGGGCAGGCAATACAAAACATGAATATTATGTTTGGCTTGGGTGAAAATTGCGGTTTGCAAGTCGTGCCGCTATTGCCTTAAATTGAATCGGTTATGAAACCCGTTCGTCGTAAAATCCGCCGCCATTTTGGCTTAACTGCCAAACAAGTGGCTGTGCGTTCAAAAAGGCCGTGGTATTTTCAAGTGCTGTTAGCCGTATTGTTTGTTACAGTGGGGTTTGGTTCGGCTTACTGGATATTTCAGGGTGGAGAAAATAAAAGTATTCATCAAAAATATGAACAAATTATTCTGGAAAACAGAGTGCTACAAACCAAGCTGGTTGGTGCACAACGTGAGCTACAAATAGAGCTGGCAACCAATAATAACCTTGCCAAAGAGCTTGCAACCGTTCAAGATGAGAGCATTAAAACTAAAGAAGATTTATTCTTTTACAAAAATATGCTGAACGGTAAAAGATCAAAATAGCTATTAGCTAATTTGATGATAAATACGCCTTAAGCTAGCGGGGAGTTACATGTTTTTTAAAAAAGCGAATAAAATTGATAATCGTATCGACACACTAGTAGGAGTAGATACACGTATTGAAGGTGACTTGCATTTTAGCGGTGGTTTGCGTGTAGATGGTGCAATTCGTGGCAATGTAAGTGAGCAAAATGGCGCACCTAGCACTATTATTGTGAGTGAGCATGGCAGTATCGAAGGTGCAGTGAGTGCAGCAAAAATTGTGCTTAACGGTAAAGTGATCGGCCCAGTAAAAGCTGGCCAGTTTATTGAGCTGCAAACCAAGGCGCGCATTATTGGCGATTTATATTATAAATCTCTAGAAATGCACACTGGCGCGGTGATAGAAGGCAAGCTGGTTTATCTAGCCGATGGCGCAGCAGACGAAGTGCTTTAAATTAAATTGTAATTAAAACTTTAAATAGTTAATCGCTTGTAAAGCTGAACATTAATCCCCAATTATGTTCTATAGTAATTGAATCAATAGTATTAAATGCCGTGGCTTAATTTGGTTAAGCAAAGCAGTATTGTGAAGTTTAAGGAGCAAGATATGAACGCAGTGACCGACTTACCTGATGTAGAAATGCCAACCCCATTGGTATTTACTGATAATGCTGCCAAAAAAGTCAAAGAATTAATTGAAGAAGAAGGCAGTCCAGATTTGAAGCTGCGCGTATTTGTCAGCGGTGGCGGTTGTTCGGGCTTCCAATACGGCTTTACGTTTGAAGAAGAAGTAAACGACGATGACACTCAAGTGCAAAAAGACAGCGTTACTTTATTAATCGACCCCATGAGCTTGCAATACTTAATGGGTGCAGAGATTGATTATCAAGACAGCTTGCAAGGCTCGCAATTTGTGATTCGTAACCCACAAGCGACTTCTACTTGTGGTTGTGGATCATCATTTTCAGTTTAATCTTTACTCGTTAGTATTATTTGTTAATGTGTAGTGCTATATAAAAAGCCAAGCGTTTGCTTGGCTTTTTAGTTTGTAAAAGGTTTGTTCAATGAAAAAATATTATGTGGTGCTGTGCATTTTATTTGCTACGTTAATCGCCGCTTGTAGTGAGAGTACAAAATATGCAGCTATACCCAAAGACGCAACGGTGCTTATTTTGGGTGATAGTTTGAGTTATGGGACTGGCGCTATGGATGGTGAGGATTACCCAACCTTATTAGCTAAAACAACTGGTTGGAAAATTGTTAACAAAGGCATTCCGGGCGATACATCAGCGGGTGGTTTAGAACGTTTGCCTGACTTATTAACAGAGTATCAGCCACAATTATTAATTGTTGAGCTAGGCGGTAACGACTTTCTACAGCAAGTACCGCAAAGCCAAACAAAAGCTAATTTAGAAGCTATTTTGTCTTTAGCCAAAGCACAAAACATTAAAACAATTTTGCTGGCTATTCCAGAATTTAATGCCTTAAGAGCCGCGGTGGGAAATTTAGCTGACCATCCCATGTATGAAAAACTGGCCAAAGAAACAGCTACACTATTGATTACCGATGTATTTTCAGATGTGTTATCAGATAAGGCATTAAAAGCCGATCAAATACATCCAAATGCGGCTGGTTACTCAAAAGTGAATGAAAAAATATACAAAGCATTAAAAGAATCGGGCTTTGCGAGCTAATTAAGTTATTTTTTTAAAGTATAACGGTGTTGCTTTGAGTGTAATTAACAAGGCTTTAGTGGCTTTTTAAGAGTTAGCGCTTCTCAATTGGCACAAACTCACGTCTAACTTCACCTGTATACAGCTGTCTAGGGCGACCAATTTTGTGTTCAGGATCGGCATTCATTTCGCTCCATTGCGCTACCCAGCCAGCAGTGCGGGCTAGTGCGAAGATGGCAGTGAACATGCTGTTTGGAATACCCATTGCGCGCATGACGATACCGCTATAAAAATCGACGTTTGGATACAGTTGGCGTGAGACAAAATATTCGTCTTCCAGTGCAATTTTTTCTAGTTCCATTGCCAGTTTAAATAAAGGGTCATCTTGCAGGCCAAGCTCTTCTAAAACTTCGTGACAAGTGTCGCGCATAATCGCGGCGCGTGGATCCATATTGCGATAAACCCTGTGTCCAAAACCCATTAGTCGGAAAGTATCGGATTTATCTTTGGCGCGCTGAATAAATTCGCCAATACGCGATACATCGCCCATTTCTTCCAGCATTTTTAATGTAGCTTCGTTTGCGCCGCCGTGTGCGGGCCCCCATAATGAGGCAATACCTGCAGATATGCTGGCAAAAGGATTTGCACCGCTTGAGCCAACAAGTCTAACGGTAGAAGTAGAAGCATTTTGCTCATGGTCGGCATGCAGGATTAAAATTTTCTCAAACGCTTTTGCTAGCACAGGGTTGGGCGTATATTCCTCGCACGGCGTGGCAAACATCATATGCATAAAGTTTTCGGCATAATTTAGCTTGTTTTGCGGTTGCATAAACGGCTGGCCAAGGTTGTATTTATAGCTCCAGGCGGCAATAGTGGGCATTTTGGCTAGCAGCCTAAAAGCAGAAGTTTCGCGGTGCTCAGGGTTGTACACGTCCATTGAATCAAAATAGAACGCCGACATGCTGCCCACCACACCTATCATGACCGCCATGGGGTGCGCATCGCGCCGAAAGCCGCGGAATATATTGCTGAGTTGATCGTGTAACATGGTGTGGCCAGTAATGCGGCCAGTAAATTTGGCTTTTTGCTTGGCGTTTGGCAACTCACCATTCATCAGCAAATACGAGACTTCTAAAAAGTCGCAATGCTCGGCCAGTTGTTCAATCGGGTAGCCACGATGTAGCAGCAAGCCTTTTTCGCCATCAATATAGGTAATATTAGATTGGCAGGCGGCAGTCGACATAAAGCCTGGGTCGTAAGTAAACACACCGTGTTTACCAAGGCTGCGGATATCAATTACGTCATTACCCAAGTTGCCAGAAAGTACTGGTAAATCGATGGGAGCTGCGCCGTTGTCAAAGGTGATGGTGGCTTTGGTTGGTTTTGTGGTCATAATCAATCTTTATTAGGCGTTTGGTTTATTTAATCAAGCAACAATAATACCAAAGGTGTAAAGCTTAGGCAGAATAAATTGCACCCAGCACCCGCAAACCTTTTGCTCCTGTGACGGCGGGTAGGTTGCTGGGTTTGTGGGCTATTGTTTGTTTAGCAAGCCAGGCAAAGGCAGCGGCTTCGACCCAATCCACGCCTACACCTAATTCTGCCGTAGTTGCTAGTACAGCCGAGGGTTGTGAATTGCCTAGCATGGTTCTTAAATGTTGAATGAGCAGTGTGTTGTGAGCACCGCCACCGCATAAATAAACAGCATCAACTTCGCCACAATATTGGGCAAGTGCATCATGAATGGTGTGTGCGGTAAGCACAACTAATGTGTGTGCAATATCTTGGGGTCGGTAATCAGTATTCTTTAAATATTGCATCAACCAGGTATTGTTAAACAAATCGCGCCCAGTACTTTTGGGTGGTGGTAATGCAAAGAAAGGTTCAGCCAGCATTTGTAGTAATAATGGCTGAATGACTTCGCCCGAAGCTGCCCATGCACCATTTGCGTCGTAATCTATGTTCAAATGTTGTTTTATCCATGCATCCAGCAGCATATTGCCAGGGCCAGAATCAAAGCCCAAAATTTTTCCAGAGTTTAGGTCAGCACTATTTTCTGCTCGGTGAGTAGTTTTTGCCAGGTAGGTAATATTGGCAATGCCACCTATGTTAATCAGTGCGCGATTACTTTGTTTAGCACCAAATACCGCTTGATGAAAAGCAGGCACTAATGGCGCGCCTTGACCACCAGCTGCAATGTCACGACTTCTAAAATCAGATACCACCGTGATGTTGCACAGTTCTGCCAGTAATGCCGCATTACCAATTTGCAAAGTAAATCCGAGCTCTGGTTTATGGCGGATAGTTTGGCCGTGACAGCCGATTGCAGTGACTTGATTTGCCTGTAAGTTTTGCTTTGTTAGTAAAGCGTTAACAGCCGCTGCATATAAAATTGCGAGTTTATTTGCCATTAAAGCCGTTGTTTCTAATTCGTTGTCTGCGGCAGTATGTAGCTGTAATAATTGGATTTTTAATGCTTGCGGATACGCTAAAAAATGCGTTGCAACAACTTGGCATTCGTCATCATTTAGATCGCAAAGCGCAACGTCAACGCCGTCTAAACTGGTGCCAGACATAATGCCAATAAATAATTGCGCTTTAACCATGCTTAATCCGTACTGGCTATTTGTCGACGGTTTAGCATCTCAATTTGTGCCATCAAATTTAAACTTTGTTGATCGAATGCTTTTTTATACTGACCATCTATCGGTACGCTCATCGGCAGCGCTACAGTCATTGGGTCGCGGTGTATTTTATTCACCAGGAATTCGTAATGCAGATGCGGACCAGTAGCTAAACCCGTCATGCCCACAAAGCCAATAATATCACCTTGCGATACACGCATGCCTCTACGTAAACCCGCCGCAAAGCGTGATAAGTGCCCGTAAACTGTGCTAACACCGTTCTCATGTTTAAGTGCAATCACATTGCCATAACCGCCTTTGCGTCCGACAAAATCGACTATGCCATTGCCAGAAGCTTTGATGCGTGTGCCAGATGGCGCAGCCATATCGACGCCTTTGTGCGCTTTAATACGATTTAAAATAGGGTGAAAACGTCCACTGCTGAACGATGAGCTGATGCGCGTAAATTCAAGCGGTGAGCGTAAAAAGGATTTATGTAAGCTTTTGCCTTCTGGCGTGTAGTAAGCAAACTTACCTGCGGCATCACCAAAATGAATCGCTTGGTATTTTTTGCCTTTATTCACAAACTCTACGGCTAGCACGTTGCCAATTTTCATCATTTCGCCAGCGTTATAAAAAGCCTCATACACCACATTGAAATAGTCACCAGGCCTTAAATCATTATAAAAATCAATATCACTGGAAAATATATCAGCGATTTGTAAGGCAATCTGGTCGGGTATGCCAGCGTCATCTGTCGCGCCGAATAGCGAATTAACAATAAAAGCTGATTTTAAAACTTGGTGATTCTGTAGAATTAACTTTTGAGTGGCTACTTGATAACCAGTGGGCGTTAAGCCAGCCACTAAAATCGTTTCATGATCTATTTCATATTCTAAATGCAGCAGTTTGCCGTCCAAATTGGTTTTAATTTCCAATGAGTGTCCGGGAATTAACCGCGTGTTCATCGCGCGCGTATCCGGTGAAAGTGTCAAAAATTTTATGGCATCTTCATCGCGTATCGACATGCGTTTAAATAAGCTATCTAACGTATCATCGCGCCGCACTTGGTCGATTTGCCAGAATTCTTCATTGCGATCTACATTATGTACGGCTAGCGGTAGAGTGACATCTTCAATCACTGTTTCAGATTTAACGTAGCGTGGCTGGTTAGGCGATGCTGTACCAAAAGCCGCGATGACGGCAAAAAAAGGTAGTAATAATATGAGTGTGGCCCAGCGTAATTTTATTTTACGCAAACCCTGTAATAGGTTTTGCGTTAAAATAGCAGGCTTAAATTTCTGCTTGTTTCTGTTAAAAAATTGCGACATAAAAAGTAACTAAAACTGCTTAAAAGCTTGAATAGCAAAGCCTCTTGCGTGGAATGGAAAAAGCATAGTAACAGAATTTTTCTTGTAATAAAAAGTAACAATTTGTAGGACAGCCACCTTTTAACCATTAGGAAAAGCCGTGAATACCGATATAAATCAATCATTAGCCATTATCAAACGCGGCTGTGAAGAGTTGCTCATTGAGCAAGAGCTGGTCGAAAAGTTAAAAAAAGGCGTGCCGTTACGCATTAAGGCTGGCTTTGATCCAACCGCACCAGATTTGCATCTTGGACATACCGTATTAATCAATAAATTACGCCATTTTCAAGATTTGGGCCATCAGATATTGTTTTTGATTGGCGATTTCACTGGCATGATTGGCGATCCAACAGGCAAAAGCACAACGCGCCCGCCACTCACATACTCGCAAGTGGAGGAAAATGCTAAGTCCTATGCTGAGCAAGTGTTCAAGATTTTAGATAAGGATAAAACCGAGATTGTTTTTAACTCCAGGTGGCTAAATGAATTGCGTGCGGTTGATATGATAAGGCTAGCAGCTAGCCATACTGTCGCACAGATGTTGGAACGTGACGATTTTTCAAAAAGATATAAAAATAATCAGCCGATTGCATTACATGAATTTATGTATCCATTATTGCAAGGTTTTGATTCTGTCAAACTCAATGCGGATGTTGAATTGGGTGGTACAGACCAGAAATTCAACTTATTAATGGGGCGCGAGCTACAGAAACAGTACGGTTATTCGCCACAGTGTGTTTTAACAATGCCTCTTTTAGAGGGTTTGGATGGCATCAATAAAATGTCCAAATCGCTCAATAACTACATTGGCATTAACGAACCGCCGGAAATTATCTTTGCCAAACTGATGTCGATTAGCGATGTATTAATGTGGCGTTATATAGAGTTGCTATCATTTGAATCATTAGAAACGGTTCAGCAATGGAAGGCGGCGGTAGCAGCAGGGGAAAACCCGCGTAATATTAAAGTGAGATTCGCGCAGGAAATTGTGGCGCGCTTTCATAGCCAGGCCGATGCTGAAAAAGCACTGAATGACTTTCAAACACGCGCTAAAGGTGGTGTGCCAGATGAAGTGCCAGAAGCAACAGTGAATATTGATGGTGCAAGTATCGGTATTGCGCAGTTACTGAAACTTGCTGGCTTGGTAGAAAGCACATCCGAAGCGAATCGTGCAATTGATCAGGGTGGTGTAAAGCTGGATAGTGAAAAAGTGTTAGATAAAAATTTGCAAATCAATAAGGGTGTTTCTGTTATTGCGCAAGTGGGCAAACGCAAATTTGCTAAGATTAATTTAGTTTAATTGGCGGTATTGATCGATATTTTTATTTGATTGTAACAATTTTGTAACTTCGTGAAATAGGGCTTGACCAAAGTTTTAGCCTCTGTAGAATGCGCACCTCGTTACAGACAACCGTTAACGAAAAGTAGCAAAAAAGACGCAGTAAATTACATCGTTGATATTAATTAGAAGTCTTTAAAAATTAGTGTTGACGCCGCTTAAATGCTCTGTATAATGCGCACCTCGTTACAGAAAATCGTTAACGAAAAGTAACAAAAAAGCTGCATCAACTTAACCGTTAATATTAATTAGAAGTCTTTCGAAATTAGT
>JAZKDP010000011.1:0-193746 GCA_040387515.1 Pseudomonadota bacterium
TCTTCGTTGGTGTTGATGCTGTCGGCGACCGCAACCGGTAAGTCGTCTACCGAATTGACCGTCACATTAACTGATGCCGTCTCAGTTATTCCACCTGAGGTTACGGTATAAGTAAAACTGTCGCCGCCAAAATAATTAGGATTTGGCGTATAGGTGATAGTACCATTTGCTAAAAAGCTAACTGTACCATTAACACCTTGAGTAACACTGGTGATGGCACGAGCTGGGTTTTCAAATGTATCGGGCGTTGCACCATTAGTACCTGTAATTACATTAAATATAACTGATGTACCTTCATTAGTCGTCACCGTGTCATTAGTGATATCAGCCACCGGTGTTACATTTAACGTAAATGTATTAGGAGCAGTATCGAACCCACCAGCGTTATCTTGCACACTGAATGTAAAGCTGGCATAAGGTGAGTCGCTGGCATCACCCACTGGCACGAATCTGAGTTGTCCTGCATTTAATTGAGCAATACTAATTACAGCACCAGCACTAATCGGGGAACCATTCAACGTCAATGCACCGCTTAATGGCAAAGCATCAATACGAACACCATTTAGACTTTGACCTGCGTCAATGTCATTGAACCCAAAATCAATTCCCTGAAAAATGTAAGGTGCATCTTCATTGATAGCTACAGTATTGTTTGCTCCGGTAGGAGAAGTATTATTGCCAACATTTACAGTAAGCGTAGCTGTATCACTTAGACCTGCTGGATCAGTTAACGTGTAGGTAATTTCAACAGGTCCGGCGACATTAAACGCTGGTTCGAAGTGAAGCGTGCCATCTGGATTGACCGAAACGGTGCCTAATACGGAATTAGTCAAAATCGGATTAGATACAGTTAATTGAGCAGTTATATTGTCGATATCGATATCATTTGCTTTAACGTCAATATCAATTGGAGTATTGATAGTAGTGGTTGCAATATCATCCATCGCAACTGGCGCATCATTTATTGGCGTGATTGGGCCTAAATTTAAGCTACCTGTGTCTGTTAAAACGCCATCTGATAGGGTGTATATAATTTCTGGTATTAATCCAGTGTAATCAGGTGCTGGCGTGAAAATGAAACCACCATTGGCATTAATCACAACAGTACCAACGCCAGCAATCGTAGCCGTAATACCTGACACAAAGACTTCTGGGAAACCATTGCCATCGGTATCAACTGTAAACTGCGTGACGGACAATGGGTTACCGTCGACATCAGTATCATTTGTTAACACGTTGCCTGTAACTGGCGTATCTTCAGTCACAACGATATTGTCATTGTTGACTGTAGGCGCATCATTTACCAGAGCGACTGTAATCGTCGCTGTACCAGCAGCACTGCTAAGACCTAAGTTATCGGTCACCGTGTAGGCAAAATTCGCATTTCCATTAAAATTGGTGTTTGGTACAAAATAGAAAGTAGCAGAACTCCCCACATAAGAAGAACCAGCTACCACCAGCGTGGTGAGTGTGGCATCTGTATATAACAAACCATTTGCAGGTAAATTATTCAGCGTGATACTGGCAATCGTACCGTCAACATCAGTACCGCTTAGCGTGATGGCGATCGAGGCGGCATCTTCCGCACCATTGGCAATAACACTTGCGGCGATTGGCGGATTGTTCGTAGGAGATATTTGGCCAGATATTGGCGTACTAGTAGCAGGCAAGCTCAGATAAGTATTATCATCACCATCAACCAATGGACCAGTATCAGCCCTTTGGTTAATCTCATAATCGTAAGCAAAATTAAACGCATTTAAAATGTCGTTAACTCTAAGTAAATCAACAAAACTAAAACCATAGCTATTATATTGCCCTGATTGGCCTGCCGCAGTTTCTTCTAAAACCGCATTAACATCCTTGCCCTCTTCAATCGCTTTAATAACGGTCTCAATCGTAGCAAGGTTAATAGCGCTATCAAGATTACTTGGAGCAATCACTTCTGAAAGCTCTTCGGTGAACTGTACCAACTGCTCTGAGTGAATATTAACCAACCGACCATTGGCAAGCTCTAACTCAACCTCTGCGCCACGCGAAGTCTCAATCGCATCACCAACCTGTACTTGGTCGCCCAGGCTTAACTCACGTCTCAATCCATTTTCTGTAATGAGATACGCTGTACCTGTGATTGATACTACTTTGCCGATTAACGCCATGATCGTGTCCTAATATTCAAACGTGTTAGATAAACTTTTCTACAATCGTATTAAACACGGTAATTGAACAAAAATATATTGTACTGATGGACAATACAAGCATTTAAAAACCGCAATTCTGAATCACAGAATAAATCTGAAAAATGATTAAAAATAAGTCACTTAATATTAAATAACTTGCAAAACTTAGTTGAGTTATGATGATTGCCGATTTAAGGCAATTTATTTGTAGTTAGTTTATTTTCGCTACGCTTTGCAGGATTAAGTTTTGGAGTATGTGCAATTCTAAAATTTAGAAACAAGTTAATGACGGCTACACAAATTAGCATACTCATATCTTCTTTTACGTTGATTATAATCAGCCTGTCCAGCATCCACGCATCTAGCTACGATTTCAGCAAACTAAAAAACCTTGCCAACCAAAGATATGGTCAAGAAGCACAACAGAATGTGCAAGAACTTAACCTGCTGATTCAAAATTCACAAACAGCTTCAGATGCTGAAAAGCTGAAAAAAATTAACGATTTTTTTAATCATAAAATTAGATTTATGGATGATGTTGAACTGTGGGGGGAAACCGATTATTGGGCAACCCCCCTAGAGTCTATTGGTCGGCAGGCAGGAGATTGCGAAGACTTTACCATTGCAAAATATGTATTTTTAAAAGCACTGAATGTTGATAACAATCGAATGAGGCTCACTTACGTAAGAGCCTACATCCTCAATGACGGCCGTCACACGACGGTCGCGCATATGGTGCTTAGCTATTATCAAACACCACAATCTGAACCGTTGATTTTAGATAATCTGATACCTGAAATCATGCCTGCTTCTAGCAGAAAAGACTTATCACCCATCTTTAGTTTTAATGATAAAGGTTTATGGGTAGGCTCAAACAGTAATCCAAGGACAGAATCGCAATCCAGTTTATCGAGATGGCGTGATGTTTTATCCCGAATCAAAGCAGATGGAATAGAATAATTAGAGTTAGGAATAGTGATATGTCATTAAACAAAAAACTTTGGTTGGCAATTGTATACATACTGATCTTGGCTTCAGGCGGTAGTTTTACGCTCAGCACCATTTTCAGTAAGCATTATCTCGAAGAACAATTGCAGTTTAAAAACATTGATAACGCTACATCTTTGGCGCTATCTATGTCGCAATTACAAAAAGACTCTGCCACTATAGATCTATTAATATCGGCACAATTTGATTCTGGTCATTATAAGTACATCGGTTTACTCGACCCTAGCGGCAAACTAATCACTGAACGTATTAATACCAACAGCGAAACTAAAGCACCCAAATGGTTTACCCAGATTTTTCCAATCAAAGCTGAAATCGGCGTGGCTGAAGTACAAGATGGCTGGTCACAATACGGAACACTCCACGTAGAAAGTAATCCCAATTTTGCTTACGATGAACTGTGGGAGTCCACCCTACTCATTGCACTTTGGTCTATCGCAATCGGGCTGATCAGCGGCTATGCAGGCAATCAAACTGTGCAGAAAATTCTGCGCCCGCTCAAAGATATTGTGAATCAAGCCACCGCAATAGGTGAGCACCGATTCATTACTATTGAAGAACCTAAGACTGAAGAATTTAAAGCGGTTGTCGGTGCGATGAACAGCCTTTCCAATCGCATAAAAAATACGGTGAATGAAGAGTCTGCTCGATTAAATAAATTGCAATATCAAACCAACTTTGACCACATCACCGAACTTATGAATCATCAGTATTTCATGAGCAATATAGACGCTAATATTAGTCGTGAGGAATATTTTAATCAGGGTGTATTAGTTGTATCAAGATTAACCAATTTAGCTTTAATCGATCAAACCTTGGGCTATCAAAAAACCAATGACTTTTTGAAGTTAATTGGCAGCACATTGGAAAACGCCTGTATAAATCAGCCCTCTCTTATCGCAGGGCGATTAAACGGAACAGATTTTGCGATATTTTCAAAGACACCTATCGATACATACTTACTTGGTAATCAAATAAAAGCACTATTAGAAAAACTAGATATAACCAGCCATGTTGAATTGAACGCAAATTTTGTCTCTGCTGCCGCCAAAGTCACAAAATCGGATGTAGCCGCCAAATTAATAGCGAGATTAGACAACGTTCTTGATGGTATTAAGAATAATCACGAAAATATTGTGCATATCCTTAACCAGGAAGAAACTCCAAATCATTTAGACGTGAGCCGAATTGAGTGGGAAATCCTGCTAAACAGTGCCTTAAATGATAATCGAATCAAACTCCAGCGCTATCCTGTGGTTAATCAGCATGGCAAGCTTATTCATTTTGAAAGCCCAGTCAGACTTCAACTACATAAGAATGGAAATTGGTTTTGTGCGGGCGAATTTCTCGCATGGGCAACCCAGCTTAATTTAATCAGTCGCATTGATACGCTGGTTGTAGAAACGGCGACAGAATTACTTTCCATTGGTGCATATCCAATCGGCCTGAATATTTCTGCCGAATCAATCTGCGATCCGAACTTTACTCAAAAAATGGTTAAATTGATTCAATCCAATTTAAGCATTGCAAACCTTTTATATTTTGAAGTACCTGAACGCGGTGCTTTTGATTATTTTGCAGAATTCAAAGTTTTTTGCAAAACCTTGAAAGCCTTAGGCTGCAAAGTAGGCATTGAGCATGTAGGTTCACGCATCTCACGTTTGGGTGAGTTGCATGACGTTGGGCTAGATTATATTAAAATCGATGTCTCAATCATTCGCGAAATTGATACAAATGAAGCCAATAAAACTTTGCTCAGAGGTTTATGCATGATTGCCCACTCAATTGGAGTGCTAGCAATTGCTGAAGGTGTGCAGACCAATGATGAAATTGAAGCATTAAAATTAATTGGAATTGATGGTATGACGGGCCCAGGAATTAATTTTTCCTAGTGTTTAAATTATAGTTAAAAAAATATAGCCAGTTACGATTTCTTGAAATTATTATTCAGCATTAATGCTAGCTGAAGCCTATCTTTTGCACCCAAGCGCTCGAATGTAGCCGCTAGGTGCGCCTTAACTGTTCGCTCAGTAATACTGAGAACTCTAGCGATTTCTTTATTACTGAGGCCTTTCGCAGCCTCTAGTGCCACTTCTTTTTCGCGTTTTGTTAGCTTTTCCAGCAAGTCCTGAACGTACTCAGGCTGGTTTTCCACTAATTTAATCGAAACCTCGATTAGCTTCTGCAAAAACTCCTGCCCTATCCATATCCCGCCGTTAGCAATGACTGTTTTGATTTCATTCAATACACTCGGCGCCGAAAAAGCATGGCAATATCCTCTGGCGCCTAATCTTAAGGCATATAAAGATTCAGTATGATTAGGTGTATTCGCCAGAATGACAATTTTGGCATTCTTGTAATCTCTTGAGATAGTCTCAATCATTTTTGCCATCCACTGCTGCCTATCTTCATTCATATGCAGCCAGAAAATAGTTTCAGCGTCTTTCTTCCCACTACCGCTTGGCAAAGTTAATGAAATATAAGACTTGGGAAACGCTTCAGACCAACTACTCATCAGTGCTGGTAATTTACTAACAAAAATATGCCGCATTACCTACTTTTCATCTTTCAGTAAAAGCATATGACTTAGCCTTAAGTACAGGCTTAAGCAAATAAGAAAGAATAGTTTTTTTGCCCGTCAAAATATCCACTTGCGCAATCATACCCGGAATAATCGGCAGGCCTTTACCCAAAGTCGCCTGTACAGTACGCACGCGCACCACATAATAAGCATTACCTTTTTCATCTACTGTTGAATTGGCAGCAATGCTCTCAACTTTCGCATCCAGCGTGCCATAAACCGTGTAATCGTAAGCAGTCAATTTAACAATTGCTGCTTGGTTCGGTCGCAAAAAGGCAATATCTTTAATTTGTACTTTAGTTTCTAGCACCAATGCATCATCACTGGGTACAACTTCTAGCACTTCTTTACCTGGCTGAATCACGCCACCGACCGTGTTATAAAACAATCGACTAACCCTGCCATTAACAGGTGATTTCAATGTGGCTTGCTTTACCCTATCAGTTAAACCAACACCAGTTTCCGTAATGCTATTCAGTTTGGCACTGGTTTCGTTCAATTCTGTACGCACTTTGCTGCGAAAATTTTGCTCTGCCTCAGTAATCTTGCGCCTGGCTTCCGAAATGGCCACTTGAATACGACTACTTTGTGCGCCTGCTTGATCAATTTCACCGCGCGCCCGCGTTGCTTCACGTTCTAACTTTAAAATATCAATTTCTGATACCGCGCCGCTAGCTAATAATGGCCTATTTGCCGCTAATTCTTTGGCGGCTGATTCATAGGTTTTTTCAGCAAATTCACGCTTATATTGCACTTCAATCAACTCTTTTTCACGCTGCGTCATTTGATCGCGCGCAATATTAACAAGAGAACTTAACTCAGCTTGGCTGGCCTCATATAAGTCTTTTTCCTGCTCATATACTTGTGGGTCTTGCGCCTTAATTTCTGGTGGTGGATTAAAAGCTATGCCTTCTGCCAATGCTTCTAAGCGCGCTTGTTTGGCCAACAATGCTAAAAACTGACCTTTATTTTCACGCAAAGATGACACTGCACGCGTTTCATCAATTTTAATAAGCGGCATGCCTACTTTCACTAAGTCACCCTCCCTTACCAAAATTTCCGACACTATACCGCCATCCAGCGACTGAATCACTTGCACTTGGCGTGAAGGAATTACTCTACCCTCACCGCGAGTTACCTCATCCACTTTGGCAAAAAATGCCCAAGTAATCACTACCAGCATAATGGCCAAAATACCATAAAGTAGTTTTCTTGCTTTAAGTGGCGTTTGTTCCAAAATCGCCAATTCAGCCTCCTCATCCCAAGCCAAGTTATCCCGCGTTTCTGTTGGTACGGCGCGATTAACCATCCAATAGATGGGCGCAGTTATCCAAGACTGTCTGTTTAAAAACGCATTAAACGCACCAATGATTTTAAATAATCCCTGACTCATTTAATCGCCTTAAATACTTGAACTAAAAATGTCATATTTTTAAAGTGCTTTACCTATTTTACCGGCACGCAGCGCATCGATGATTTGTGCTTTGGCGCCATCGGCTACCACACGACCAGAGTCAATCACAATAATGCGATCTGCCAAATCGAATAAACCGGTGCGGTGTGAAATCAACACTAAGGTTTTGCCTACAGCTGCTTCCATTAACCGTTTTTTAACAGCATCTTCCGCAGAATGATCCATCGCGCTGGTCGGTTCATCCAACAAAATAATAGACGGCTTACCAATTAAAGCGCGCGCGATACCGACACCTTGTTTTTGGCCACCAGAAAGTGTATCGCCACGTTCGCCCACACTCAGATCAAAACCTTTTGGATGTGCGTTGATAAACTCATCAATACCGCCAGCATGCGCTGCAGCCAATACGGTTGCATCATCCGCATGCGGCATAGTCACAGTTAAGTTATCGCGCATGGTGCCGTAAAACAAATGTGTTTCTTGTTGCACGTACCCCACACAGCGACGTAGTTCTGCTGGGTCAATTTGACGCGCATCAATGCCATCAATCAAAATTGCGCCTTCTGTTGGCTGATACAAGCCAAGTATTAGCTTATGAATAGTCGTTTTGCCAGAACCCATACGACCCAATAAAGCCACCCGCTCACCCGCTTTAATTTTGAATGACACTTTGGTGAGCGCACTTTCTTCAGCGCTTGGATAATCAAAACTCACTTCTCTAAATTCAATATCACCCTTAAAATTTGGTCGCGATAAGAAGCTAGAATCCAGCGGACGTTCCACTGGTTTATTCATAATCTCATCTAACGATTGTAAAGAAGTAGATGCCGTATGATATTGCGTGAGCAAACCTGCTGTTTGTGAAATCGGCACTAATGCGCGTGATGCCAGCATGGTGCAAGCAATCAACCCACCCATGGTTAAATCGCCATTGGTCACCAAATACACGCCCAATAACACTAAGCTGATGGTAATTAATTGCTGAATGGCATTCGAGCCATTATGAATCGAAGATGACAGCAACCGTAATTTACTGCCGACTTCTGTTAAATATGTCGCACTATGTTCCCATTTACGTTGCATACCGCCCTCTATACCCAACGCCTTTATGGTTTCCAAGCCCACCAAGCTTTCAATCAAAGTGGCATTGCGCACAGCGCCTGCGCGGTACATGGTCTCAGAAAGCGCGTGCATTTTGCTTTGTACACTGAATGCATAAATCAACATAATAATTGCACCAACAACCACTGGAATCACCATTAGCGGGGCGATCCACGCCATGACAATAATAAAAATAATACCGAAAGGCACATCAATTAAAGTGGTAATTGTCGCGGAAGTAATAAAGTCGCGCACGCTTTCAAACGAACGCAAATTACTCGCGAACGAACCCACAGAATTCGGCCGTTGTTCCATACGCAAGCCAAGCACCTGCTCCATAATGCGTGAGCTGAGTTTGATATCGATGCGCGTGCTAGCCCAATCTAAAAAGTAACCGCGCATGGTGCGCAAAATAAAATCGCCAATGACAATCACTGAAACCCCAATTGCTAACACCCACAAAGTCTCTATTGAGCGGTTGGGCACGACACGGTCATATACATTCATGGTAAAAAGCGGCATGGCTAACGCGAACATGTTCACCACAAATGCGGCCACCATCACATCACGGTAGATACGTTTATTTTCAGCTAAAGTGCCCCAAAACCAGTGCCTTAAGCGCACCACGCCAACTATTGGCGCGCGTTTATCAAACACATATTTAGGTTTAGTGACAATACAATAGCCAGAGTATTGGGCAGTAATTTCATCCAAAGACACCAGCACTTCCGCATCACCAAGTTCAGGGTAAATCACACGCGCTTGATTGGCTTTTGTATCAAAACTAACTAAGTTGCAAGCTTCATCGTTCTGTAATAAAAGTGTGACGGGTAAAAACTCAGCGCGAATTTGATTGATGGGTTTTTTAAGGATAGTGACTGCTAAATTAACGCGTTCTGCTGCGCGTTTAAATAGCGCAGGCGTCATTTTTCCGTTACGCAGCGGCAATCCGGCGATTAAGGCATCTTTGGTCGTTGCAATTTGGTGTGCTCGGCAGGCGAGTAACAAGCAGCTAAGTAATGAATCATTGCCATTAACCTGCTCTTGTATCAAAGCATCTAAATTTAAGTCGGTAGAATCTTTAACGCTAACTAGCTTCTCCGAAACGCTTTGTGGGCTATTTGGATTTACGTCATTTGGATTTGTACTACTTGGAATTTTTGTGTCCTGACTTTTATTGTCCAGACTCATCACTTCAACCTGTTAAATTATGTATTTAAAGTAATGTATCAACATTTGAAGAATACTACAATTGAACTAATCGTTAATTGTTGCTTATATGCTACGTATGTACCATATTTAATACAATTTAACAGCTTGAGGGTTTTTGAATCGTGCCATCCATCTTAAATAGGCACAAATCTTTTGTGTACAAATAAACAGGGGAAACAATATGAACAGGATGTTGGAGGCGCGAGCCGGAGTCGAACCGGCCTAAACGGCTTTGCAGGCCGCGGCATAACCGCTTTGCTATCGCGCCATTACCATCTCACTTAATAATAGAGTTAATTAAGTGAAATACTTGGTTGAACTAAATACTTACAAACCAAAAAACCAATGCTTGAAACCAAAACGGCGAAAGCATGCATGCATTCGCCGTATTCAGTTATTATTTGGAGCGGGAAACGAGACTCGAACTCGCGACCTATACCTTGGCAAGGTATCGCTCTACCAGCTGAGCTATTCCCGCGTCGTTAAGACAGCCAGCATTATAGCGGTTTTCGGGCCAACGTCAACACTCAAATGACGATTTTGTTATTAATTTATGCGATTAATTTTCGATTAAAAAAACTAACGAATAGACTCTTTAAGTTGCGGCCATGCAGCCTTTATATAATAAGCCATTGATAACAATGTTAAAAAAGCTGCAAATATAATCAATATTTGTCCTACAAACTTGGTATTAAAATGCCCTAAAAACCCCAAATTTAAGCTGTCATAATAAAGTAATAAAAATATCGCCAGCATTTGTGCGGCAGTTTTTATTTTGCCAATACTTGCGACAGCTACGTTTCCTCTACTACCAGCTCCCGCCATCCATTCACGTAACGCGCTAATCGCAATTTCCCGGCCGATGATGATTAAAGCAATCACCGCACCGATACGTTCAAACTCCACTAATACAATTAATGCAGCGGCCACCATCAATTTATCGGCAACTGGATCTAAAAAAGCGCCAAAGTTAGATGCCTGATTAAATTTTCGCGCCCAAAAACCATCTAGCCAATCGGTAAATGCGGCAAGTGCAAAAACCCATGCAGCGGTGACATTAACCCAGTGTGCAGGAATCGCTGCCAAGCTAGCTTTGTCATTTGGTAAGTAAAAAATTCCTACAAATACAGGAATTAGCGCAATGCGCAACACGGTTAAAATATTGGGGATGTTCCACAACATAGGTTTTTTATAACACTTTATTTTTAATATAATTTTTGGTTAATGAAGTTGTTCGTAAATCTTTTCTGCAAGCAGCTGGCTAATACCTTCTACAAGCGCCAATTCGTCCATACTAGCACTTTTCACGCCGTCTAATCCACCAAAGCGCATTAACAAGGCTTTGCGGCGTTTCGCACCAACTCCCTCAATATCTTCTAAGCTTGAGGTAATGCGCGCTTTCGCACGTTTGGCACGATGACCCGTAATCGCAAAACGGTGCGCTTCATCGCGAATTTGTTGCAGCAAATGCAAACCTTGATTATCTTTTTCCAGATTGAGCATTTCACCCGTGTCAGAAAATATCATCGTTTCCAAACCCGGCCTGCGCTCCTCACCTTTGGCAATTCCCACCAACAATATATCTGCCAGCCCGACTTCTTGCATCACTTCAATGGCAATGCCTAATTGGCCTTTCCCGCCATCAATAAACACTAAGTCAGGCCGCACACCCTCGCCCGCCGCCACTTTTTTGTAACGACGTGTGAGCACATCGCGCATTGCTGCATAATCGTCGCCTGGCGTAATACCAGTCACGTTGTAGCGGCGATACTCACTATTTTGTAAATTGCCTTTATCAAAAACCACGCAGCTACCCACTGTCGCCTCGCCCATGGTGTGGCTAATATCAAAGCATTCGATACGCTCTGTAGATTCCGGCAGATTCAACGCCTCTCGCAATGCGATCAAGCGCGCCTCTTGGTTGCTGGCTGCTGCTTGCTTTTGTGTTAACGCCAGCTCTGCGTTGGTTTGCGCCATTTTTAACCACACGCGTTTATCGCCAATGGCATTGGTGATGATTTTTATTTTGCGCTCAGATTGTTCGCTAAAAGCCAGTTCAAAGGTTTTGGTATCAACATCTACGCCACACACAATCATAGGCGGTGTATTTTGTGCCTCATAATGCTGGGTTAAAAACGCTTCTACCGTTTCCACTAAATCCGCATCTTGGGCGTTTTTTGGCATAAAGCTTTTATCGCCCAAATGCCGTCCGCCGCGAATCATCACCAAGTTAATGCAATGCTGACCTTGAATATTCGCGCAAGCAATCACATCGGCATCGGAAACGCTAAAATCACTCACAAATTGTTTAGCCTGTACTTGGCGCAAAGCCTGCATGCGGTCACGAAATACCACAGCCATTTCATAGTCTTGATTAGCTGCCGCGGTATTCATTTTATCGCCCAAGGCACTCATCACCTCATTGGTTTTTCCCTCTAAAAATAGCGCCGCGTGATTCACATCATGCGCATAATCCTCGGCCGAAATGTAATCCACACAGGGTGCGGTGCAACGCTCGATTTGATATTGTAAACAAGGACGGCTGCGATTGGCGAACACAGTGTTTTCACATGTGCGTAATTTAAAAACCTTTTGTAAAAGCTGGATACTTTCGCGAACTGCGACTGAATTTGGGAAAGGCCCAAAATAACGACTTTTGCCACTCGTCTTATTACTTTGACGCTGCGCACCGCGATGGAAAGCCAAACGCGAAAACTTGTCGCCAGTGAGCGTGATATACGGATACGATTTATCATCACGAAACAACACGTTGTAACGCGGCATTAAGCCTTTGATGAGATTATTTTCTAAAAGTAAAGCTTCCGCTTCGCTTCTTGTTACCGTCGTTTCTATCTTGACGATATTACTCACCATCATGCGCGTGCGCGGACTAGCTAAGTTTTTATTAAAATAGCTAGAAACCCGCTTTTTAATGTCTTTAGCTTTGCCGACATAAATCACTTCATCTGCAACGTTAATCATGCGATAAACGCCTGGCAGATTCGGGAGATTTTTTAAGATGGGTTTTGGGTCAAACATTTCATTATTTTAGCATCACATACATTACTTTTCGGCTGCAACACGAAGGCAGGTAACCCACTAGCATAAATAACTTACTTTTCACGCAGCAAAGTCACCTTAATGGATTTCTTTTTGCAGCAATCCTTCTAACTTACCTAGTAGAGTGCTACAGGACGCTTTACAATTTCAAGCGATTTAAACTGCTTTAAATCCATTCACTATAAACTTTATTGTGACAGTGCCTGACAACTCACTCGCTTAACAACTTACCACCAATAGACCAATCCTCATACGCTACTTCTTCAAACGTAATATACGTATAAGATTTTGGTTTATGCGCAACGCGCTCTAAAGTTTCGGTAATTTCTTTAGCGATTTGCGCTTTTTGTTCGCGGCTTACTTCGCCTGCTAATTTAATATTGACGTATGGCATTCAAATGCTCCTTTAATTTAATTAACATTCACGATGTTAAGACTACGACATTAAGGCTTAGACCGCTTAATCATGCTTATGTGCCGAATTTAATAGTGAGTTTTTATTAGTACCGTGTTTCAAAGTAAGGCGAATATCATTCGCCAACTTTAGTGTCACCACTAATATTAATGCGGAAATAAACAGCGATAAAATAGGATCGGCAGCCAGCCAGCCTGTGAAATAAATCACAGCACCAGCCAACAGTGCTGCAACTGAACCTAATAAATCACCCAATACGTGTAATAACGCAGCGCGATGATTCAAATTATCTTTACCGCCATGATGGTGCGCCTGATGGTGTAAACGCTGCGCAACTATCACATTCACCACCAAACCGATAAACGCAATCAACATGACATAGCCACCAGTAATATTGGGTGGATTTTTTAATCGTTGAATCGCCTCAAACACAATCCAAGCAACGACGGCAAACATCAATGTCACATTGATAATGGACGCACGAATTTCAATCTGACTTTGCCCAGAAGCATGTTTCATTGATGGAATTTTTTGCGCTTGCGATGATGCATACCAAGCCAATGCGAGCGCGAACACATCTGAAAACATATGCCATGCATCTCCTAAAAGTGCCAATGATTGCGTCCAAATGCCGCCTGCGAATTCAATAACCGCAAAAACTAAAATTAAAAAAAACGGAACGGCAAACGGGTTGCCGTGAGAATGGTTGTCATCATCTGGTTGCTGTTTACTCAAGTCATCACCTTTAATCAATTGCTTAAATATTTTATGGAATCATACAAGAAATAGCGGCTTTGCCTCTATAATTTTGGCATGCAAAATACAGCAACATTCGGTCATTCAAATTATCGTTTAAATTTATGTTAAGTTACCGCCATGCCTTTCACGCAGGCAATCATGCCGATGTATTGAAACACTATGTTTTAAGTCTTGTGCTGAACTACTTCAATCAAAAACCTGCACCATATTGGTACATAGATACCCACGCAGGCGCAGGTTTCTATGCATTAAAAGATGCGTTTGCACAGAAAAATGGCGAATTTGAAACAGGCATTGCACGATTGATACAGGCAAAAAACTTACCTCCATCACTAAGTCATTTTGTTGAATCTATTCAATCATTTAATAGCAATAATACTTTGGATTTTTACCCAGGATCACCCAAGATTGCAGCACAACATTTGCGCGCTGATGACAGAATGCGTTTATTTGAGTTGCATCCTAATGATTACAAACTACTGCTAGAAAATTTTAGCAATGCCGAATCTAGAAACACAGGCAAACAAACTAAAGTTGCTTTGCAAAATGGCTTTGATGGCATTAAAGCCTGTTTACCGCCACCATCTCGACGCGCGGTGGTATTAATTGATCCGCCCTATGAAATCAAAGACGATTATGCACTAGTAGTTGATTGTATTAAAGATAGCCTAAAACGTTTTGCCACTGGCACTTATATGATTTGGTACCCGCTTTTGCAGCGTCCGGAACCACAACAAATGCTGCAAAATTTACAAAAACTTAACCCTAATAACTGGTTAAATATTAGCTTGACCGTGCAATCACCTAGCGTAAACGGTTATGGTATGCATGGTAGCGGCGTATTTATCATCAATCCACCGTATGTTTTACCAACGTTATTGAACGAATCCATGCCAATTTTGACTGAATTGTTAAGCTTAGATGATACGGCGAATTATCAACTCACAAGCCACATGACATAAGGTAAAATACGGCCTTCAATTTAAGTCCGACTTTTTATTCATTAAGTTTAACCCAGAGAATTTTATGCAAACCAAAACCAAACCTACTCGCGGCGAATACAAGCAAGGCAATATTATGTCGAATATTTTATTTGGGAGCCGCTGGTTACAATTGCCGCTTTATTTGGGCTTAATTATCGCGCAAGCCGTTTATGTGTTTTTCTTTGGTGTTGAGTTAGTACATTTAGTACAAAAATCCCCTCACCTTGCAGAAGCCGACATCATGTTGATTGTATTGGGTTTAATTGACGTGGTGATGATTTCAAACTTGCTGATTATGGTGATTGTGGGCGGTTACGAAACGTTTGTATCGCGTTTAAATCTGGCAGGCCATCCGGATGAACCAGACTGGCTTTCACATGTAAATGCTAATTTGCTGAAAGTAAAGTTGGCTACAGCGATTATTGGCATTTCATCCATTCACTTGCTTAAAACGTTTATCAATGCAGAAAACTTATCCGATAAAGTATTGATTTGGCAAACAATTATTCACATGACTTTTGTACTCTCAGCAGTTGCAATCGCTTATATCGATAAATTAATGTCACATAACGATATTCAGCATTAAAAATACCGAATAAATAAATTGCGGCTGATTGAATTCAGCCGCAATTATTTAATATACCCGCTGAATTGTGGCTGCGTTTTCCGCGTTCAAACTCACTGAAAAATTATGCACCGCAATGGTTTTTTCATTCTCGGTTTTAATAATCACACGCCAATCACCCGCCGCTGGATTGCTTTTATACGTATATCCTCTAAAACCATTATAACGGCCGCCACTCACGGTAAAACTCGCACGCGATTGTAAAACCCAGCCTTGTTTTGTATGTCGTTGCCAATCGTGAAATAGCTTAGTTTTTAACCCTGCTGGTGCAAAGATTGTTGAAAAACAATATATTCTTTGCCCACTTGTCACTTGTAAATCATCGCTGGTTTTACGCCAAAACTTCCACCAAGGAGATTCTTGCTGACTTAACTGATAGTTTCCACCCACTTTTTCTATTGCATAAGCCATGGCAATATCGCGTTTTACTAGCGGTACTGGCGGAATCATATCGACCGCATAAGCTAGCATTAACAAACCTGCAATCACCGAAACTGGCCAAATACTACCTAAGTGATTGGGTGTTTTTGCATACAGCCAGTAGGCAAGAATTGCCCCTAATAAGGTGCTTAAATAAAACCAAATACTGAGTACGCTGCCGAGTAAAAATGGCAATGCAAAGTTAAACAACAGCATGGCACATAAACCAAACAATGCCCAACTAATGGTAAAACGCCTGTATTGATTTTCCAAAAACTCATTGGCGACCAATAAACTAGCCAGCAGCAAAGACATTAGCCAAGCCAGCCAATGACTAGAGCTTTTAAAATATAAAATAAACAGCGCACTTAATAAACTGCCAAATAAAAATTGCAGCAAAAAATATGGTGCGCGCGAAGTGACGATTGCATATAAACGCGTTGAAAGCTTAGCTTCATCCGCCAGAATAAAGCTGGGGCGGCTAATGAAAAACAGAATGAAACCAGCAGTCAATAAATAGCCAGCAAAAATGATTAAGTCAGTAACCGCCACATTGTGGCCGATGGTCAGTGCATCCCAAATAAACCCCGCAAAAAAGAAAACCGCTGGCAGATAACTGCCAACGGCTTTTGATGCGTGTTTGACACATTCTAACAAGAGAGCAGCAACTTATTAAATAATGACTTAAACTGCAACTTCAGCAATCGGAATCACTTTTTTACCGCTACTTAAAGTATCTAATGCGGCTTTGTATTCTGTCATTTGGTCAAAATTTAAATACTTATAAATTTCAGCCGTATTTTGCAACTTGCTACCAATGGTTTCCATATATTCAGCATGGCTTGGCATACGGCCTAATTTGGCACACACAGCCGCCAACTCCGCCGAACCCAAATAGACACGGGCATCACGACCCATACGATTATCAAAGTTACGCGTAGAGGTTGAAAACACCGTTGCTTTATCCGCCACGCGGGCTTGGTTGCCCATGCACAGACTGCAACCGGGTATTTCAGTACGCGCGCCAGCAATTCCAAACACGGAATACACGCCTTCGTCACGCAATTGCGCTTCATCCATACGCGTCGGTGGCGCAATCCATAAACGCGTTGGAATGTTGCCTGTGCCTTCCAGCACTTTTGCCGCGGCGCGATAATGGCCGATATTGGTCATGCAGCTGCCAATAAATACTTCATCGATTTTATCGCCGACTACCGCTGACATCGGCTTAATATCATCTGGATCATTCGGGCAAGCCACTAACGGCTCAGTAATGGTTGCTAAATCAATCTCGATAATGTGCGCATATTCCGCATCAGCATCAGGTTTCAACAATTCAGGCTTGGCTAGCCATGCTTGCATATTCTCAATGCGGCGTTGCAAGGTGCGTGCATCTTCGTAGCCGTTTTCGATCATGTTTTGCATCAAAACAATGTTGGATTTTAAAAACTCAATCACTGGTGCTTCAGATAGTAAAACCGTACAACCGTTGGCAGAGCGCTCTGCAGAGGCATCTGCGAATTCAAATGCTTGCTCTACTTTTAAATCAGGCAGACCTTCAATCTCTAAAATACGTCCATTAAATACGTTCTGTTTATTGGTTTTTCCAACCGTTAATGTGCCTTCTTGAATCGCCGCGTAAGGAATTGCATTCACCAAATCACGCAAGGTAATACCAGGTTGCATTTCACCTTTAAAACGCACCAATACTGATTCTGGCATATCCAGCGGCATGGCGCCTGTGGCGGCAGCAAATGCAACCAAGCCAGAACCTGCGGGGAATGAGATGCCAATTGGAAAACGTGTATGTGAATCGCCGCCCGTACCAACAGTATCAGGCAAAATCAAACGATTTAACCATGAGTGAATCACGCCATCACCGGGACGCAAGGAAACACCACCGCGGCTACTCATAAATTCTGGCAAGCTATGTTGTAGCTTAATATCCACTGGTTTTGGATAAGCTGCCGTATGACAAAAACTTTGCATCACTAAATCGCTGCTAAAACCTAAACAAGCCAACTCTTTTAACTCATCACGCGTCATACCGCCAGTCGTATCTTGTGAACCAACCGTTGTTGCTTTCGGTTCGCAATAAGTATTTGGACGTACGCCAACACCTTCTGGCAAGCCACAGGCGCGGCCCACCATTTTTTGCGCCAATGTGTAGCCTTTGGTTGAAACTACCGCTGGTGTAGCTTTAATGAAAATTTCCGTTTCTGGCAGATTTAGCGCTTTACGCGCATTGGCCGTTAAACCACGTCCAATAATCAATGGAATACGACCACCCGCACGCACTTCATCTGGAATTGTGACTGGATTCAGTTCAAATGTAGAAATCACCTCACCTGTTTCATTCAGCACTTTTCCTTCATACGGAAAAATAGTGATTTCATCGCCAGTTTGCATTTTTGACACATCGCATTGAATCGGCAAAGCACCAGAATCTTCTGCAGTATTAAAGAAAATTGGGGCGATTTTTGCACCTAGAATCACACCGCCTGTACGCTTGTTCGGGATATTTGGGATATCGTTACCCATAAACCATTGCACGGAGTTAATGGCTGATTTACGTGAAGAACCTGTACCAACCACATCACCCACATACGCCAACGACAAGCCTTTTTGCTTTAAGCTTTCAATCTTTTTTAAGCCATCGGGCATTTTATTCACTAACATCGCTTTGGCATGCAAAGGAATATCAGGGCGGCTCCAAGCATCTTGCGCGGGGCTTAAATCATCGGTATTGGTTTCGCCATCTACTTTAAACACCACCATTTTTAGTTGATTTGCCAATGCTGGTTTGCTGGTAAACCATTCAGCATTTGCCCAAGATTCCATCAGCTTTTTGGCATGCACATTGCCAGCTTTCATTAATACATCCACATCATGAAATGCATCAAACATTAAAATAGTATTGCTTAAGGCCGTTACTGCGTGGGCTGCCATTGGCGTAGAAAGAAGCTCAACCAACGCTTGCACGTTATAACCGCCCAGCATTGTCCCAAGTAACTGCACGGCTTTCTCTGGCGTAATTAAGGGTGATGTTGCGGTACCTTTGGCAATGTCGGCTAAAAATGCCGCTTTTACATAAGCTGCAGTATCTACGCCGGCTGGTGTTTGATTTTCAAGCAACTCTAACAATAGAGCTTCATCAGCTTTAGCAGGATTTTTAAGTAACTCAACTAGCGCAGCTACTTGCTCTGCAGATAATGGCAATGGTGGGAGTTGAATGGCAGCACGTTCTTGCGCATGCGTTTGATAGGCTTTTAACATAGGGATTTAAGGCTCGTTTTAGTCAATAATCGTATTATAAACCAGCCAAAATCTACAGTCGTTTCACACTTGTAAAATGTTAGTGTAAAACGCTAAAATTTAAGCTAGTAAGTTTTATCTGTGTACAACTCTTTAGCAAACGGGGTGGTACAACTTTTGCCGCTGGCAGAGGCTTCCCATTTGTCTAATAAATCTTTTTGGTAATCTTTACCGTGTATTGAAGTTAAAAAAGCCCGCACTTCAAATACATCGGCAAAGCCATTTTTATCGCTGTCCATCGCCAATATATTGTCTTCAACAGTTGGTCCAATGTATTTTCCGTCTTTGTCGGTTAAATAATCTAATACACTAAGGGGTACTGTATCTGTACTGGCAGAGCCTGCACTCATCGCCAGTTCAACCGCACTAGCAGCAGTGGCAACAAACAACAAGCAAACAACTGTAATGGTTTGCAACAATCTAACCCACATTTTAGTTATCGTCATCTTATGCTCACTCATCCTTAACATCCTCATTATTATGACCCTTAATAATGAAAAAGGTTAGTGCAAAAGTGCATTGTGATCTGTGACTTATGACACACGTTTTTATCTTTTTGCGTCTACGTTTACTCTATGAGTAAACATATTTGATTCATGCGCCTTTTAAGGCAAAGCTGTTATCTCAATTACTTTATGTTTAGCAATTTTATCCTGCCAAATTGCTGGGCCTATTTTGTGTACTGATTCGCCAGTCGCGCTCACGGCAACGGTTACAGGCATATCCACCACATCAAACTCATAAATCGCTTCCATGCCTAAATCGGCAAAAGCAACCACACGCGACTTCTTAATCGCTTTACTCACTAAAAAAGCTGCGCCACCAACTGCCATTAAATACACAGACTTATATTTCTTAATCACACCTAGCGCTTCATCGCCGCGCTCTGCTTTGCCGATAGATCCTAATAAATTGAGTTTTCCCAACATTAATTCGGTGTAATCATCCATGCGCGTAGCCGTAGTTGGGCCTGCTGGCCCAACTGCCTCATCACCCACTGCATCTACCGGGCCAACGTAATAAATGAAACGATTGGTAAAATCCACTGGCAATGTTTCATTTTTTGCCAACATAGTTGCAATACGCTTATGCGCCGCATCACGGCCTGTCAGGATTTTTCCTGTTAACAACAAAGTCTCACCAGCTTGCCAATCGGCAATATCCGCTTTAGTTAAGGTATCAACATTCACTCTTTTTGCTTGCGCGCTTGGCGCCCAATGTACGTCTGGGTAACTACTCAAATCGGGCGGCGTCAACTCTGCCGCACCGCTACCATCCAACACAAAATGCATATGTCGCGTAGCTGCGCAGTTTGGAATAATCGCCACAGGCAAACTGGCTGCGTGCGTTGGGTAATCCAGAATTTTCACATCCAATACAGTCGCTAAACCGCCTAAACCCTGCGCGCCAATGCCCAGATTATTCACTTTCTCAAAAATCTCTAATCGCAACTCTTCAATCCTGCTAAGGCTTTGTTTATCTTTTAAATTTAAAGCACGCAATTTCAGCTCATGCATATCAATTGGCGACATTAACGATTCTTTTGCTAACAACACCGCTTTTTCAGCACTGCCACCAATGCCAATGCCCAACATGCCTGGTGGACACCAGCCAGCACCCATTTGGGGCACAACTTCTAATATCCAATCCACAATTGAATCATTCGGATTCAACATAGCAAGCTTCGCTTTATTCTCTGAACCACCACCTTTTGCGGCGATACTTACTTCAACTTTATCGCCCGCCACCAATGAAACATGCACTACGGCAGGCGTGTTATCTTTAGTATTCACGCGCTTTCCAGCTGGGTCTGTCACTATAGAAGCGCGTAGTTTATTTTCTGGTAGCAAATATGCGCGGTGTACGCCTTCATTCACCATTTGTTCTAAAGTTAGGCTCTCAAACCCATCTTGACCTTCAAAGCGCACTTGCATACCGACTTTAACAAAAGCAACAACGATGCCAGTATCCTGACAAATAGGTCGCTTGCCTTCTGCACACATTCTGGAATTGGTGAGTATCTGCGCAATCGCATCTTTAGCCGCAGGCGACTCCTCCAACTTGTAAGCTTCACCCAAAGCCTGAATATAATCAGTCGGATGGTAGTACGAAATATATTGCAAAGCATCTGCGATGCTTTGAATAAAATCGGCTTGTTTAATAATGGTCATATTTATTTATATCTAGATGACAAGTTTAATTTGGCACAAAAATATCAACTTCATCAACCCCTAGCAAATCCGAAAGTTGATTAAAAAATAAATCTTTTTGTAAACTTGTTCGAATGTAAATTTCTTTAATTTTGTTGTTGGTGTATACAACATTGGCTTGTGTATATTCGTTTTGATATTTTTCGATACCAAGATATTCTTCTTCTAACTTTACGTTAAGAAAACTTATTACTTTAATTGACACCAAATCAGAAATTATTCCGCTTGAGTGAAAGAACCAACCAATCTCACCAAGAGTTCGCTTGGTATCTTTAGGAAGAATAAATATTACACTTTTAGGCATAATCAAAAACTTATCTCAATGACTTTGCTGTTGCTATTTTAGGGCTAATATCTTTACGTAGAATTTTACCATTTTTGGTGCGCGGGAAGTCTTTAGCCAAATATACCGTTTTAGGTGTTTTATAAACAGCCAGATGTTGCTTACCAAAAGCCACCAACTCATCTGGGCTGGTAAGTGCATCAGGTTTTAAAATCACATAAATCACTACAAGCAATTTATCTTTTTCAATTTCCTCACCTACGGCTGCGCAGTCCGCCACATCGGGGTGGCCTTTGTAAACGCGCTCTATTTCGTAAGGTGAAACCCTGTAACCGAAACTTTTGATGATGTCATCTTTGCGACCTAAAAACCAAATGTAGCCATCCGCATCGTATTTTGCATAATCTCCTGTGAAAAAGTAGCCATCATGCTTATATTTTACGGTTTCTTCGGCTAAATTCCAATAGTTTAAAAATACACCTGGATCATCTAATGGCACGCAAATCATGCCTTCTTCACCCATTAGCACTTCTTCTAATGTTTCTGGGTTCAACAACTTGATATTGTGACCTGGCTGCGGAAACCCAGCTGAACCAGGTCGAATCGGTCTAAATTTACTTTGGCTTAAGTAATAAGAAAACTCGCTCATACCGACAGCTTCATAAATATCCAGGCCAAACCTTACATGCCATTGACTGAGCACTTCATCAGACAGATGCTCACCTGCACTCATGTAATGACGCAAACTGGGCAAATCATCTTTGGTAGCCGTGGTTTTTTGCAGAATCTGCCTATATATTGTTGGCACACCAATAAAAATCGTGGCTTGATGTTTTTGAATCAGATTCAACCACACTAACGCATCGTTTTTGCCTTCATGCACGATGACTGTTTTGCCTAAATATAGCGGATCCATTAATCCAGAACCCAACACATAGGTCCAATTAAACTTACCCGAATGCATGATGCGGTCATTTAAATGATTACCATCAGAATCTTGCGCATAATTAAACCAATATTGCGCAGCTGGCTGGCGGCCAAGTAGTGCGCGATGCGCATGCAATACGCCTTTTGGATAACCGGTAGTGCCAGAGGTATAGACTAAATAAGCTGCATCGTCTGCTTTGGTTTGGTAGGCGATTTCACAATCCTGTACCGCATTTAAACCACTCTCTAAACTGAGTACATTTAATTGCGCGTGCGGATGATGTTCAGCAGTTTGTGAAAGCAATACATGCTTAAGATTGGGCATGCTTTTTAAATCGGCAACTAATTGGGATTCCATTGCCCGCCAAGCTTGCGCATCTGTCACCAGCACTGCCGCACCTGAATCTTTTGCTAAATAAGCGACTTCTTCCGCTGTTAACAAAGTGGAAGTGGGTACTGAAATCGCCCCCATTTTCATGGCGCCTAAAAATGCAATCGGGTATTCCAGACTATTGGGTAAACGAATCAACACACGATCACCGGCTTTTACATTCATGCTTCTCAGCAACTGGGCAAATTGGTCGGTTTTACGCGCCAGTTCCGTAAAAGTAATGGACGCCGTTCCCAGCAGGTCATCTTCCACAATCATGGCGATGTTATCGGCTTGCGGCGTGCCTAAATGTTTATCGGTACAAGCTACGCCGATATTAAAATGGCAGGGGATTTGCCATTGCCATTCTGGAAACTGTTCAAACGCCATCTTAATAACCTTAAAAAATGTGAGTGATGAAATACTTAACGCTAAATTAGTGCTTAAAAATTACAGCTATATAACTACAGCAACACGCCATACGGCCAGTTTTGGCGTACTACCTGTGCAGGCAACTGTTCCAATACGTGCACGGCAAAGTCTTTATCCGATGTTTTTAATGCGCGTAGCGCATGCGCGCGCAACAGTGTTTGCAAGGCCTTACCAAACATGGGCGGATCCAGCATTTCGCCTTCAAACTTAATTGCGCCACCATGCAAGGCATCTGCTTCAATCGCTGCTTTTAGAATCGCCACTTTTTGCGTGATTTCGGTTGGTGAAGGCGTGTAGGCGGTTTTGCACAGATGAATATGGCCAGGATGAATCACCTGCTTGCCTGTAAGCCCCATTGCTGCTTCTTGGCAAGCATGTTTATACACAATGCGCGATTCATTATCGCCATGTAAATCCAGCCAGCGGCGCACATCGTGCGGCTCTAAGAATTTTTCTGGCATGATGTTCTGGCCAATCAGCGTTTCAACTCCGCCAATCACGCCCTTACCTGCAATCCGCGCCTCAAACATCAATTGATTCATGTAAAACTGCAACTCTTCAATCCAGCCCTCTGGCGTAATGTGTATACCCATGGCTTTTGAGAAATCATGGATACCAAACACCACATGTTTAACTGTGTTGTACTGCATTAATTCTGGCGCGATTTTGAGCGATTTTGGGTGCTCAATAATCGGTTGAATCGTCATATGTGGATTCACATTCAATAGTAAACTGGATAAATCACGCACTTCTGCCGCACCATAAACTTCACCCGCTTTAGCCAGCATGACAACATCAATATAGTCACCCATATCGCGCACCAACTGCATATCCTGCTCATATTCGTCGGTGCGAAATGAGTTGCAGCGAATCGCAATCGTGACGCGCTCATTCACTTTTCGCAAAGCGGGCAACTCATGCCGTAGCAAATCACGGCTCATTTCTTTTTGACGACAGCCATCTTCCAAGTCAAAAACCAAGGTATGCGCAATGGTGTTGTGTGCATGCTTTTTCATGCGCGCAGCGGCCTGATCCATGTCTTCATAAATACCCAAGCTAGGCGCGTATTTCACTGGCGGGTAATACAACTGAATGCCAGGCCAGTAATCGCCCAACGGGTTACATGTTTGTGTTGTTTCAGTCATTGCCTACCTTTCCTTTATGCTATCTGCAGTTCATGCATTTTTTATACTAACTTTGTTTTAATGCTCTGATTTTACTCACAACATTTACTGTATCTGCATTTTTTGGCTTAATTTTATCGCTGGAGACCAAAGCCCAAAAATCGTTATCAGGTAGCTCAAGCAAATCATCAAACGCCTTTAATTGCGCCAATGTCAAACCATCAAAATGCTGCGCAATAAAACGCTGTAATACGATATCCAGCTCCAACATGCCACGTCGGCAACGCCATGCCAAGCGGCGTAACTCTGCATCTTTCATATTTTCGGCGTTTATCATTGTGACCTCACCTTTACTCAATCAGCCTAACGTAATACCAAATATTTTTTTAGCGGGCTTGCTGTCTGTGCCCTCTTTTGCGCGTTCAATTTTCAAATCCTTAATATTTGCAATCGCCGCATTTGGATTCAATTTTTTAGGGCAAACTTCCACGCAATTCATGATGTTATGGCAGCGATATAGACGATAGGGATCTTCCAAATTTTCCAAGCGCTCTTCTGTTGCTTGGTCACGTGAATCCATAATAAAACGGTTGGCTTGCATCAAGCCTGCTGGGCCGACAAATTTATCCGGGTTCCACCAAAAACTAGGGCATGAAGTAGTGCACGCACCACACAAAATACATTCATACATGCCATCTAACTTGGCGCGATCGGCCGGTGATTGCAAACGCTCAGTTTCAGGCAAGGGGTCATCATTAATCAGATAAGGTTTAACCGAGTTGTAATGCTCAAAAAATTGCGTCATGTCGACGACTAAATCACGTATCACAGGCAATCCCGGCATAGGGCGCAGTACAACCGGCTGTTCTAAATCACTTAACTTGGTAATACAGGCAAGGCCATTTTTGCCATTGATATTCATGCTGTCACTGCCACAAACGCCTTCGCGGCACGATTTACGTAAACTCAAAGAATCGTCATGCTGTTTAATGCGCATCAACGCATCCAGCAACATTTGGTCTTCATCCTCCAATGCAATATCGTAATCCTGCATATAAGGCTTTTTATCCTCATCGGGATTGTAGCGATACACCGAAAATTTCATCTGTTTAGCCATGAGTCATCAACCTTAATACACGCGTGCTTTTGGCTCAAAAGATTCCACTGTTTGTGGTTTTAAGCGCACTGGTTTGTAAGTTAACTGTTTATTTTTCTTATAAAATAGTGAGTGTTGCAGCCAATTTTCATCATCGCGCGCGGCAAAATCTTCACGCGCGTGCGCGCCACGACTTTCAGTGCGATTATTCGCCGCATGCATGGTCGCTACAGCGACTTCAATTAAGTTATCCAGCTCTAGCGCCTCAACTCTTGCCGTATTAAACACTTGGCTTTTATCATTAATAATAATGTTTGGAATGCGTTTTTCGACTGCATCAATCTCACGCACGCCTTGAGCCAATAAATCGGGAAAGCGGAATACGCCGCAATGGGCTTGCATGGTTTTTCGCATAGCATCGCCCACTTCAGTCACATTTTCGCCTTGTGTATTTTCTAGGCGATTAAGCCGCGCCAAAGTCTTATCTGCTGCATCTGCAGGCAATGCTTTATGTGTATTATTGGTTTTGATAGCGGCGGCCATATGGTCACCCGCGGCTTTACCGAATACGACTAAATCTAACAAAGAGTTAGAGCCTAAACGATTCGCGCCATGCACGGAAACACATGCACATTCACCAACGGCATAAAGTCCATTAACGACTTTTTCACCTTCTAAAACCACTTGGCCATCTAAATTGGTGGGGATACCACCCATCATGTAATGACAAGTCGGCACAATTGGAATCGGATCTTTGATAGGGTCGACATTGGCGAATGTTTTGGCGATTTCGCGAATGCCAGGCAGGCTTTTATTGATACGTTCTTCGCCCAAATGATCCAGCTTTAGATACACCGCATCTTTATTTTTGCCAACACCGCGGCCTTGTTTAATCTCAGTCGAAATCGCGCGTGAAATCACATCGCGACTGGCTAAATCTTTGGCATGCGGCGCGTAACGTTCCATAAAGCGCTCGCCCTCAGAATTGACCAGATAACCGCCCTCGCCACGTACTCCTTCGGTTATCAACACGCCCGCATGCAAGACGCCAGTGGGATGAAATTGCCAGAATTCCATATCTTGCAGAGGTAAGCCTGCACGTGCCGCCATGCCTAAACCATCACCGGTATTGATAAACGCATTGGTGCTAGCTTGAAATATACGCCCTGCGCCGCCTGTCGCCAGCAATGTAGTTTTGGCTTGCATGATATGAATCTGCCCAGTTTCTATTTCCAACGCAATCACACCCAGCACATCACCTTCGCTATCGCGAATTAAATCCAGCGCAAACCATTCCACAAAAAATTGGGTATTAGCGCGGATATTGCGCTGATACAAAGTATGCAACATGGCGTGACCGGTGCGGTCCGCCACTGCGCAGGTTCTGGAGATTGGACTTTCCCCAAAATTTTGCGTCATGCCGCCAAAAGGGCGTTGGTAGATTTTCCCAGATTCCAAGCGATCAAACGGCATACCAAAATGTTCCAGCTCAATAATAGCTTTTGCTGCGTTTTTGCACATAAATTCAATGGCATCTTGGTCACCCAAATAATCTGAACCCTTGATGGTGTCATACATATGCCACAGCCATTTGTCTTCTGCCACATTGCCCAAAGCGGCCGCAATACCACCTTGCGCCGCTACAGTGTGCGAACGGGTTGGAAACACTTTAGACAGCACAGCAACCTTAACGCCAGATTCAGCCAACTGCAAAGCGGCACGCAAACCAGCGCCACCGCCGCCAACAATGACTGCATCAAATTGATGTTTTCCGATATTATTTGAGTCTATTGCCATTCTTTACACATTCCACAAAATGTAAATTATCCAAAATAGGTACAACATCAACGCAACATCTACTACCATTTGCAAGTAAGCGCGCAATGGTTTATTAAAAACGTAATCCTTTAATACATCCGCCACGCCTAACCAAGCATGCATAAACAAACACATAAAAAACAATAATGTTGCTAACCTAAACCAAATCGGCGATACAAATGCATACCAAGCTACATAGTCCACGGGCTGAATTATCAGCACTGCAATCAGCAATAACACAATATAAATTGCCATCACCACTGCGGTTAAACGTTGTGACAACCACAAACGCATGCCAGGATATTTATTGGTAAGCAATTGAATTAACATGCTTTTATGACCAAATAAACCATGAAAAAATAATCACGGTAATACCCACCAACCACAACACCACGCGGCTGGAAAAACGCGCTTTTTGCAAACTAGTCATCCAATGAATGTCTTGCAATAAATGGCGGATACCAGCAAAAAAGTGATGAAAAAATGCCCACGAAAGCCCAATTAAAAACAACTTTAAATACCAAGTACTTAGCATCTGCGTTAACAAAAAATAACTGCGTGGTGAATCTACAGAAGCTTGAAAAGCCAATAAAATCAGTGGTAAAGCTAAAAACAAACCGACCCCAGCTGCCCGATGTAAAATTGAAACCACGGCATTAATCGGCAAACGAATGGTGAATAAATTTAGGTTTTTTGGCCTAAGCTTTTTTTTATCACTCAGCCGATGATTAGGGGTTGTATTTTGCATGGCTTAGGACGAGTTATTCTCGAGCCGCTTTTGCAACCGCACTCGAAACCCGCGCTAACAGTCGCGCATCAAAGGGTTTAGGGATAATGTATTCTTTGCCAAATTTCAGCTCAGTTAAGTTATATGCTTTTAAAACTTCGGCTGGAACTGGCTCACGTGCCAATTCACTTAATGCTTTGGCAGCGGCAATTTTCATGTTTTCGGTAATTTTGGTGGCTTTTGCATCCAAGGCACCGCGAAACAAATAGGGAAAACACAGCGCATTATTCACTTGATTCGGAAAATCGCTACGTCCAGTCGCCATTAAAATATCATCGCGAACGGCATGCGCGATACTTGGTAAGATTTCAGGGTCAGGGTTAGCTAAAGCAAAAATAATCGGATTTTTTGCCATACCTTTAATCAACTTGGCATCTAATGCATTTTTGGCCGAAACGCCAATAAACACATCGCTTTCCGGCATTACATCCGTCAAAGTTGTGGCATTTGTAGGTGCAATGGCTAAATCGCGATTATTATCATGCAAGTCTGTACGGTTCGTATCCAGCACGCCGCTTCTATCCACCATCGTAATATTGGTCGCGCCCATTAGTTTGAGTAATTTTGCGCAGGAGCAACCAGCTGCGCCAGCACCCAAAAATACGATTTTTGCAGTAGGTAAAATTTTGCCTTGTAGTTCTAATGCATTCAATAAAGCCGCTGCTACAATCACCGCTGTACCATGTTGATCATCATGAAAAACAGGAATATCTAAACGCCGTTTAAGCTCATTTTCAATATAAAAACAGTGTGGCGCGGCAATATCTTCTAAATTAATCCCGCCAAAAGTCGGCGAAATATTGACCACGGTTTGAATAAACTCATCAGGCGTGGCGGCATTGATTTCAATATCGAACACATCGATACCCGCAAAACGCTTAAATAATACGGCTTTGCCTTCCATCACAGGCTTGCTGGCTAATGCACCCATATTTCCCAAACCTAAAACTGCCGTGCCATCAGTAATTACCGCAATCAAATTACCTTTATTGGTATATTTATAGGCATTTGCTGGGTCAGCATGAATTTCACGCACCGGCTCTGCCACACCCGGTGTATAAGCAAGTGATAAATCATCCTGCGTGGCACAAGACTTGGATGAGTCAACACTCAATTTTCCCGGTTTTGGAAATTGGTGATAATCGAGAGCGCGTTTTTTTAGGTCATCCATTTATTCTAACTCGCTCATATAGTGATGATCATCAGTGAGACAAAGGCCAAGTCGCCACTCCATCGGTTTATCGCCATATGTATAAGAAACTCGCTCAATACTTAATAAAGGCGAACCCAACTGTAGATTCAAGGCTTCTGCAACATCTTTATTCGCCGCCACAGCGGTTAACCGCTCCTCTGCACGTATCATCCGAATGCCGTATTCAGTCTCATACATGCTGTACATTGAGCCTTGATTTTCCTCTACGCGCGCGCCATTAAGCCCCTTAAATGCTGCCGCTGGTATGGCGATATGATCATAAATTAATGGCCTGCCAGAAAAAGTGAGTAAACGCTTTATTTCGATTAAAGAGGCTCCCGCTTTAATTTCCAAAATACTCGCCATGTGATTATCTACTTTGGTTTTGATGCAGCTCAACAATTCGCTCTGCAATGGCTCTTTTTGTCCGTTTGCTGCGGTTAATCGCAAAAAACGCAATTTAATGCCGGCTTCGTTATGCGTCGCCACAAAAGTGCCCTTGCCCTGACGGCGGATTAAAATATTTTCGCCCGCCAAGCCGTCAATCGCTTTACGTACCGTACCTTGAGACACCTTATAGCGTAAAGCTAAATCGACCTCACTCGGAATCATCTCGCCCGGACGCCACTCTCCGCCGATTAAGCTTTGCGTCAGCAACACTTTAATCTGGTCATACAAAGGTCTATAACTGGGTGAATTGTAGGCTTTTTCCATCATCATTAAGCTCACAGCAATTAAGTTAATCCCATTAAAACATGTCAACTTAAAATAGTCTAGTGTTTTATATCTTATATAAGACATAAGATATTGGTTGACATTAAAACTAAGCACTCTATATAATCAATTTAATTACTGCGATTGATTCAATTCTGTAGTTAGAAGCGCATTTAAAAATGCATGTTGGAGTTTATATAAATATATGGAGCTACCTAATAATGGGACAAGATGTATGGAGTTAGGCTTCCGCCCTCGCCGTTCAATGCTTTATGTGCCAGGTTGCAACCTGCATTATTTAGATCGCGCACGCACATTAGCTGCTGATTCCGTCATTCTTGACTTGGGCGACCCTATATTAATCGCCTGTAAAATTGAATCGCGCGACAATGTAGTAGCCGCCGTAAAACAGGGCGGCTATGGCTCTCGCGAAGTAGTAGTGCGCGTGAATAATCTAGATTCAATTTGGGGTCATGATGACATCAAAGCGGTTGCTAATATTGGCGCAGACGCCATTCTTTTCCCAAATATAGAGTCTGCTGACGATGTACACACCGCTTTAAAATGGTTAGACGAAGCTGGTGGCAGCCATATGCCGATTATGGTGATGATAGAAAGCCCAATCGCAGTGTTAAACGCCAAAGAAATCGCGGCAGCGAGCGATCGCATCGCCTGTATTGTCATGGCAACATCCGATTTGATTTCGCAATTGCATGCACGTGTCACGCATGAGCGCAGTGCGATATTAACTTCACTTTCGCTGGTGATTTTAGCCGCACGCGCCTATGGCCGTTGTGTGGTTGATGGCATTTCCAGTGACTTTAAAAACATGCATTCATTTGAATATGCCTGCCGTTTAGGTCGCGACATGGGATTTGATGGAAAATCACTGGTACACCCTGCGCAAATTGCGTATAGCAATGATGCCTACACACCAAAATCAAGCGAAATTAAAAATGCGCGCACTATCATTCATGCATTAAAAGAAGCGAATGATGCAGGCCGTGGAACTGTGGTGGTCGATGACAAGCTGGTTGAGCATCACCATGTTAAAGCCGCGCAAAGACTGTTAAAACTGCACGACATGATTGCCGAATTAGAAGAAGAATTTATTTAAAAAGTGATGAGCATGCAATCTACTAAAACAAATAACGGCCGATTTTTTGAAGACTTCATGTTGAATGAAGTAATTCAACACGCCACACCACGCACGATTACAGCAGGTGATTGCTCAATATATATTGCACTTTATGGTTCGCGCAACCCATTGTTTTGCAGCGAGCCTTTTGCTCAAAGCTTGGGCTACAGAACGACTCCAGTTGACGACTTGCTCGCTTTCCATATTGCCTTTGGTAAAACAGTGCCTGATATTTCCGTGAATGCGGTAGCCAATTTAGGCTATGCCGATGTACGCTTTATCCAACCGATTTTTGTCGGCGATACGCTTTCAACAGCTAGCCAAGTCATCGGCTTAAAACAAAATTCTAATGGGAAAAGCGGCGTAGTTTGGGTGCGTTCTACCGCACACAATCAACATAACCACCCTGTTTTAAGCTGGGTGCGTTGGGTGATGGTGCATAAAAATAATCTTGATTTACCTGCACCAGAAACGAAAATTCCAGAATTGCCAGCTTTTGTAGCGCCTGAAAACTTAAGTTTACCCAGTCGAGTTTCAGCCAACAATTGGGATAAAAAAATTACCGGAGGCAAATACTATTGGGAAGACTATCAAGTTGGCGAACGCATTAATCACGCGGCTGGCTTGACGATAAATGATAGCGACCACTCGCTTGCAACACACCTTTATCAAAACAATGCGCGTTTGCACTTTGATGATTTCATGATGAAAAATTCAAATTACGGCAAACGCTTGGTATATGGCGGCGTAGCTATTTCAATGTGTCGCTCTTTAAGTTTTGATGGGCTTGAAAACGCAATATCGGTGTTAGCAATTAATGCTGGCACACATACCAACCCCACTTTTGCGGGCGATACTATTTATTGTGCGACCGAAGTATTGGATACATGGCAATTAACCGATAGTGATTTTGGCGCATTAAGACTACGCATGGTTGGCATTAAAAATATGTCACCAACTGAATTAACAGAGATTCAAACAGATAAAGGCTACCACTCAAATGTGGTGCTCGATTTAGATTACACGGTAGCGATACCCAAAAAAGGAAATCATTAACATGGCGGCAGTACATCCAAACGAAGCTTTATTCGGCGGTGAAAAATCGTTTCCGCTGATTCCCGCTTGCGAACATTTTGCTGGTAGCGAAAAGCTGATTTTGAAAGCACTTGGGCTGCAAGATAGCATTGGCCCATTGTTTGACATTACTTGCGATTGTGAAGATGGCGCGGCTAGCGGACAAGAACGCGAACATGCGGAAATGATTGTGCGTGTGCTGAATTCTGACGCCAATAAACACAAAATGGCGGGTGTGCGCATTCATGATTACACACACCCAGCCTGGAAATTAGATATTGATACTCTAGTTGCTGGTGCAGGCAAACTATTGAGTTATATCACTATTCCAAAATGTACCAGCTTAGCGCAAGCCAGTGAAATGATTGCTTACATTCAGAAAACGGCTACTTTTAATGGCATCGAACGTGTGATTCCAGTGCATCTTCTGATTGAAACACATGGTGCGCTGAATCAAGTGCATGAAATTGCCAAACTACCTTGGATACAAGTGCTGGATTTTGGCTTGATGGATTTTGTCAGCGCGCATCATGGTGCAATTCCAGCCAGCGCGATGCGCAGCCCTGGTCAATTTGAACATCGCTTATTAGCACGCGCAAAAGTAGAGGTCGTTTCAGCCGCTTTAGCAAACGGAATCGTCCCGGCACATAACGTGACACTGGATTTAAAGAATGTAGAAACCACCTATTCTGATGCCAGCCGTGCCCGCAATGAGTTTGGATTTATGCGCATGTGGAGCATTTATCCAACGCAAATTGAAGCGATTGTAGATGCAATGAAACCCAATTTTGATGAAGTGTCTGATGCCGCCAATATTCTGCTGACTGCGCAAGCTGCCAATTGGGGGCCGATTCAATATGCGGGGGAACTGCATGACAGAGCGACTTATCGCTATTTCTGGGAAGTGTTGCAAAAAGCCAAGTTAACTGGCGTTACTATTTCAGATGAGTCGAATCAAGCTTTTTTTAGTTAACCCTTTTAATTAAACCATTAATTTAGACCATCAATATGACCCATCCAACATCTGCTGGCGCGCGCTTTCGTGCTGCACTACAAGCTGAAAAACCGCTTCAAATTATCGGCGCAATCAATGCATATCACGCCATGCTTGCTACTCAGTCAGGATTTAAAGCACTTTATCTTTCTGGCGGTGGTGTAGCCGCTGGCTCATTGGGTTTGCCAGATTTAGGTATCTCAACATTAGAAGATGTGTTAATTGATGTACGCCGCATTACCGATGCTGTGGATACGCCACTATTGGTGGATATCGATACCGGCTGGGGCGGCGCTTTTAATATTGCGCGCAGTGTAAAAAGTATCGCAAAAGCAGGTGCAGCGGCAGTGCATATTGAAGATCAAGTTTCAGCTAAACGTTGCGGCCATCGCCCAAATAAAGCCATTGTCAGCTTAGATGAAATGGTCGACCGTATAAAAGCCGCCGTTGATGCAAAACCATACGATGACTTTGTTGTAATGGCGCGCACCGATGCATTGGCGGTTGAGGGCTTACAGTCTACCATCGACCGTGCCAGCGCATGTGTTGAAGCTGGCGCAGACATGATTTTCCCAGAAGCGATTACGGAATTAAGTATGTATAAACAGTTTGCGGCGGCAGTCAATGTGCCTGTATTAGCCAATATTACCGAGTTTGGCAGCACACCTTTATTCACCGTGGATGAACTACGCAGCGCAGATGTGAGTATGGTTTTATATCCACTTTCCGCTTTCCGCGCCATGAATCAAGCGGCACTCAACGTATATCAAGCGGTTAAAAATGATGGCACACAGGCAAATGTGGTCAATTTAATGCAAACACGCGCTGATTTATATGAACATTTAGGCTATCACGCGTTTGAACAAAAGCTAGACGCATTGTTTAAACAAGAAAAATAATCCACACAAGATACAAGTAAAAATTGGGGAGATTGATTCATGGAAACAGTAACCGAACCTAAAAAGAAAAAAGGCGTTGCGCTTGCAGGAGTCTCGGCGGGCACAACTTCAATCTGCACCGTAGGTCACACTGGTAACGATCTACATTACCGCGGTTACGATATTATTGAACTTGCTAAGCAGGCGACGTTTGAAGAAGTCGCTTACCTATTGATTCACGGTGAATTACCTAATCAAGCCCAACTTAGCGCTTATCATGCGAAACTGAAACTACTGCGCACCCTGCCGGTGGAACTGAAAACCGTGTTGGAACAAATCCCTAAAGATACCCACCCCATGGATGTAATGCGCACTGCTTGCTCTATGCTAGGTACTTTAGAACCAGAAGCAGCAGACCGCAATACAAAAGCAGCGCAAGATTTAGGTGATAAATTAATTTCATGCTTCGGTTCGATTCTGCTCTATTGGTATCACTTTAGTCATCACGGTAAACGTGTCAATGTAGAAACCGACGACGACAGCATCGCTGCGCACTTCTTACATGTGTTGCATGGTAAAGCGCCCAGCCAATTGCACATTGATGCCATGAATACTTCTCTGGTGCTTTACGCAGAACATGAGTTTAACGCCTCTACTTTTGCTGCACGCGTGATTGCGGGCACGCTATCTGATATGTATTCATGTATCACAGGTGCAATCGGTGCATTACGTGGTGCAAAACATGGCGGCGCAAATGAAGCTGCCATGGAAATCATAGAGCGCTATAAAAATGCCGATGAAGCCGAAGCTGATATTTTGGCACGCATGGCTCGCAAAGAAATCATCATTGGTTTTGGGCATCCCGTCTACACAATCGCCGACCCAAGAAATGAATCAATCAAGGAAGTTAGCCGCAAGTTATGTGAAGATAACGGCAATATGACGTTGTTTAATGTTTCTTCCAGAATTGAGGAAGTCATGTGGCGCGAGAAAAAAATGTTCCCGAATTTGGATTGGTATAGCGCATCCAGCTATCACATGATGGGAATTCCAACTGGGATGTTCACACCGATATTCGTGATTTCCCGCACTACAGGCTGGGTAGCGCACGTGATTGAACAGCGCGTCGATAACAAGATTATTAGACCAAATGCGGAATATATAGGGCCTGATAACCGCCCATATGTGACTTTAGAAAATCGTTAATTCAGCAAATTTATTTAGAAAGTAACAATGTCTGCCCATATCTCTAACGTAAGACCAAAGCCAGATCAAGTAATTGTTGATATTGCCAACTATGTCGCTGATTTTGAAATCAAATCTGGCGAAGCATTTGATACAGCCCGCAACTGTTTAATGGATACACTAGGCTGCGGCTTTGAAGCATTAGATTACCCAGCTTGCACTAAATTACTAGGCCCAGTGATTGCTGGCACAGTGGTACCAAATGGCGCAAAAGTACCAGGCACATCATATCAATTAGACCCGATTTTGGCGGCATTCAATATCGGCGCGATGATTCGCTGGCTAGATTTTAATGATACGTGGCTGGCTGCTGAATGGGGACATCCTTCTGATAACTTAGGCGGAATTTTAGCCGTGGCTGATTATATTTCACGCAAAAATATCAGCGAGGGCAAAGCACCGTTAACCGTTAAAGATGTGCTGACTGCCATGATTAAAGCACATGAAATTCAAGGTGTTCTAGCACTTGAAAATAGCTTCAATCGCGTCGGTTTAGACCATGTAATTTTAGTCAAAATCGCCTCAACCGCGGTAGTAACCAAATTACTAGGCGGCAATAAAGAAGATATCATCAACGCCGTTTCTAACGCATTTGTAGATGGTCAAAGTTTGCGCACTTACAGGCACAGCCCAAACACCGGCTCACGCAAATCATGGGCCGCAGGCGATGCGACTTCGCGTGCTGTGCGTTTGGCATGGATGACGATGCAGGGCGAAATGGGCTATCCAAGTGCATTAACTGCAAAAACTTGGGGCTTTTACGATGTACTTTTTAAAGGCAACACTTTTAAATTTCAACGCGATTACGGCTCTTATGTGATGGAGCAAGTGTTATTCAAAATCTCGTTCCCAGCTGAGTTCCATGCACAAACAGCAGTCGAATGCGCCATTCAGTTGAACGCGCAAGTAGGCAAGGAACTACAAACTTTAGAACAAATCGCGCAAATTGATAAAATCGTCATTACCACACATGAATCAGCGATTCGCATTATTGATAAAACTGGCCCGCTAGATAATCCAGCAGACCGTGACCATTGCATTCAATATATGGCGGCAATTGGCTTGCTTAAAGGCAACTTAACCGCGCAGGATTATGAAGATGCAGCCGCAGCTGACCTACGAATCGATGCGATTCGTAGCAAAATGGTGTGCGTAGAAAAATCAGAATACACAAAGGATTATCACGATCCAGAAAAACGCTCAATCGCTAACGCGCTTCAAGTGTTCTTTAAAGATGGTACGCAATCTGACAACATCGCAGTGGAATACCCAATCGGCCATCGCCGCCGCCGTGGTGAAGGCATTCCAGAGTTAGTGAAGAAATTTCAAGTGAATTTAGCACGCCGATTTGATACAAAAAAACAAGCCGATATTTTGGCGCTTTGTTTAGACCAAGCTAAATTAGAAGCAACTCCAGTCAATGCTTTTGTAGATATGCTGGTTGTATAAATAGGCTCTAAAGTGGGCGACTTATCAGAACCCTAAATTTAACTACGGCAAATTTAGGGTAAAATAGCGGATTATTGAACCGCTGTTTGAAAGCTTTTTATGTCGCTTACCACCCTCAATGCGCTATCTCCACTTGATGGTCGCTATCAATCCAAACTAGATGCTTTACGCCCTTACTTTAGCGAATTTGCGCTGATTAAACATCGCGCATGGGTAGAAGTAGAATGGCTTAAAGCGCTATCTGCCGCCAAAGAATTGACTGAAATCGCTGCTTTTAGCGCAGATACGATTCAAGAGTTAGATGCAGCCATCACCAACTTTTCTGAGGCGGATGCTGCGCAGGTAAAAGCCATTGAAGCGCGTACCAATCATGATGTTAAAGCGCTTGAATACTGGCTTAAAGAAAAATTTGATATTAACCCAGAGATTAAAAAAGCCAGTGAGTTTATTCACTTTGCTTGCACCTCAGAAGATATTAACAATTTATCGCACGGCTTGATGCTAAAAAATGCGCGCGATGCTGTTATGTTGCCATTTTTAGCCAGCTTAATTGCGCGCTTAAGTGAGCTATCACATCAACTTGCCAACCAACCCATGCTGTCACGCACGCATGGCCAAACGGCTTCACCAACCACAATGGGCAAAGAATTAGCTAACGTGGTTTATCGTTTGCAACGTCAACAAAAACAATTAATTAACAACGAAATATTAGGCAAGATTAACGGTGCAGTTGGCAACTTTAACGCACATCTATCCGCCTACCCGACATTTGATTGGGAAAATTTTGCACAAAAATTTGTACAAAATTTAGGGTTAACTTATAACCCGATGACCATTCAGATTGAACCTCATGACTACATGGCCGAGTTATACGACACTTTAGCGCGCATTAACACGATTTTAATCGACTTAAATCGCGACATTTGGGGCTACATTTCAGTTGGCTACTTCAAGCAAAAAGTAAAAGCGGGCGAAATCGGCTCCTCTACTATGCCGCACAAAGTCAACCCGATTGACTTTGAAAACTCAGAAGGCAACTTGGGTTTAGCGAATGCTGTATTACGCCATATGGCTGAAAAACTACCGATTTCTCGCTGGCAACGTGATTTAACCGATTCAACCGTGCTAAGAAACATGGGCGTGGCATTCGGTTACACATTATTGGGTTACCATTCTTGCTTGCGCGGATTGAATAAATTAGAAATCAACGCCGCAAAATTGGCGGAAGATTTAGATAACAGCTGGGAAGTGTTAGCAGAACCGATTCAAACCGTGATGCGTCGCTACGGTATTGAAAACCCGTATGAGCAATTGAAAGAACTTACGCGCGGCAAAGGTGGTATCAATAAAACTTCATTGCATACGTTTATTGGCGGCCTAAAGATTCCGGCAGAGGCCAAACAATTATTGCTTGAAATGACGCCAGCTAGCTATATTGGTAAAGCGACAGATTTAGTAAATCGGATTGATTAACTTTTAGGAGTTACTGCGTTGAATACAGATAAAAACAATCTAAGGCTCGCGGTACTCATTGATGCGGATAATACGTTTAAAGTCATTGATATTATTGATGAATTGTTTGAAGAAATATCTAAATTTGGTGATGCAAGCGTGCGGCGCATTTATGGCGATTGGACACAAAACCAGTTAAGTCGCTGGAAAGAAGTATTGCCCAAACATGCCATTCAACCCATGCAACAATACGCTAACACCAAAGGTAAAAACTCAACTGATAGCGCGTTAATTATCGATGCCATGGATTTGCTATATACAGCGCCGCTAGATGGTTTTTGTATTGTTTCTAGTGACAGCGACTTCACTCGGCTTGCCATTCGTTTGCGTGAGTCTGGAAAGGCAGTTTATGGTTTTGGAGAAAGAAAAACACCTGAATCATTAAGAGCTGCATGCAATAAATTTATATACATTGAAAATCTGTTACCAAATAAAGTAATGGATGCAAGCGTTATCAATAGCGCTCAAGAAGTATCAAAAGCTATTACAGAAACAAAGTCCAGTAGCACTCCAGCTTCAGAGGTTAGTACACTGGCACCTATCGTTAAGAAAACCTCGCAAGAGCTAATCGCAAACAAAAAACTGATTGCATTAATACGTTCTGCTATTGAAATAGCATCAGATGAAACAGGCTGGGCACAACTTGGCGGCGTAGGTAGCAGCATTGAAAAACAAGCAACTGATTTCGATCCGAGAACCTATGGATTCAAGAAACTAAGCGACTTAGTTTCAGCAATTGAATTGTTTGAAGTAGTGAAAGACAACATGAGAGTGCTAATAAGGGAAAAAGTTAAAAAATGAGCGAAATCCTAGTCCTCTATTACTCCCAAGGTGGTGCTGTTCGCGAAATGGCGCAACTGATTGCGCGTGGTGTTGAATCGGCTAATTTAACTGGTGAAAAAAGTCGCGTAAAAGCACGCATTCGCACTGTACCAAAAGTATCTGCAAATTGCGAAGCAACTGAAGCAGACATTCCCAGTAGTGGCGACCCTTATGTTGAATTGAGTGATTTGGAAGAATGTATCGGCTTAGCGCTTGGCAGCCCTACCCGCTTTGGCAATATGGCAGCGCCAGTAAAATACTTTTTGGATGGCACCGCTGGTTTATGGTTAAAAGGTGCGCTGATTGGTAAACCAGCGGCAGTATTTACCAGTACAGGCTCTATGCATGGTGGCAACGAAACCACCCTGCTAACGATGATGTTGCCGCTTATGCATCACGGCATGTTAATAGTTGGCCTGCCTTATTCAGAACCTGAGTTATCCAGTACACAATCGGGCGGTACACCTTACGGTGCAAGCCATATTGGCGGCGCGATGGATGATAAAAAAATCACCGAAGATGAAAAAAAACTCTGCTTGGCATTAGGTAAACGCTTAGCTGAAACCGCATTAAAATTGGCCCATTAATATGCTTTCACTCTTAAGAATTGGCGCGGGCGTCAGCCTTGTTGCCTTGATTTTTTTGTGCTTGGCATGGGAAAGTGTGCTTGCCCCACTCAAACCGCAAGGCTCGTTGCTTATTTTAAAAGCATTGCCTTTATTATTGCCGCTTTTCGGCATACTCAAAGGTCGGCGCTATACTTACCAGTGGGCTGGCATGCTGATTCTGCTGTATTTTACCGAAGGCGTAGTGCGGGCGTGGTCTGACACTGGCGTTTCAAGCCAATTAGCACTGCTTGAAGTGGCGTTATCGCTGTTATTTTTTCTGTGCGCAATATTTTATGCAAAACTCGCGCGAAACAGTGTTTTAAAAGCGCCGGCTTAATTTATAATTAAAGCCTTAAGCTATACTTAACGCCTAAAATACAGCAGTTTTATAAAGTTAAGCACCAAGTAGCCTTTAACCGCAGATGAAAATACGCATGATTAATCACACTGTCAGCCACGAATGAAAATACTCATATCAAATGACGATGGCTATTTTGCACCTGGCCTGAATATTCTAGCCAGCCATATCGCAAAATTTGCGGATATTACCGTTGTTGCGCCTGAGCGCAATCGCAGTGGCGCGAGTAATTCGCTCACTTTAGACAGGCCGTTAAGTGTTAAAAAAGCGTCAAATGGCTACTTTTATGTGAATGGTACGCCGACCGACTGCGTACATATTGCATTAACTGGCTTAATGGATACGATGCCAGATATGGTTATTTCCGGCATTAATGATGGCGCCAATATGGGGGACGACACCATTTATTCTGGCACCGTTGCTGCCGCGACAGAAGGTTATTTACTCGGCATCCCTTCTATTGCCATTTCCATGTCGCAACATAATTCTACACATTTCGAAACCGCGGCACGGGTAGCCGTAGAGCTAATTCAACACCATATCAAACATGGTTTTACATCTGCTACGTTGCTAAATGTGAATGTGCCTGACATCCCTTATGAAGAACTGGCTGGCAGAACGGTGACGCGCTTAGGTAAGCGCCACAAGGCCGAGCCGGTGATTCAACTTAAAACACCTAGAAACGAAACCGTGTATTGGGTTGGTGCTGCTGGCACACCAAATGACGGCGGTGAAGGAACAGATTTTTATGCAGTCGCACATAATCAAGTGTCTATTTCGCCGATTCAAGTTGATTTAACCAAACATTCACAACTTGCAGAACTACAAACCTGGCTAAATAAATAACTAATATGGCTTTATTAAAATCTACCGCAAAAACTGGCATTGGCATGACTTCACTGCGCACACGCGACCGTATGTTGACGCGCTTGCGTGAGCAAGGTATTCAAGATGAAGTCGTATTATCTGCAATAGGCGAAATTCCACGCCATATTTTTGTTGATGAAGCATTAAGTATTCGGGCGTATGAAGACGTTTCGCTGCCGATTGGTTTTGGTCAAACGATATCACAACCTTATATTGTCGCGCGCATGACCGAAATTTTGCGCAATGGTGCGCAACTGAATAAGGTACTAGAGATTGGTACAGGCTGCGGTTATCAAACTGCAGTCCTATCAAAAGTGGCAAAAGAAGTATTATCTTTGGAGCGTATTCGCCCGCTGGTGATGAAAGCCAGAAGTCATTTGCGCACACTAAAATGCACTAATGTAAAGCTAGACCATGCGGATGGTAGCGTTGGATTAAGTGAGTTTGCACCGTTTGATGGCATTATCGTCACCGCCGCTGCCAGCCATGTTCCGCAAGATTTGTTAGCGCAATTAGCCGTTGGTGGCCGCATGATTATCCCAATTGGCACGGCGACCCAAACTTTAATTTTAATTGAACGAAAAGCCAACGAATACGTACAAACCAAGCTAGAAGCAGTGAAATTTGTACCTTTGTTAGGCGGGATTAGTTAATGTTTCAATTTGTATTCGTCGCAGTATTTGCATTATTGTTAAGTGCTTGTGAAAGTAATCCACCCGCCCCAGTGATTGATCGCCAACCGCAATCATCAAAATCTAAATCGCCCACAACTTCAGCCAGCGATGCAGCCAAAACGAACAAAACCGCCGCTGGAAAAGATTGGCGACCTGATACTTACATTGTTAAAAAAGGCGATACTTTATTTAGTATTGGCTTGGAATATGGCCTTGAATATAAAGAAATTGCCGCTGCAAACAGCATAAATGAGCCCTATCCCATTCAAATTGGCCAAAAGCTGAATTTAGCTGGTGTAAAAGCAAAATCTGAAGCCGCCGATACTAACCTGACAGAACAAAATACTTCAGAAGATGGCGTTGTCATCACGCCAATGAAAACTGACCCTGCGGCAATTGAAACCACAGTATCAGAAAGCAAGACGTCTGACATTAAATCATCTGAAACCAAGCCGCTTCAATCGGCTGTTACCCCCATATTCAGTGAGCCGAAAGCGATACGGGAGCCTTATAGTTTAGAAGCTTTTAATAGAAGCGCACCTGTTAAAACAACAGAAACTACAGTTGCCATTGCTGGCAAAACTGTCGAAGCTAAACCAATCGAAGCCAAGCCTGTTGAAACCAAAGCGAATGATGCTAAACCTGCTGATGATGAAGCGATTAAATGGAGTTGGCCAACACAAGGCAAAGTGGTTGCAAACTTTAACGAAGCCACCAACAAAGGTATTGATATTGGCGGCAGCACTGGGCAAGCAGTCAATGCAGCCAGTGGCGGCAAGGTAATTTATAGTGGTTCTGATTTACGTGGTTATGGCAAACTAGTGATTATTAAACATAATAAAACTTACCTATCGGTTTATGCGCACAATAGCAAAATCCTCACAAAAGAAGGCCAAATCGTATTCGCGGGACAAAAAATAGCAGAAATGGGTAACACTGACTCCAATACGGTTAAGCTGCATTTTGAAATTAGGCGTTTGGGGAAATCCGTTGACCCGGCCAAATATTTAAACCAGAATTAGCCTCAAACACATAGCCAGCTTTTCAATCACACTTATCCGCTTTAGGAGATTATCGTGGCAGCACCGCAGAAAAAAGACCCGAACAAATATAGCAAAAATGCGGACATTGAAGCCGATACTTTACTGAAAACATTGACCTCTTTTGCGGGCATCGTTTTAGTCCTTATCGGCTTAGTTGGCATCGCAATGGAATTTTTTAAGGATGATGGCTGGTTAAAAACTGCGCTCAGTTGGTTATTTGATTCCACCACGCACATGATGTTTATTCCTGTGATTATTTTTGTATTGTGGTTGTTGAATCGCTGGATGTCATCTGCCGCAATAGGTGAAAAGAAAAAAAGTGGTGATGTACCCATGTATATCATGATGGCACTGGGCGCTTTTTATATCTTTCGACTAGTTACAACGGGCGGGTTTTAATCACATAACATTAATCATTAATCGCAACTTAATGATTAATGTAAGAGAGTAATCAAAATAATAAAAAAGCCGACACTAAGTCGGCTTTTTTATTATCCAATAGCGAAATGACTACTATTAACTATTAGTGCTTTGCTGTCTTTTTTACCGCTTCTTGCGCTGCTTCGTTATTATAATATTCGCGTACTGTAGTCATATCATAATCACGCGCCCACTTAATGATTTCATCAAATGCTGGTGCACCGATTTCACCGACTTGTGCATGAATACCAGCTTGTTCGCGAATCACTAAGACACCTGGAATTTGGTTCACTTGAAAATATTCACCGATTTCTGGATCCTCTTCAGTATTCACCATACCAAATACAATATCTGTGTTTGCTGCTGCTGCTGCTTCAAAAGTGGGTGTGAAAGCTACACATGGCTCACACCAGGGCGCCCAAAAATCCACAATCACAAAATCATTGCTTTCAATTGTTTGTTTAAAATTTGCTTTAGTGAGTTTGACTACTGCCATAATTTTGCCTTAAATTATATGATTGGATTTTGAATAAAACAGCAGTTTATCAGACGAGGTAGTTTTAGTTAAGGTGCTTTTGGATAAAGCACTTTTAGTCAAACACTTGTACTTAAAAATGCTTTAATTTAAATTGCAGCATTAAAAAACTAAATCGGCTTATTCCAAGCTGAGTCAAAAAACAACTCGCTCAACGGCTTACGTTTACGCGCAGTGGTTTCACGGTCTAACGCTTCACCTATCACGGTTTTGATATCCGCCGCGTAACCCACTGCAACCATCGCCATTAAAGTAAATTGTTCCGGAATGTTAAATGCATTGCGTGCAGCATCGGCGTTAAAACCGCCCATTTGGTGCGCCATTAGCCCTAAATCCTGTGCCTGCAAACATAGGTTTTCAGCTGCAGCACCCGTATCATATTGCCCAAAGCGATTCGGCTTTTGATTATGCCCAAACAACGTATCCGCACAAGTTAGCAATAATACTGGCGCATCTTTTACCCACTCCTGATTGCCTGGTACTAAGCAATCAAAAGCCTTTTGCCAGCTTGCTTGATCGGTGTTTTTGTTCCACACAACGAAGCGCCAAGGCTCGTCACCAAAGCATGATGGTGCCCAGCGAGCAGCTTCACACAAGCTGATAATTTGCTCATGTGAAACAGCTTTACTTGCATCATATGCGCGGCCACTCCATCGATTGGCAATCAATTCATGAATAGGCGCTTGAGTTGTAGCGGGTTTTTTCATCGTTTAATCCTTAAAGTTAGGCTGATAAAGTTGGGTAATCAGTGTAGCCTTTTTCTGTACCACCATAAAATGTTTCGCCGTCCGCTTCATTTAGTGGCGCATCAGTTTTATAGCGTTCAACTAAATCCGGATTAGCAATAAATGGCACACCATAGGCAATCACATCGGCATGCCCGCTTGCAATGGCTGTATTACCGCGCGCTTTGTCATACGCTAGGTTAGCCATGTACGCTCCCTTAAATAGCTTACGCATTTGCTCAAAATCAAACGGCGCAGATTCACCACCTCCGTGAATACCACCCTCTACCGCATGCAAGTACGCCAAATTAAATTGATTTAACTGCTCGGCTACGTAATTGAATAAAGCCTGTGGGTTGCTATCTTGCATATCGTTAAATGGGTTAACCGGTGAAATGCGCACGCCCACTTTATCGCTGCCTGCCACATCGACCACTGCCTTTGTCACTTCCAACAATAAACGTGCACGATTTTCAATGCTGCCGCCATAATTATCAGTGCGTTTATTGCTACCATCGCGTAAAAACTGATCTAACAAATAGCCATTTGCCGCATGAACCTCAACACCGTCAAAACCTGCTGCAAGTGCGCATTTGGTTGCATGAACATACTCTGCAATAATGCCTGGCAACTCACCGGCTTCTAGCGCACGTGGCTCAACAAAATCAACCAACCCCTCATACGTATAGGCCTGTCCAGCAGGTTTAATTGCAGAAGGCGCAACGGGTAGCGCATTATTTGGCAATAAACTCGGGTGTGCAATACGACCTACATGCCACAATTGCAATACGATTTTTCCGCCTTTAGCATGCACAGCTTCGGTTACCTTTTTCCAACCGGCCACTTGCGCGTCAGTGTAAATCCCTGGCAATAAAATATAGCCATGTGCCATAGCTGATATTGGCGTTGCTTCTGTCACAATTAAACCCGCACTCGCACGCTGCGCGTAATAGGTTACATTTAAATCCTGTGGCACACCTGTTCCTTTAGGTGCTCTACTTCTTGTTAGTGGTGCCATCACCATACGATTTTTTAATGTGATTGCACCCAATTTTGCAGGGCTAAATAAATCTAACGACATTTGCTTCTCCATCTAGAATTTAAGTTTATTAATCGGTAAGCTAACTAATGGGTTAACTGTTTAACAGGCTAACTATTTAATCACTGTTTCAGCAGGTAGTTTTATGCCTTCAATCAGCAGTGTAATTTCAATATCATCACCCACTGATGCATTTTGTTTAGTGCCCCAACTAAAGCCAAAGTCGCTGGCTTTCAAGCTGGTATGCGCTTCAAATCCACTTCTGTAGCCACCCCAAGGGTCTGAGCCAAAACCCAGCACTTTAAATGGAAAGGTCATTTCTTTTGATACGCCGTGCAGCGTTAATACGCCCGTCATCACACCTTCTGTTGCGGATTTTGCTTCAACTTTTTTGCTGACAAATGTCATTTCACCAAATTTTGCAGCATCCAAATATTCCGCTTTTTTAATATGCTCATCACGCTTTGCAAGGCTGCTGTTTACACTTAGAACATTAATTTTTGCGTCAACTGAAGAGTTAGCCAAATTGTCGCGATCTATGATTATTTTGCCTGTTACATCGCTAAATGTGCCAGACGTCTTTGAAGCCACATGGCGAATGCTCCAATTTGCAAAACTGTGACTATTGTCGATTTTATAGGTTTCTGGATCTGCAATTGCATAACTGCTCACTAAAACCAATGCGGTTGCGACACTTATTTTTTTCATTAATCCGACCATTTACTACGCTCCTAAATTCAAAGTTATATTGACCAATCTGCTCCACACAATCCGCTGCTAATTGCAAATAAGCACAATATTTGCATCAGACTGATAAGTTAACTACTTATGCTCTGACAGCCTTGCTACACAAAGTGCCATACCTTGATGAACTACTAGTGAATTCTTTTCACCTTTGCTAAATCAATAAGCACCATTCACTCTACTTCTGCTCATCAGCAAAAAAACATTTGCTCAGTGTCATGACACTGAGCAAATGAAAATGAATGAGCTATCCAAGCGCGACTGGCATAACCATGCTCTGCGGACTTTCTGATTCACATCTAAACAACCCCCCCCCACTTATTAGACCAGTTTACTATAGAAATAATCTTTACTTGCCATTCAACATTATTTTTGTAAACTTAAGTACCTTATATGTGGTTAAATTATTCATCCTTCAAGTCTGTGTACTTCATTTTTTAATTTTAAAGTTTATTAATTTAAGAGAGCTTTATGACACAAGATCAATTACCGCGCGAATTTGAACCATTAAACAGAGTTGCGATAAAAGCCATGCTATGGCTTAACGGTTTTGCACACATTGTGATTGGCTTAGCCTTAGCCGCCTCTGTAGTTATGTTTACCTGGCTATTTTTTATTGATGTTCAAAAGGCTATCGAGAATCACAATTTAATACATGGATTCTTACACGCTTTAGGCACATTAATGCTGCTATGGTCGATTTCTGCATTGATATCAGCCGAAATACGCTACTTGATGGGTAGCAAATTGTTGGTGGAAACTTTTATTGAAGTGGTATTGGTCTTGTTCTTACGCAAGCTGATTGTGATGCCAGTGCAAGATGCTTCACCTTCATTTCAGGAAGTCAGCATGTGGGTTGGCGGCGCATTTGTGATGGGATTAATCTACGTAATGGTACGTTGGGCGGATAAAAATAATGAAATGAGATAACATTAGTTCAGCAAGATGAAACCAACTCAACTAGATTGTAACGAGTGATGGCCAGCCAAATAACGGTTATTAAATAGTCACGCAGTATCATTCATTTAATTAATAAAAAAACATATGCAAAATACGATCAACTCCATTACTCAAGCTGCCTCTCAGGTTATTTTAGGCAAAGAATCTCATATTAAATTAAGCCTCACCTGCTTACTTGCAGGCGGCCATTTACTGATTGAGGATTTACCTGGCATGGGCAAAACCACGCTTGCACATACATTGGCGCAAGTGCTGGGTTTGAGTTTTAGACGTACACAATTTACCAGCGATCTGTTGCCAGCCGACATTATCGGCGTCTCGGTTTTTGATCGCAACACGTCCAACTTTCAATTTCATCCAGGTCCAATTTTCAGCAATGTGTTGCTGGCAGATGAGATTAATCGTGCCACACCAAAAACCCAAAGCGCATTATTAGAAGCGATGGAAGAACACCAAGTAACAGTAGATGGCAACACACATCTTTTGCCTAATCCTTTTTTTGTCATCGCCACGCAAAATCCAAAACACCACATCGGCACGTTTGCCTTGCCAGAATCACAACTGGATCGTTTTTTAATGCGCATCACCTTGGGTTATCCGGACAGTCAGTCGGAGCGTGCTTTACTCAAGAACAAAGGTGGGCGTGCGAATGCGCACCATATTCAAGCCGTTTGCGATGGAGAAACTTTATTAAAGCTGCAACAGAATGTCAGCCTTGTGCATGTATCGGATGCGCTTTTGGACTATTTACAGGCACTCATTCAATACACACGCACACAATTCAGTACCGGTTTATCACCTAGAGCAGGTCTAGGTTTGCGCCAATGCGCGCAAGCATGGGCGATGTGTGAAGGCCGTGATTTTGTGATTCCAGAAGATATCCAAGCGGTATTGCCAAGCCTAGTCACGCATCGTTTACAGATCGATGGCAATATCAATATAGCCAAGCAAATATTGGATAGCGTTGCAATTTAATTTACTGCGACTTAATCCATTTACATTCAATCAATTTACTTAAATTTAAACAGTAGACTTTAAGCCCATGCACGCAAAATTGTGGCCGCTGATTTTTTGGAAACGTGCTTGGTGGCAACAGTGGTTTCGTGTTTCAAAAAGCACACAGAATATTGCCACATTAAACGCTCGCCAAATCTACATTTTGCCTACGCGCTGGGGTTTGTTGTATGCGGTGATGGTGATTACGCTACTGATTGGCTCTATTAACTATTCGTTGAGCTTAGGTTTTTATGTCACTTTTTTGCTGGCATCGCTCGGCAATATTGCCATGTTGCATACTTGGCGAAATTTGGTGCATCTGCAAGTTGCCGTGCTAAAAGCTAACCCTGTTTTTGCAGGTGATGTTACCGATGTTATTCTCAATATAAGCGATACAAAGAATCGCCCGCGCTATGCAATTGCTGCCTATTTTGTAGAAAATAATTTGGCAAAAAATCCAGTCAATAATCGAGTGATACAGAATATTGCCGCCACCGATTCACAACTATTTTCGGTACCACTCGTCACATCAAAACGTGGTTTACACACACTGCCGCGGCTCACACTTTATACCGAATTTCCGCTCAATTTATTGCATGCTTGGGCAATCATTGAGAATCCTATTCAAGTATTGGTTTACCCAAAACCAAGCGACTTAACTGAACCGCAAGCATTATCCACTGAGGCCAATATCCAAGGTGGTAGCCAGTTAAACAAAGGTGATGAAGATTTTAATGGCCATAAGAACTACCAATTTGGCGACTCACCCAGCCGCATTGATTGGAAAGCCTCAAGCCGTAGCATTGGCTTATTTACCAAACTTTATAGCGGTACTGGCAACAGTGCCTTATGGCTAGATTGGGAAACAACCTTCGGCGAAAGAGAAACGCGCATTTCACAATTAACGCGCTGGGTGATTGATGCGCATGCCAGCCAGCAAATGTACGGTATAAAATTGCCCAATACCACTTTGCAGCCCAGCAATACCGAAGCGCATTACCAGCAAGCCTTAACTGCTTTGGCACTACTGGACTAACGCCATGATTCGTCATTTAAACTCAGAAAAATTGACATGGCTGCTGGTATCGCTGGCAGCGGTACTGGCGACACACTCGCCTAACTTACCTATTTGGGTCATTGCGACCAGCTTGTTTTTTGGAGTTTGGCGACATTTAATCAGTAAAAACAAATGGTCACTGCCAAAAATTTGGCAGTTATTACCCATCACCCTATTGATCTGTATAGGTATTATTTTTACCTTTAAAGGTTTTTTTGGCCGCGATGCTTCTTTAAGTTTGCTGGTGGTAATGTGTTCACTTAAGTTATTAGAAACCAAAACCTTACGTGATTATATGTTGGTGATTGTTTTAGGCTATTTTTTAGTCGGTAATCTATTTCTATTTAACCAAACGATTGCCACATTTTTGGTCAGCATTCCGCCATTAATCCTGCTTACCGCCACCTTAATCAATACCAGTCTGCATACCCGCCAACCAATTCGATTTTCACTTAAATTGGCCAGCCAATTATTGTTACAAGCGGTGCCAGTCATGTTGATATTATTTGTGCTATTCCCACGCATTCCAGGGCCGTTATGGGGTTTGCCGCAAGATGCCAATAGTGCCATGTCAGGTTTGGGCGATAGCCTACAATTTGGCAATATTAGTAATCTCACCAAAAACAGTTCAATCGCATTCAGGGTGCAATTTAAAAGTGTCATTCCTGACAATAATCAACTGTACTGGCGCGGACCAGTTTTGTGGCATCAAGAAGATCAAAACTGGACGATGAGCAGCCCGAATATTGGATTGCCGCTAGAAAAGTTAGCCGTACAAGGCGCGCCAATTCAATACACCATCACGCTAGAGCCACATAATCGCTTATGGCTACTGATGCTGGATATGCCGACCATGATCCCACAACAGGCAAAACTCACACATGATTATTCAGTATTAGCCGATAAGCCTGTGCGCTCGCGCATGCGCTATGAGGCGACATCGTTTAATCAATATCAACTTGGCATTCATTTAAGCGAGCGCGAAAAGCTCTTAAGCTTGCAAATTAATGAAGGCGAAAACCCTAAAACCATTCAACTGGTGAAAACTTGGGCGCACTTAAATGTGTCAGATAAAATAAATTCCGCCTTGAATTTATATCGGCAGCAAGATTTTTTCTACACATTACAACCACCGCGCCTAAACAAGAATCCCGTAGATGATTTTTTGTTTAACACCAAGCGCGGATTCTGTGAGCACTATGCCACCAGCTTTGTTTACTTGATGCGTGCAGCTGGCGTGCCAGCGCGAATCGTTACAGGTTACCAAGGCGGCGAATTTAATCCGAATGGTAATTATTTAATCGTCCGCCAATCCGACGCACATGCGTGGGCAGAAGTTTGGTTGGAAGAAAAAGGCTGGGTACGGGTAGACCCGACCGCGGCCGTATCGCCGGAGCGCATAGAGTTTGGCATTAGCGAAGCGTTAAGTAATACGGATGAATTACCGATAATGGCGCGCAAAGATTATCCTTGGCTGAAAAAGGTTTATTTAAATTGGGATAGCGTGAATAATGGCTGGAACCAGTGGGTGCTGGGTTATGACGATAAAAAGCAACTGGATTTCTTAAAAAAACTCACTGGCAAAAACCTGAGTTTGCAAGATATGTTGTTATGGATGATTGGCATTATTGTCCTAATCATGGCAGTTACAACGTGCTTTTTATTGAAACAAAATAAAGCCAAACTGAAACCAGCACAACGTTTATATGTCCAATATTTAGATCAATTAAAACGCATTGGATTAGTGCCACATTCATCTGAAGCTGCATTGGATTTTGCGCAGCGTGCAGCAATTGCTTTGCCTGATCATAAACAGTTAATCATTGAAATTGCTCAACGGTATAATGTTTTAATGTATAGCGCATCGCCAAAACCTGCATTACTGGATGAGTTAGTACAGCGCATCAAGCAACTACAAACTCAAAAGCTAAAAATTAAAACCTTATGAAAACAGATTTAGATTACATGCAAATCGCACTCGATTTAGCACACCAAGCTGCATTAATGGGCGAAGTACCTGTGGGCGCCATTGTGGTCAAAGACGACTTAATTATCGGGCGCGGCAGCAATACCCCAATTGGCTTGCATGATCCAACCGCGCATGCTGAAATTATGGCGATGCGTGAGGCAGCGACTTATTTGGGCAATTACCGTTTAGTTGATTGCATTCTATATGTGACGCTAGAACCTTGCGCCATGTGTAGCGGCGCCATGCAGCACGCACGTATTGCAAAATTGGTATATGGCGCCAGCGACCTAAAAACAGGGGCTTGCGGTAGTGTGGTTAACTTGATGGCAGAACCAAAACTCAATCACCACACAGAAGTACTTGGCGGAATTTTGGCTGTTGAATGTGGTGCGATACTGTCTGATTTTTTTAAGCAGCGCAGGCTAAACAAAAACCTATTATAAAAATACATCCTTAAAGTGACAGACAATAAAAAACCCGAACCATTAAACAAAAAACCCGCCTTGGCGGGTTTTTTGCTAACTAATAATGCTTAATCATTGCTACCCATTAAGCCCATCAATAGATGTAACAAGCTAGTAAACAAGTTATAAATACTCATATACAAACCTAATGTTGCCATTACATAATTGGTTTCGCCACCAGTAACAATACGGCTTACGTCATATAAAATAAAACCAGAGAATAACAACACACCCACGCCAGATAAAGCTAATTGCATGGCTGGAATTTGTAAAAAGATATTAGCTAACGATGCCACAATTAACAGAATAATACCGACCAACAAGAATTTACCCATAAAGCTAAAGTCTTTTTTAGTGGTTGTTGCGATGCCTGCCATCGTCATCAAAATAACACCTGTACCACCCGCGGCTAAGCCGACAATTTGTCCGCCGTTATTTAAATTAAGTGCATGTTGCAAAATTGGGCCTAACATTAAGCCCAGTAAAAACGTTAAGCCCAGCAATAAAACAACACCAATGCTGCTATTGCGGTTTGCATTAATCGCTGCAAATAAGCCATAAATCACAGCCATCGCACCAATCGCAAAGATAAACGGATGCTGCGCTGCAAAAGCAAAATTCATTTTCATGCCAACCAAAGCACCGATTACGGTTGGAATCATAGTCAAGCCAAGCAAGGCATAAGTATTACGTAATACCTTATTTTGTGTTGTAGATAAACTACCTTCACGACCTAACACTTGCATATCATCTAACATGTTTATTTCCTTATAAAAAGTTGCCTAAAAGGCAATACAACTAAGATAGCGTCTATTGGTTAAAGTTTCAAGTGACAAATTGTCAAAATTAATAATTCCAGCAAACTTAATTTAAGCCAATAGATATAGTGTATTAAATACTATCAATCAAACCTAATATGCTAGCAAGCCTAAATTAAAGTTAAGTTAGTTAACGCACAGACTGCAAGTGCCTCAGCTCATAGTATGTGAACGAATGACAAATTTTTTGTTTCCTTAAAGGATCGTTATGAATAAATCTAAGCTAGCTGGTCTTGCTGCAATTTCCATTGCAACAACTTTATTATTTACTTCAGGAGCTGCACAAGCAAGCAGTTTGAGCATCTTAGAAAGTTCACCAATCTCTGTTACTGGCTATGATGGCCACCCTTCAACTTTCACAGGCATATACTCAAGTGGTTTACTAGGCACTGTTGCAGCGAGTAGCGCAGGCACCATATCTTTTATTTATTTAGGCAATGAAAGTGGTTACAGCAATTCATTTTCATTCTCTGGCATTACCTTCAATGAAAGCAATGCCGTTGGCACTACTGCTTCAGCATCTGTAGGCGCAGGCGCGCTTGATTTCAGTTTTAGTGATAGTCAAGGTGCCTCAACAAGTAATGGCACGGCAGCAATGCCAGTGCTTGGCTTTGCCATTTTGAACGGTAATTTGACACCTATAAGTGGACCTAATTATGGGCCATTTGACTATGTGCTAGGTTTTAATGACAGCTCTTCTGGAGATGCCGATTACGATGATTTCGTGGTTGGTGTTAATTTCACACCAGTTAGCGCAGTGCCGTTACCAGCATCATTACCGTTGATGGCAGCAGCTTTAGGGCTCTTCACTTTTGCCCGCCGCAGAGTATAAGTAACTAACTTAACTTCATAAAGCATCGCTAACTGTGGCTATTGGTTTAGGTAAATAAGTCCCCTTCTTGTTTACCTAACAAACCAACACGCTTTACCGCTGCTACAAAATCAGCACTTTCATGCAAGCAATCGATATCTGCAGGGTGATGGCCGCCATGCATGCGTGCCAATCTTAATGTGCTCAGTGCAGGCATTTTCCACTCTAATTTTGCCAGCAACTCATCCGCCAAGTCAGGGCGATTACACAGCAACACCATATCGCAACCCGCATTCAGCGCAGCTAAGCTACGCGTTGTCACATCGCCTCCCACGCTTGCGCCTTCCATACTTAAATCATCGCTAAAAATCACGCCGTTAAAACCTAACCGTTCACGCAATACTTTTTGCAACCATTTTGGCGAAAAACCAGCGGGCTTGTCATCCACTTTAGGATAAATCACATGCGCTGGCATAATCGCCGCCAAACCTTCATCAATCATATGCTTGAAAGGTTGCATATCATTAGCGGCAATTTCATCAAAATTGCGCTCATCCACAGGAATGCTCACATGCGAATCAGCCACTACAAAACCATGTCCTGGAAAATGTTTGCCGACTGCCGACATACCGCCTTTTTTAAGGCCTTGCATCAAGCTAAATGCTAGTTCGTTGATGGCGGTTGCGTCTTGATGAAACGCCCTATCGCCAATCACCAGACTATCACCGTAATCCATATCCAGCACTGGCGTAAAACTGAAATCAATTCCATGCGCGCGCAATTCTGCCGCCAAAATCCACCCGGCTTCAATTGCTAACTCACGTGCTTTTTTAGGATTTTTATCCCAGATTTTGCCAAACTCGCGCATGGGTGGGATTTTAGTAAAGCCGTCTCTAAACCTTTGCACACGGCCACCTTCATGGTCTACCGCAATCAACAAAGGCGGCTGGCGTACCGCATGAATACTCGCGGTCAGCGCTTTAAGCTGCGCGCAGCTTTCAAAATTACGCGCAAATAAAATCACACCGCCCACTAACGGATGTTGTAATCGTTTAATGTCGTCAGCACTTAACTCAGTACCAACCACATCCAGCATAACGGGGCCTAAACTCATCTAATATCTCAAACTATCTAATAATGAATGTATTATTTTAATCGGTATAAAGAAGTGATCTCTTTCACTCGCGCAGCATATAGCGGATCAGATTGATCGCTGGATTTAGCATGCTTAGGTGCGATATCCAGTTTCTCTACGACACTCAATCCAGCATCTGCAATCCATTTTTGCAACTCTTCATTTGTACGCAAACCTAAATGTTCCGCTAGGTCTGACAAAATCAGCCACGCTTCGCCGTCATCATTCAAATGCGCTTTTACGCCGTTTAAAAAGCCTTTTAACATCGCACTATTCGTATCATAAATCGCATGTTCAATTGGCGCATTAGCTTTAGCTGGCAGCCACGGCGGGTTACAAACGATTAAATCGGCTTTTTTGTGTCCACTTGGAAATAAGTTTGCCTGTTCAATCGTAATGTATTGTTTTAGATTGAGTTTCTCCACATTATCAGCCGCGCAATTCAGTGCGCGCATGCTGTTATCGGTCGCGATGACCGCTTTAATGCCGCGTGTGACTAAAATAGCCGCAATCACGCCAGTGCCTGTACCAATATCAAATGCGGTTTTAGCATTGCCTAGCGATGTTGTGTTAATCAAATCCAAATATTCGCCACGGATTGGAGAATATACGCCGTAATGTGCGTGGATATTGGCTTGCAGCGCATCAATAAATACGCCTTTTTTACGCCACTCTTGCGCGCCATTCATGCCTAGCAATTCGCGCAACGATAACACCATTTTTGCGGGTACTTTATCTAGCTTTGCATTAACAATTAACGCACCGGCAACGGCCTCTTTTACATCAGGCGCGCGTTTTAAATCGCAATTACCATGATTTAATTCGATTAAGATTTTGTTGGTGATATTGGCACGCTGAATTTGCCTTGCTCTATGCTGATGAAAAGCTTCCAACATGGTCGCCGCAGGTTTAATCGGTTTGCGATCCACACGTTTTGTGACGGCTTGCAGTAATTGTTTGGCATTTTGAAAATCGCCTTTATACAAAAATCCCGTGCCTTCGCAAGCCAATCTATACGCTTCGTCCGCTTTCATGGTGTCGTCTGCCACCACAATGTTTTTTGGTGGCGCGGCATTAGCCTCACTCTGCCAAACCGCTTGCTGCGGCTTGCCTTTTTCTTGCCAGGTAATGGTTAAATTACTGTTTAAATTCTCAGTCAATACGTACTCAATTATAGTTAATGGTTAAAATTCTTAAAGTTTAAAGGGGTTAAAGTTGGTATTTTTATCGTAGTAATCTTCATTTTCAGCGCGTTTTAAAAACGCCACAATTTTATAAACAGCGGGTGTAAAAGCCACTTCTACACCAATTTTAGCGACTATCTGCGCGCCAATTACCAATGGAATCTTATCATTAGGGATAATACCCGTATTCCAAAATGCCAGCGGGACAAACATTACTGTATCAATCGATTCGCCAAAAATAGTGCTGGTAATTGTGCGCTGCCACAGATGTTTGCCTGCGGAAACCAACTTCATCTTTGCCATTATAAAGCTATTCACAAATTCACCCACTGCAAACGCAATTAATCCTGCCAAAGAAATACGCCAAGTGCTGCCAAAAGCCACTTCATACTCATGTTGATTGTTCCAAAATGGCGCGGGTGGCAGAGCAACAATCATCCAAGCCATCAAGCTTGCAAAAGCCAAACCGATAAATCCTGCCCATATCACGCGGCGCGAAGCAGAGTAGCCATAGACTTCAGTCAGAATATCGCCAAAGATAAACGAAATCGGGAAAAATAAAACGCCTGCCCCAAAGGTAAGTACGCCAAGCAAAGGTACATCAATCTGTGTGACTTTGGCAGGTCCGATCAAGTTGGAGCAAACCAGTACGCACACGAAAGCAGCCATCATAAGATCGTAATATTTGTATTGCTTTCGCATATTAAGCCTTTATAAATTAAGCCCTTACAAATACGGCAGTTACAGTTATGCTACAAACAGTACTATTCTACGCGAACGTCCAGCTTGTCACGCAGGTAGTCTCCACCTAAGTTAATCGCCAAAATCAGGCTCATCAGACTCAAACCGACCACCAGCACATAATGCGGCGCCACTAACATATAGCGTACGCCATCGCGCAACATTGCACCCCACGATGCATCCGGCGCCTGTATGCCCAAACCTAAAAATGACAAACTCGCTTCTGCAATCATCACACTGGCAAGGCTATAAGTCGCTTCCACAACTAATATGGAGCTTAATAATGGCAAAACATGTTTCAGTAGTAAACGCGGCACCGTTGCGCCCAGTGACTCTGCCGCAACTACATGTTGGCGATTGCGTAAACTTAACGCTTGTCCGCGAGTTAATCTGGCATAACTCACCCAACCTGTGATGCACAACGCCAATATTAAGTTGCCCAAACCAGCACCCAACACGGCGGCGAATGCGATTGCCAACAAAATACCCGGGAAAGCTAAAAATATGTCCGTTATTTTCATCAAAACACGATCTACTTTCCCGCCATAAAAACCTGCAATTAAGCCAATAAATACACCAATCGACATGGTAATCACAGTAACGATGATTGCTACAAAAAATGAGACTTGTACGCCAGTTAAGATACGCGCCAAAATATCGCGTCCCAAATCGTCTGCACCTAGTAAATGCTGCCAACTTGGGCCTGATAGTATCGCGTTTAATTCAATGTGATTACCTTGCAGCCCGAAAACAAAGCCTGCCAGTACGGCAACAACCCAAAATAACAAAATGCTGATGGCGAATGTTTTCATGCTTACGCCCCAAACTTCACTCTTGGGTCTGCTAATCGATACAAAATATCGGTAAACAAATTCACCACAACATAACTTAACGCCACAACTAACACACAGGCTTGCGTCACTGGATAGTCACGCTTCTCAATACTTTCCACCAGCAAGCGCCCTATGCCATCCCAGCTGAAAATAGTTTCAGTGATAACTGTACCAGCCAACAAACTGCCCATTTGCAAACCCACAATCGTGATAATTGGTAACAAAGCCGCACGCAATGCGTGACGGATAATCACGGTATTTTCAGTTAAACCTTTTGCGCGCGCGGTGCGAATAAAATCATCATTCAACACTTCCAACAAACTGGTGCGCGTCATGCGCGTTAAAATTGCACTTAAGCCAAACCCTAAAGTCATGGCGGGCAAAATGATTGAAGTATTGTCATCCATGCCACTAACGGGCAGCCAACCCAGCCAAACGGCAAATAGCAGCATTAATAGCGGCCCCAACCAAAAAGCGGGCATGGCAGATAAACGTACAGAAACAATGGTGACTATAAAATCTTGCCAATGATTGGCTTTTAACGCGGCATATACGCCTAACGGAACGCCAATGACTATCCCAATAAACAAAGACAACAATGCCAACTTAAGTGTTGCTGGATAGCGCGTTTTAATCAGCTCAATAATCGGCGTTTTGGTGTGGATTGAAAAACCTAAGTCACCTTGTGATAGCTTAATTAAATAGCCGCCAAATTGTTGCGCAAGTGGTTGATCTAAGCCTAAATCCGTACGCAAAGCGGCTCTATCTGTCACGCTTGCAGATTCGCCTAACATCACCTCTACAGGATCGCCAGGGACAAGGTGAATCAATAAAAACGTCAGCATTAATACGCCGAAAACGACGGTAATAAAGTCAACGAAATGCTTAATCATTCTGAATCAAAACCGAAGTGCCTGGCTCTACCAAATCAAACAATTCAACAATATCGTTATTGCGCATGCGCACGCAGCCGTGTGAACCAATTTTGCCCATTTCAGTACTGTCTGGTGAACCATGAATATAGATATATCGCTGCATGGTATCTACGTTTCCAAGCCGATTAAACCCAATTTCTGACCCACTTAACCACAAAATACGTGTCAAAATCCAATCGCGATTCGGAAGCGCTGCCATTAATTCTGGCGTACAAACTTCTCCTGTTGGCCTGCGTCCGACAAATACAGTATTGGGCGCCGCATCCGTACCAATTTTCGCGCGGACAATATGATTTCCCAATGGCGTGCAGCCGCTATCTTTCTCACAGCCAACACCATTGGCCGCAGTTGACACACTGTATTTGGCTTTTACGCCGCCAAAATCATCGAACAGCGTTAAGCTTTGGTTTTTAATAGAGATTTCAATGCGCATATTGTTTATTGTAGCTGAGCTTTTGTTGCTGGGTTTGCAATGATTGTCTGGTAATCGTGATTAAATCATCCCAATTACCATCAGGCTTAGGGGCATAATTTTGAATGTCTTTACGCACTGCAGCAAACTGACCTTCATACCACAAAGGAATATAAGGCAATTGCTGATAGATGCGCTGTGTTGCGGCTGGCCAATCTTCATTTGCGAGTAATGCATCTAGTTCTGCATCAGCAAAATGTCCGCGATTAAAGCCGTTTGGCGGAAAACTTTGTGAACCCAGCGCTTTTACATAGATATCGGGTGTTTTAATGCCTACCCAAGTAAGGCCGAATAATTGAAAATTGCCTTGTTTCACATCTTCAAAAAATGTGCCCCAATCTAAGCTTTTGATTTCCAATTGGATGCCAGCAGGCTGCATTTGCGCTTGCATAATGGTGGCAAAACGCACACGCTGTGCATCGGTGGAGGTTTTGTATACCAGCTTTAGCGGCAATTGAACGCCTGCTTCAGCCAGTAATTTTCTGGATAATGCAGGATGATAAGCATAAGGCTGTAAAGCTTCACTGGCTACATTGGTGTAATGTTCTGGTGGCAAAATCACCCCCGCAACGCGTGTATTAGAAACCATGACTTTTTGAATAATTGCATCAGAATCAATGGCATGTGCGATAGCTTGCCTGACCTTAATATTCTTTAAAACCGGGTCTTGCATATTTAAGCCAAGATAAGAAAAATTAGCACCCGCTACAGTTTTAATAGCCACTTCTGGTTTGGTTTGCAGATACTTCACTAACTCCGGCGGCAAATCTCCTTGCAATAAATCTACTTCACCGCGTAGCAATTTCAGCACGCGTACCGTTGGATCTTTCACTTCAATCAAGCTGATTTGTTGATTATCTTGCACGCGTTTTAACGTAAGTTTGTTTTGCCAAGACACAAACTTTAGCGCGCCATTACCAATCGGCTGATGTGAAAAATCGTGCTTTTTGGCGATTAAATCTTGCGGCAAAATGCCAATAATCAGCTTGGCTGGAAAATTCTTATCCGGCTGATTTAAGTTAAATAAAATCGTTTCACTATTCAAGACTTGTATATCTTTAATATTGGAAAACTCTGCCGCTTGCGCTGAGTCTTTTAACATAATTAAAGAATCGTAAGTGGCTTTAACATCCTGCGCGGTTAACATCTTTTGGTGATGAAATATTGCACGTTTTTGATTTAAGACAAATCGATATTGTGTTGGATTAACCTGTACCCAAGTGGCTAAGTCGGAAATCGGTTTAGCGTTGACATCAAAATCTATTAGGCTTTGATAGATGAGACGATTGACACGCGCGGAAGCAGCATCGGTTGCATAACGCGGATCAAGATTCAATGGCGCTTGTGCAACGGCGAAATTGATTTCCGCATGCGTCACAGGCTTTTGACAAGCCGTTAAAATCAGCATTAAAAGTGTGATTAAAACCTTGGTTTTAATTAGATTGTTTTTAATGGATTTAAGCATTCAACTCAAACAACGCAATCGATTCCACATGTGCCGTATGCGAGAACATATTGATCACACCAGCCGATTTAAGCGCGTAACCTTTTTCGTTCACCAGCACACCTGCGTCGCGCGCCAAAGTGGCAGGATTACACGAAACATACACAATGGTTTGCGGGCTATTGCTGGTATCCAGCGATTTAATCAACTCAAATGCGCCATCACGTGGCGGATCAACCAGCCATTTATCAAAACGACCCAAGCTAGTTAACGCTTCTGGCGTCATTTTAAATAAGTCTGCTACGCCAAATTGTGCGTTTTGAATATGGTTAAGTGCAGCGCTTTCATTGGCACGCTCTACCAGATTCGCCAAACCTTCTAAACCCAACACAGAGGCGCCACTGCGCGCGATGGGTAAAGTAAAGTTGCCAATACCACAAAAGAAATCGGCTATTTTTTCGTGTGCTTGCGGTTTTAATAGCTGCATGGCGCGGCGAATCATCACTTGGTTGATTTGTGGATTGACTTGTGTAAACTCATTCGGCTTAAACGGATAAGTTAAATCAAATTCTGGCAAACTATATTGCAGTTGAGGGATTGGCGATTGAACAGTGCTTAACGGCCAAAACGGTTTAATCGTGTCAGGGCCTTTGGTTTGCGTCCATACTTGCACGTGATGTTTATCAGCAAAGGCCTTAAACAAGTTTTCATCGTCAATAGTTAATGCATCCATAATGCGAAAAATCAGCACAATTACACTTGCACTTTCGCGCGTATTTTTTGAGCCTTCACCAACGGCCAACTCAATTTGCGGTAATTTATCGCGAATACTTAATTGTTCAATCATTTGCTGCAATGGAATGATTAAGGCAGAAACCTCTGGCACCAACACTTCGCAGCTATTCATATCCGCCACATAACGCGTACCTTTTTCGTTAAAGCCCACTAGCACGCGCTGTTTTTTTTCTACATATTTAACGCTTAAGCGCGCTTTATGCCGATAGCCCCAAGTCGGGCCATATAAAGGTGGCAGCATATTTTCAGGTTTTACCTTGCCAATATGCCACAAGTCATTTTCCAGCAAACGCTGTTTGGCTGCCACTTGGGCATTAATATCTAAATGCTGTAATTTACATCCGCCACATAACCCAAAATGTGGACACTTTGGTGTCACACGTTGGTTGCTTTGCTTGATGACAGAAATGGTATTGGCCACTTCATAAGTTGATTTAATATGTTGCGATTGGTAAGTCACACGCTCATTCGGCAACGCCCCATCTATAAAAATGGTTTTGCCGTCCACATGTGCAACGCCGCGCCCTTCTTGATCAAGCGACTCAATAACGGCTTGTAAAATAGGATTTTCTGCAGGGTTTTTAAAGGCTTTTTGTCGATTTCTTCTCATAGCCGCCATTTTAGCTTACTGGCTAGATTACAGGAAATAACACAAGCTTGATAAACTGAGACCATTAAGACAAAATCGCATAAAAGCAATGTGGTCTTATGCCAAAAAACACCCATTAGCAAAACTTAGGAGGTCATCGAAGTAAATAAAAACAGGCCGCCAGATGGCGAAGGTAACTAAATTGTGAGCTTAATTTAATAAAACAAAATAAAGAAAAGAAAAAAATGAATAATCACTTTAAAAAACAATTAATTATAAGTAAGTTATTGCTAGGTATCAGTATTGTTTTAATCGGCTGCGCCACACCACAAACACGCGCACCCGCAGTTGCCAGCGGTAGTGCGGCAGATGAAACTAAAAAACAGCAAGCACTTGTAGTAGAAGACTACATGAACAACTATAAAAGATTGCAAAAAGTCGCATCAAAAATTGTTGTGGATGGCGCTGATATGTGTGGCGACAAGGTTGGAAGCTATTACGGCTTTAACTTTTGGAATCAAAACAGCTTTAACTTTAGCCCAGCCTTTAAAGAAGCAGCAAAATCTAAATACGATTTAAATGAAAATTTCAAAATCTTAAGCATTGCCCCGCAATCACCTGCTGAAAAAGCGTCTATTAAAGAAGGTGATGTTTTAGTTTCAGTGGGCGGCTGGCTTATTCCCATCGGTAAAGATATAAACAAACAAGTAAATCAAAAATTAGTAGAGCACGGCAAATCGCTCACTCCTGTAGAAGTAGCCGTTTTACGTGATGGTACCGAACATAAATTGTCTATTACGCCAGTTAAATCTTGCGATTTCACCGTACATTTAGCACCTGATGATGTAAAAAATGCTTACGCAGACGGCAAAAACATTGTTGTTTATAAAGGCATGATGGAATTTTTTAAAACAGATGAGGAAATTGCTTTAGTTGTTAGCCATGAATTGGCACATAACTCAATGAAACATATTGATGCGAAACAAAAAAATGCAACGATGGGTGGCGTTTTTGGTTTAATTCTGGATATTGCAGCCGCGACTGCTGGTGTGAATACAAATGGCGATTTTATGCGCATGGGCTCAGGGCTTGCGGGCAACGCCTATTCAGTAGAGTTTGAGCAAGAAGCTGATTATGTTGGCTTATATTTTATGCAAAAAGCTGGCTACGAAATTGATAATGCTGCTGGATTTTGGCGCAGGATGGCAATTAACAACTCTCAAGCGATTACAGTCAAATCATCTCATCCCACTACACCAGAAAGATTTGTAGCTATCGAAGCGACAGTGAGTGAAATAAAGGCAAAAATAGCAAAAGGTGAACAATTAACGCCAGAACTAAAGGGTAATTCTGCAGTGCATACAGAACCCCAAGCGATAAAAAGTCCGATGTCTATTTAAGACCAAGCAGCTAAAAACTCTGCCCAATGCGGTGCGCTGTAACTCGTTAGGGTTTCGCGCACCATTTTTATTTCTGCTTCATATTCCGCTTTGCTTAAATGCCCGCGCATCAACTGAAAACGCAAATACACCAAATGCGTATTGGCAACATCCGTTTCACAATAATTGCGAATTTCTTCGATTTTACCTGCCTTAAATGCATCCCACACTTTGCTGCCATCCATGCCCAGCTTACCTGGGAAGCCGCATAATTTCGCCAGGTCATCCAAGGGCGCATTGGCGCGCGCATTATATAGCGCCAGTAAATCCATTAAATCTAAATGCCGCATATGATAGCGGCTGATGTAGTTGTTCCACTTAAAGTCTTTATTGTCATCGCCCAAATCCCAATAGCGCGGCGCGACCACGTTATTAATCATGGCGCGATAATGCAATACGGGCAAATCAAAACCACTACCATTCCAAGAGATAATTTGTGGCATGTATTTCTCAACACCGTCAAAAAAACGTTGAATAATTTCAGCTTCCGTCGAATCTGCATCGCCCAGCGTCCATACTTTAAAATTATTGCCTTCGCGCAAAGCGCATGAAATTGCACAAATTTTATGCTGATGTAATGGCAAAAACTCGCTGCCGTTATGCTGGCGACGCTGATGCAAAGCAATATTGGCGACATCTTCATCTGAAACATCTGCCGGCAAATCCAGCAAGGCGCGTAAACCAGCCGTGTCGGGGATAGTTTCTATGTCAAATACTAAGGTTGGCGTCATCTATCAATACTCTGTTTCAACTTATTATTGGTTTATCTATTGGTCTATCTGGCGCTGGTTGTGCATTCAGGCTGCTTGACCACTGCGCAACGTTTTACACCTTCTTCTTTTATACCACCACGAACAGTTCTATATGGTGCAAAGCATTCCTGACTTTCCTTGTATTTTTGCATTTGTGCTTCACAATCTTCGTTTGATTTAAGTTGAGAAGTCGGCAAGTCTTTAGGCGGCGCCATTTCTAATACTTTAGGCTGTTCTTGTTTGAGGTTTTCTTTGGGATTTTCAGTCTGAGTGCTAGATTCTTCTTCAGCTTTAGGCAATGATTGTGTCTTATTTGTAGGCACAACGTTCTCTTTGATTTCTACCTTTTCTGATCTCGCCTTGTATTTTTCAGGAACTGTATCACCAAAATTTGTCCTGCCATTTTCATCAATCCACTTATAGGTATCTGCTTGACTAAAGCCTGCATAAAGTAAACCAAAAAATAACAATACAATATTTTTAACGTGCATTTTAGTCACCCATTCATTTGGTTAAAAAATCACTTCTTCACCCAACCACCTGCACTCTGATAATACCAGCCGCTTTGCGCTTTATCGACCCAGCGAGTTGCAAAAGTACTGCGTATTTCACCTGCCCATTCCGGGTGGCCATTACCTGCGGCAATTTCTTTGTAGAGCGCATTGCGGTCGCCATTTTCAGCTGCAACTAAGCTATTAATACCACCACGATCTTTCAATGGCACTGCAGTTGCATCGCGCACGGCAATCAATCCATCCGTCGTTAAGCCTACCGCGCCACTGTTGTAATGCGGGTTTAATTGTGGGTGCCGCGCTTGCATGCTGTTTTTGATAGCGGAGATAGCAGGCGTATTCACCTCTAAATCGGCCGCAGCATTTACCCAACTACTACTGAACAATGTGATGAGTATCAAGCTAAATGTAGTAATAAGTTTTTTCATGGTGTTTCCTTAAGATTAGGCTTTCGTATTCGGCTACTTCGCTGGCGAATCAGCAGGTTTAACTGGCGGCACTTCATCTGGCTTTGATTGACCTGGTTTTAATTGCCATACATCATCAATAATTTTGTCTGCGGCTTTTTCTGCGGCAGCGGCAGGAAAGTAAATATTAATAGTGACGCAAGCCGGTATTAATACGATGAATGCCGCGATAGTTAACGTGCTAGAAGTTAACCTATTAGTAATGCCTATTTTTCTCATTGTTTTAACCCCAAGTTTTAATCCTAATTAAGCCGAGTCATTTTGTAATGAATCATTTATCAAATGACTTTAATTAACAATCTTTAATCAACAATCATTTTGGTATTGCTATCAGTAATACGTTTAATTCTACTCAACAAATCTTGCAAACTGACTTTTTCCGTATAGCCGTTAACATTAACAGATGGAATACCTTTACCTTTAACGATGACGTACCCCTTTGCCGTTGACTCAACGCCGCCCATTTCGCAAACATCTTGCCTTAATTTACAACTTAAACCTATTTTATCGTAATTAAACTCTTTAAAAAATCGCAAAAAAGTCCGCTGCAATGCCGCTGCTGTGCCTTCACCGCCCAAGGCGGCAATATTTTCTACCGCACGTTGTGATATTTTTTTTAGATGCTTTCCTTCACTGGTTTGGATAGATGCATCTAAATGCACTGGCTTCCAGTTTTCCAGCAACATATTACGCACATCGCCATCCAGCTTGCCCTCAATCGCGCCAAAACTAAATGTGCGCGTTAAATTACCCATATCCAAATCACGCATCTGCAAATCCGCATGCAAGCGCGGTACAACGCCTAACGGATCATCAATCTTCAGATTATTCATACTGATCGTGCCGTTAAATGCGTTAAATGTCATCGCGCCATCCATGCTCAATTGCTTGTAAGCATAAGTGACCAGCGGCACTTGGCCAGAAATTTGTCCTGTCATCACAGGCCAGCCCAACGCCTTGCTGAACTCACTCAAGGTAATGGGAATTAAATCCATGCGTAAATGCCAAGCCCAACTGTCTGCCAATCGGACGGCTGACACATCATACAAATTTAACGCGCCATCTAAAACAGGCAGGTTTAACTGCGGCGCCGTGAGTGAAAATCGATTGATTTCTGCGATTAGCTTGGTTTCGCGTAAAGGCAATTTGAGTAAATGTCCGCTTTTATAGGCCAATTGCAGGTTTTTAGGCTCATCGTAATCCCAAGGAATATGCGCATTGATATGGCTAAAAGCAAACTTTCCATTTTTATCTTCAATATTGGCATCGCGCAAATTCAATTCAAAACTGGTTGGCGCTAGATTTTTCATCTCAAATTGCCAATCCGCTTTGCCTGAAACATCCAGATTGCCGAAAGCAGTCTTTTCCGCCATCGGCTTTAAAAAGACTGCGTACAATCCTGCAAAATCCACATCTTTTGCGCTCACTTGTACGTCTTCCAGGATTTTTGTTTTAATGTTAATCGTGGCAGTCGCATTCATTTTTCCAACTTCATTCACCAACAAACTGGCATTTTGAACATTCAGGATATCTTGTTTAAAAGTACCATTGATTTCAAACGCATTGCCGGCTTTACCAAAGTAAAACGGCTCCCAAAACAACTCACCGGCCGTCCAGCTAATTAAGCCATTCCAAGCCCAAACACCAGAGGTAGCCCTTTTTGCCGCCATATTGATTTCGCCAGTGAGCTTTTCGCCTGCGTGCAAACCCGCTTCATCGCTAAAATTAGCCTCGTTGAATGTAATATTCAGCGCAAAATCAGATGGATAACTGACAAAGTTAACTGAAAAAGGTGCGTTGATTTGTTTGGATAGAAACTGGCCGTTTAAGCATTGCGCCTGGCCAATTTTCTCGTTTAAAAATTGGCCACATTTCAAATCAAAATGGGCAAATTCTTTATCATTGGTGGGCTTCAAATCGGCATTTAACAGCAACGTTGGTTGCGCGCCTTTTAAATCGACTTGAAACTGAGCATTTTTAAGTTGCCCAATAGGCGCATCAACCGCATCTACTGTGATTTGAATACTACTTATAGCGACTGCCTGTTGCGTAAAACCGATGAAAACAAAGCATGCTAGAAATAGACGCAACATAAGGTCAAGACTAGGCGGGGAAAACGCCCGTTGATAGATAGCGATCGCCTCTATCACACACAATCGAAACAATCACAGCGTTTTCAACTTCTTTTGAAATTTGCAGCGCCGTATAAAGTCCACCGCCACTCGATATTCCGGCAAAAATACCTTCTTCTGTTGCCAACTTTCGTGTCATATTTTCAGCATTTTTTTGGCTAACATAACGCAATTCGTCTACACGTTTTTCATCAAAAATAGTCGGCATATATTCCACTGGCCACTTACGAATGCCTGGAATCTGCGCACCATCTTCTGGTTGCACGCCAATGATTTGAATGTTGGGGTTTTGCTCTTTTAAGTAACGCGAAACGCCCATAATCGTGCCAGTAGTACCCATGCTGGATACAAAATGCGTGATTTTTCCAGCGGTATCACGCCAGATTTCAGGGCCAGTGGTTTCATAATGTGCCAGTGGATTATCTTGATTGCCGAATTGGTCTAACACAATGCCTTCGCCCTCGGCTTGCATTTTCATCGCCACATCACGCGCCAATTCCATGCTGCCATCTTTAGGCGTTAATACCAGCTCTGCGCCATAGGCTTTCATACTTTGGCGACGCTCAATCGTTTGATTGTCTGGCATTACCAACACCATTTTATAGCCACGCATGGCAGCAACCATTGCTAATGCAATGCCTGTGTTGCCACTAGTTGCCTCAATCAAAGTGTCACCTGGCTTAATATCTCCTCTGGCTTCCGCGCGCATTATCATGCTGTACGCGGGCCTGTCTTTGACTGAACCAGCAGGATTATTGCCTTCTAATTTCAGTAAAATAGTGTTGCTGGGATTTGGGTTGATGCGCTGCAATTTAACCAGTGGCGTGTTACCAATAAAGTTATCCAAAGTGCTATTTAAGTCATTAATATGCATATTATTCAGTCTTTTAGTTTGAGTCTTTTTTGAATTATTTATTCTTTAAATTTTTTAAATACATGGTTGTAAACGCTACTAGCAAAATAATCACTGGTCCTGCAAAAACGCCATAATAGATCATATAGGCAATGCCTGATTGAGTGCCTGCGTGTGCAAAGGCGTGCCAAAAAGTGAAATTATTAAACTGGCCATAGACAAACAGCCCAGCCAAAAATAGCGCAAATGCAATTAAGCCGTACTTTAAGCCGGTTTTCCAATGGTTTAACATCGTCTATTTTTACGCTTTTCTGGTGACTAGATAAATGGCATAAGCCGCAAAACCTAAAAATGAGATTAAGCCTAATTGCGGCAAGGTTAAACCCAGAAAAGTCCAATCAATCGCTGCGCAATCGCCTGTACCGCGGAACAATAATTTAAAAGCTTTTTGCAGTGGAAAATTCTCAAACATATAATCGAATCCCACGCCGCAATCGGCAACCATGCTTTCACGATTGGCTTGCAAATACCAATGCCGAATCGCCACACCTGCACCACCTAGTGCAGTTAATACTTGTAAGACGGCGAATATTTTTTTAACGATACTGACAGGATTAATAAATGCAGCGATTAAAAAAAGTACGCCTAAGCCCATAAACACCATACGTTGCGAAATACATAATGGGCAAGGTTCTAATTTGTAAGTGGTTTGAATCACCAATGCGAGGGCTACGATGCCAAAACACAAAACAAAGCCAAGTAAATAGCCATTTTTGCCTGTTAAAAAGGTGTTAAATATTTTTCGTATCATATTGAGTTAACCTATAATTCACTTAATAAATGATTGTAATTGATAAAGCCGCATGACTGAACCCACAACCTACCCCGACAAGCAAATAATGCCAGCCAATATAATGACCGTAAGCGAGTTGAATCGTTTAGCGCGGGAAGTATTAGAGCAATCTTTTCCTTTATTTTGGGTATCAGGCGAAGTATCCAATTTTGTTCGCGCGGCTTCAGGCCATTGGTATTTCTCATTGAAAGACCAAACCGCACAAGTCAAATGCGTGATGTTTAAAGGTCGCAACAGCTATGTAGACTTTATCCCGCGCGAAGGCGATAAAATCGAAGCAAGAGTTACTGTCACATTGTATGAAGCACGCGGGGACTTTCAGTTAACGGTTGAATTTGTGCAAAAAGCCGGTTTAGGCGCATTGTTTGAAGCGTTTGAAAAACTCAAAGCCAAACTCGCACATGAAGGTCTGTTTGATGCTGCTTACAAGCAAGCGATTCCAACAAATCCACTCACAATCGGTATTGTCACTTCTCCAGACGCTGCCGCGTTGCGCGATGTTTTAACCACGCTTAAACGCCGCAATCCCAATATTAAAGTGATTATTTACCCCACGCCAGTACAGGGCAAAGGCGCAGCGCAGTTGATTGCCAAAGCCATTCACTCGGCAAGCAAACGCGCAGAAGTGGATACGCTGATTATTTGCCGTGGTGGCGGCAGCATGGAAGATTTATGGCAATTTAACGAAGAAGTGGTTGCCCGTGCAATTGATGATTGCCCCATCCCTACGATTAGCGGCGTTGGGCATGAAACGGATTTCACCATCTGCGATTTTGTGGCGGATATGCGTGCAGCAACACCGACGGCGGCTGCTGAGTTGGCTTGTGCAGATATTAGAGTTCTGCAAAATCAATTACTTAACTTACAGAGTCGACTGAATAAGCAAATCAACTTTTTGCTCAATCAAACGGCACAAAAACTGGATTTTTTAGCCCGCAGACTAATCTCACCCACGCAACAAATAGAAAATCGTGCGATACAAATTAAGCAATTACAGCATCGTTTAAATCTTGCGTTTCAGCAAAGCATGCAAACTTATCAACATCGATTATTACGATTATCCAGCAGTATCGAGCAGTTAAATCCTAACGCTGTATTGGCCAGAGGTTACGCGATTGTGCATAGTGAAGTGGGCCAAAATGATTTGCTGAATCCTAAATCGGCAGAATTGATTATTGATGCGCAACAAATCACGCCAGAATCACGGTTGAATATTACTTTTTACAAAGGCAGTGCTAAAGCTCAAGTAACTAGCGTTAAAAAAAGTACTTAATATTTAAATTGGATTAAAAACCCATTAGGGCTAATAAGCGTGCGTTTTTGTTAATTTCTGTTGGTTTGTCCATTCAATTGGTTGATAATACGCAATCGTAAAAGTGCGCATTAACATGGACAATCAAACCCCTCGTAAAGCAGCTCTACCAACCATGGCACTAGCCGCTCTAGGCGTCGTATTCGGCGACATTGGCACTAGCCCTTTGTATACCATGAAAGAAGTTTTTTCCACTGGTCATCACATATTGCCACTTAATCCATTGAATGTTTACGGCATTTTGTCGCTCATCACATGGGCGTTAATTTTAATTGTTTCCGTTAAATACGTCGCCTTTATCATGCGTGCCGATAACCGTGGCGAAGGTGGCATCATGGCCTTGCTGGCGCTGGCTTCTAGAAACGCCAAAGGCAATAGTAGAAAGCAACGTTACATTATGTTGCTGGGTATTTTAGGTGCGTGTATGTTTTATGCCGACGGCATGATTACACCCGCTATTTCGGTATTATCTGCGGTAGAAGGTTTAGAAATTGCCGCACCCAGCCTGCATGAAGCGATTGTGCCGATTACCTTAGTGGTGTTGTTCTTGCTATTTTGGGCACAAAGCAAAGGTACAGCGATTGTAGGCGCATTTTTTGGCCCTGTGATGCTGTTGTGGTTTGGTACTTTGGGCTTATTGGGCATCATTAATATTTTGCATGACACCACGATATTAAATGCACTTAACCCCATTTATGCGATTAGATTTTTCACTAGCCAGCCTTGGGTTGCCTTTGTAGCCTTGGGCGCGGTCGTACTGGCGGTAACTGGCGCAGAAGCGTTATATGCAGATATGGGTCATTTTGGTCGTTACCCTATCCGCTTGGCTTGGTTCGGATTCGTGTTACCCGCTCTGCTGCTGAATTATTTTGGACAAGGCGCGCTCATACTGCATAACGCAGCATCAATTAAAAACCCCTTTTACTTATTAGCGCCAGAATGGGCAGTTATTCCGCTGATTATTTTAGCGACGCTGGCTACCGTTATTGCCTCGCAAGCCGTTATTACGGGCGCATTTTCCGTATCACGCCAAGCCTTGCAACTAGGCTATTTACCACGCATGCATATTCAACATACATCCGAAAGCGAACAAGGCCAAGTGTACATGCCGCGCGTCAATTGGGGCTTAATGATTGGCGTAATGGCTTTAGTAATCTTCTTTGGCAGTTCTGGCGATTTGGCCGCAGCTTATGGCATCGCCGTTACGGGTGATATGGTCATCACTACCCTATTGGCGTCAATTGTCTTTACCGAAATATGGCGCTGGAGCAAACTGAAAACAGGTTTGCTGATCGCGTTATTCTTAACTATTGATTTAGCGTTTTTTGGCGCAAACGTATTAAAAGTAGCCGATGGTGGCTGGGTGCCTTTAGCCATCGGTGCCGTAATTTTCATATTAATGCTCACTTGGAAAAATGGCCGCTCTTTGGTTTATGATCGCTTAAAATCTGAATCGATGGCGATTGAGCCATTTATCGAAGCGGTTGGCGCACATCCACCGCAACGCGTACCGGGCATTGCGATATTTCTGACACCCAACCCAGACGGCGTTCCACATGCCATGCTGCATAATTTAAAACACAATAAAGTGTTGCATGAAAAAGTGATGATTCTAACCGTTAAGTTTTTAGAAGTTCCGCACACCAACATGGAAGAGCGCGTCACAGTTGAAGCGATGTTGCATGAGTTTTACCGCGTAACCGTGCGCTATGGCTTTAAAGACGAACCTGATCTACCACGCGATTTAGCCTTATGTGCCAGCAGAGGCATCACGGTTGAACCAATGGAAACTTCCTTTTTTATTGGCAAAGAGATTCTCATTCCTTCTGAAAAAACTGGCATGGCGATTTGGCGCAAGAAAATCTTTATTGGTTTATTCCGCACCGCGGAAACCATTACCAATCAGTTTAAATTGCCACCCAATCGCGTTGTTGAATTGGGCGCACAAGTTAAAATTTAAGGCTTGTTTATAAATCCAGCTTGAAAATTCAAGCGTGAAATTAGGTTTTATCATTTAAGCTTTAAAAAATTAAATGTTGTAAATGTTCGTTTTTGGGTTAAAAATACCTAAATTACTCAACCATTGTCATCGCTAATACGTTAAAGATTTGATACCTTAATCATTTGTTCATAATTTTGATTAGAAAGAAACTCTGATGAAAAAACTGACGGCCATTATACTCACCGCAATTTCCATGCAACTTGCTGGATGCGCGACCACAACCAAAGACAGCGTTTCTGGCGTTAGTCGCTCGCAATTCATGCTACTACCATCCAACAGTGTGGACACGATGTCCGCACAAGCTTACACAGAAACACTCAAAGAAGCACAAGCAAAAAAAACGCTTAACGCTAATCCAGCTATGCTAGCGCGTGTTCGCGGCATATCAAATCGACTGATTGCGCAAGTTGGCGTATTTCGCCCAGATGCCGTCAATTGGAAATGGGAAGTCAACGTTGAACAGAATGATGAGTTGAATGCATATTGCATGCCGGGCGGAAAAATAATGGTTCTATCTGGTTTGGTTGAGAAGCTCAACGCCACAGATGATGAACTTGCCGCCGTAATTGGCCATGAAATTGCACATGCATTGCGCGAACACGGTCGTGAACGCATGTCGCAAGCCTATGTACAACAATTTGGTTTACAAGCGCTAGCTGCCTTTGCTACAGGCACAGCAGGTGGCGTTGCAGTGCAAGCTGCGGGTGCAGGTTCACAGTTGTTTTTTGCATTACCAAATGGTCGCGAACAAGAACGTGAAGCCGACAAAATGGGTTTAGAGCTAGCAGCCCGCGCCGGGTTTAACCCAGACGCAGCCGTGACTTTGTGGCAAAAAATGAGCGCACAAAGCAAAAGTGCACCACCTGAATTTTTTAGCACTCATCCTGCCAGTGAAAATCGCATTGCTGAGTTAAAAGCATTGACGCCAAAAGTAAGACCATTGTATGAGGCAGCAAAAGCAAAAAAATAATTTGCCTACTGTTTCAACTGCAAGCGCGTTGCTCATCACAACGCGCTTTATTTTTAGGTATTTGACTTTCAAGTAATGTTTTTAAATGCATTGTTTTTGGCTAAATGTTGATATAGGTTAAAATAACGCCTTTGCTTAATTAATTACATCTGAGAACAATATGGATCCACGTCAAAGTATTATCGAAGCCGCGTTTGAAGACCGCGCCAACATTAACCCTAGCAATGCAACGCCAGAATTAAAAACACAAGTTGAGTCAGTGTTAAAAGACTTAGACGCAGGCGTTTTGCGCGTGGCTAGCCGTATTGGCGATACGCAAACTTGGGAAACGCATCAATGGCTAAAAAAAGCCGTGTTGTTATCTTTTAGATTAGAAGACAACAAATTATTAGATGACGGCGTCACTAAATACTTTGACAAAGTGCCACCAAAATTCGCTGATTATACTGAAGCAGATTTCAAAGCAGGCGGCTTCCGCGTTGTACCAAATGCAATCGTACGTCGCGGCTCATTTATTGGTAAAAATGCGGTGTTAATGCCGTCATACGTGAATATCGGCGCTTATGTCGGCGAAGGCACAATGGTAGACACATGGGCAACAGTCGGTTCATGCGCGCAAATCGGTAAAAACGTGCATTTATCTGGCGGCGTAGGTATTGGCGGCGTTTTAGAGCCAGTACAAGCAGGTCCAACGATTATTGGCGACAATTGCTTTGTAGGCGCGCGCAGTGAAGTGGTTGAAGGCGTGATTGTAGAAGACAACTGCGTGATTTCAATGGGCGTATACATTGGCCAAAGCACCAAAATTTACGATCGCGAAACAGGTGAAGTGTTTTATGGCCGTGTGCCAGCAGGCTCAGTTGTGGTTTCAGGCAACTTGCCTTCAAAAGATGGCAGTTACAGCTTGTATTGCGCAGTGATTGTTAAAAAAGTGGACGCAAAAACATTAGGCAAAGTCGGCATTAACGAACTGTTACGTGGCATCTAATCAGCTACTTACTTAAGTATCGATAAATGAAGCGCAACGCAAAGTTGCGTTTCATTAGTTACCTAATTAGTCATTAAACATCAATACCACCAGGTTTTTGCGAATTAATTATTAGCTACTTTAACTCTTTCATCTTATCAATCGCATCTTGATGACTGTGCTGACTCTGGCGCAAATTCACATACCACTGGCAGTAACTACCGTAATCACCCTCAACACCCGCTTTTGCGACTTCCGCCATACCATCCAGTAAGTGAATCAGCGTTTCTTGCATTTGATTTTGCGCTAATAAATCGCGTGTTTGCACGGTACGATTGGCGATAATGCGCCTATCTTCCCCCAACTGTCTGGCCAACAACTGAATGCGTGTTTCATACTGCGCAATATTGACGGCTGTTGGCTGATAATCCGCTTGCTCATGATTATCTTGCAATGTCAGCCACGTGGCAGCAATCGCATCGTCATGCACTGCCAAAAAAGGCATTAAACGCAGTGCATCTAATTCATAATCCAACTCAGTTTTATCTTCAGTTTTGGCAATCATTTGTTCGTTAGGACTCTCAGCTTGCTGTTGATTGCAGCCAGATAAAACGGTGAGCAATAAAATGATTGTTAGCAGTCTATTTTTCACATTATCCCCAAACTGAATATCAGCCCTAGATTCAGGCTAGATACACTTGTTGCGCCAGACTTAATCTGCCTCGCTCTACTCATTTAGGATTACTGCGCCTGCCATGATATTGGCTCTGCTGAACGTCTATCCAAAAGCTGAATCGTTTGCTGCTTCTGTTCAGAAAATCGATTAACGTCAGCATCTATACTATTAATTAATGAGATCAATTGTTGGGTTAAGTCGGTTGGATCGTTACCAACTAACAAAACTAGCGCTTTACCCGATTTATCCAACAGAGACTGATTCAATGCAGTTATTTTGATACTGGCAATTTCTATATTACGGGCAGAGTTGTATAAGTGTTGCGGATTAATCTCACCCGAAAAATCATATTCATTTTTACCGCCGTAGGCCTTGGTCAAAGAAGTGTGCAAACCAGTGATTAAAGCGAGTACACGATCACCTGGAAAATCCGCATCAACAGCAAGACTAAGTGCATCCAGCCCCTGCAAATGTCTGACGCCATCAAATTTCCAGCCAAATGGTCCTTCAAACGTCCATTGCACCATTTCTTCGGCGCTTACTTGTGTGCTCTTTTTAAGCTCTTTTGGGTTTGTTTGATAAAGCTTTAGCATCAATTGGCTGAGCACTTTGCTGTGCTCAGCCATTGCTTGAGATGAAATTTCTGCCGTAATATTTATTTTTACAATTTCCTGCTTATTCTTAACCGCTTCAGCGTGTACTGCTGGTGTGAACAGCAATGAAAAACACAATAAAACGTAATAGCCACGTTTTAATTTAAACATTTTTTGACCATTTATTTTTATCGCTGATGTGCTGGTAAACATGACTTTAAGAATTACTTTTAAGCCATTAATTTGGCATCAAAATGTTTGTTGATTTCTGCATTATCAAAAGCGCGCCACATTTGAATCATCTCAACAAATTTTTTCGGTGTCACTTCACCCACTTGGCCATCGATAATCACTTGATCGCGAATGACAAAAATACAAGGCACTTGCTTCACCTCAAAATACGCCGCAATATCAGGATAATCGTCGGTATTCAGCTTGCCAAAAACAATGTCTGGCGTTTGATTCGCCACCGTTGCGTAAACATCCAGAAAACGCACGCATGGCTCACACCATTCAGCCCAAAAATCCACAATCACAAATGCATTTTCCTCTACAACCTGCTTAAAGTTAGCAGAAGTAAGCTCAATCACAGACATCACGTTTCCTTCATTTATTACGTGCATTAAAAATCGCACATTCAAATAAAACACTGCAAAACAACCATATAAGCGCCTTTTTAGAATGACTTATATGATTGTTAAAGTGAGTTTAAAATACTGAAAGCAATCTGTTCCACCAGTTTTTGATAGCAGACTGCTGTTCAATTTTTGCTACTTTTTTTCAGGCGCGCGCTCCAAGCCTTCTAACGCAGCTTTGACATAAGCATTCACGGCTTTTTGCGCTGATTCATCATCCAAACCTTTTGGCGGCTCATTGGTGGTATCGGCGCGATAGTAGCGTGCCAACCAACTCACGCGCGACCCAGCGCCTTCTGCGGTAACTTTAATACGACCAGTGAGCGAACTAACTGGCAAGGCTTTTACATCCATATCACCACCCAAACGGTAAGAGATAGTCATTTCTGCTGGCAGAATCTCATCAATCTCTTCTTGCACTTTGCCACCGTTTTTTAAGGTGAGTGTGCGATTTAATGGCGTTGCAGATTCGCAATTACTCACTTCGTTATGCCATGTCGCAATCGCGCAAGGTTCGCTTAATTTTTTCCACACGGCGGCTGGTGCTGCGTTAATCAATACAGATTGATCAGTCTTTTGTGGTGTTGGGCCATGTGCATAAGCTGGGAAAATCATCGCTGAAAGCACAAGTGCTTGGATTAACTTCATTTATTTCTCCTGAATTTGAAGTATTGAAAAAATCGTTGTTTGTACGTACTAGGTAGAAAATATAAAGTGAGCATTAACACCGCAAAAAAACCTAATATAGGGCGTAAATCGGTATCTGCTTTCTGCCAGATCAGCATGTTTTTGGCGTTCATCGCGTCAGCTATGTCATGGCTAGTAGTCAATGCTTGATATTCAAGCCCCGTACTTTTTGCCAAGTTTTGTAGGTTAACTTCATCTAAACCAGAAAGGTTTGCGTTGGCAATCGCATCGGGGTTAGAACCATGCGGTGCATTGCGGCCATGCTGATTTTCTATCTGCTGGTGCTCCATCTCCAACGCCGACTGCACTCTTGCCATACCAAATGTGGCGTAGCGTTGCACTTCTTCTAGCTCCCAATAGCCGGTGATATTGTCTTGATCATCCAATTTCGGAATAGGGCTTTTTTCCACATTGCCCGCCCCCAAGATAGAACCTTTCACTTCGTCGCGTTTACCTTCAAATGCTGGCATATAGGCTGGGTTTCCTGGCGGTGCTTGTTGGCCGTCAGTAATGAATAACACACGCATATTCGAATCTATTTTCTTGGTTTGCGCAATCGCATCGAATAAGCCGTGTGATATAAACGAATCTGCCGCCCAAGCCATGCGCCAGTCCAGGCCAGCCACGGTTTCATCTAACGCGCCGAAGTGACTACACACTTCTAATGGCCGCACAATGTTAGTCACATTTCTCTCGGTAAATAAAGCTAGTGCAACTTTAGATCCGCAAGGCATACGGCGCAACGCTGTACGAATGCCTTGCTTGGCATACGCCAAACGACTCATCGAATTCGCATCCACTTTGTAATCGCGCACGTTCATGCTTTGGGTAATATCCAGCACAATCATCCAGTGATAAACCGGCTTTGGTAATTGCATATGCGGCTTAAGCAAACAGCCCAATAAAACAAGCGCGGTGATGAACAATAACCAGTCGTTAACATCCAGCTTGGCTAAATATGACGTGCTTGGATATGACTTGCTTAGGTATTTTGTACCAATCACGGCATGCCTCTAGGAAAGCCTGGAATGCTTGGCCAGCCGTCCACCGCCAAACCGTCCTCTGGTTCCTCTTCTTTCACAACTTTCTTAGTCGCGTTTTCAATATTCGGCGCAAAACGTAAAGCTAGCTCAAAGTTATATTTAGCTTCCAACCAATCTGGTCGATAACGCAAAGCGCTTCGATAATGCTCTTTTGCCATCGAAAGTAACGGCGTCACTTCATCCCAAGCGCCCAAACCTTTTTCTTCTAATAGATTTAATGCCTGCTTTTGATACAAATTTGCAGCGTTATAGTGGGCATCGGCATGCAGCTCTTGTTTGTTGCTTGCCGCAACTTTGGTATAAAGCTGCCAAGATTTTTGGTACTCTTTTTGTTGTGCTAGTTTCCACGCATCTAACATCATGTCGCTTGGGTTATTCTTTCCGCTTAAGGATTTGGATGCAACTAATTGGTTATATTGATAATCTTGAAATAACTCATAACCTTGCCAAGCTATTCCCACACACAGTGCAATTAAAGTCATTGCGACTATCGGTATCATTCTGAACCGTAACGCCATCTTTTCACCTCCATAAGAGCCAGCGCCAACAACCCAAGCACACTGATTAATGCGATGTCATAAAAAATATTGCTTAAGTCATGCCGCGGTGCGGCCTGCTTGTAATACACAGGCTTATTCTTTAAGCGCGCAATCGTTTTCATTGCGCTTTGCACCGCCTGTGGATTTTCGGCTTCATACGCCTGATATGGCATACCAAGAGTTTGAAAATACGCATGTAATTCATATTCCGGGTAAGCCTGCTCCTCACCTTCTGGCGGCCTATCACTTAAGCTTGCACCATTTTTTGAGCGCAAATAAATCCAATATAACGATGCCTGTTGTCGCTGAAACATATTGCGCAACAATTCGCGCGTTTTCACATCCAAATGCGCCGCACCATCTGACACCAGCAAAATCACGCGTGAGCCTGTCATCGACTTACCTTCAAAATAATCCAAGCCCATGCCTAAGCCGCGCGCCACTGCGGTAAAACCCATGCCGCCTGCTTCAGTAGCGTTAAGTGCTGCTTGCACCGCTTCCCTATCGCCACTCAACGGTGCAACTAAAATGGGCGATGTGCTGAATGAAACCATGCCGATCAAATCTTCACGGCTTTGCTTGATGAACGTTTCCAGCACTCTGCGCGCGGCCGCCATTTTTGAAGCATCTGGTTTTACGGCGCCGTCATTACTGGTCGGCTTATCGGTAAAGTCGTCATTCATACTTGCACTTCGATCTAATACGATCATGACGTGCGCACCACGACCTAAACGTTCAATATTCAACTCACCCCAATAAGGCCCAGCCATGGCAAACGCCGTGCTGATAATCGCAACTGCGCCTAAACCGCTCCAAGTTCTGTGCAAATAAACAGATAGCGCATCGACTGGCAAACTGCTGATGGATGGATGCGAAAATACTTGGTAGCTTTTGCCAAACAGCGGCAACCACGCCAACAACATGAGAAATAAAGGCCAGATTGTATTTACACCAAAATCAGACATGCCTATATCAAACATTAGCTGTGTTCTTTTTTGTTTTTAAAGTAGCTGCCGATTCAAGCTGCATTAAGTACTGGCTTAGCTTGCGCAATTGCTGCAAGGTTTGTGTCGATTGTTTGCCAGCAAAAAACACCTGTTCAGAATCTGCAAAAAAATCTTCAATCTCTTTTTTGGCAGGAGTTAACCAATTTTTTGAATGAAAAAGTTTCGGTAGATTTTCAGCAGAAATCGCAGAACCTGCAACGCCATCAAAGCCACGCCTTAAGGCGCGGATTGCTATTGGTAAATGAATATATTGATCTTGATTACTTAGTTGGCGAATTTCCCTGTAAGCCTTGCGGAAAGGTCTTAAATGTCCAATCCGCCAATTAAACCAATCGAAATACCAAGCCAAATAGGTCAAACAAATAGCGGCACAGCTTGCCAATAACGCCAATAATATAAAGTTCTGCGTCAGATTCTTTTTTTCTGGTTTAACATCTGGGCGCAGATTTTTATAGGAGTCACCTGAAATCACGGTTGGAATGATTGGTGCGACCAAAATCTGCCCTGCAGTAATAGTAATCGCAAGCGGCTTTTTATCTTCGTGCGTAAATTTAAGGTTAAGCGGCACCAATGGGTAATAGCGAATCTCTGGCATTGACCTGAAATGCTGCCAGCGCAAATGTACGATATGCTGCGTTGTTTTGTGACTATCTTTCTCTTTCACATCAACGCTCACCAGCTCAACCGGAGAGGAATTTGCGCCAATAGTCGGCAACGAACCTTTATCAAACACATAGCCTAATGGCGTTTTAATCGTCAAGGTTTGCTCGGCAATATCGCCGATGGTATAGCCCAATTCACGCAACTGAGAACTGATTTGTAGCTTGGTTTGTGTTTGATTGCTGGCTTTAATTACAGCGTCATCTGCAATGCTAAATTGTGCAAACATAATGCCAATAGTTAACACTAAAAACTGAGCAAAAAATCTTTTAAAAGAATTAGTCATATTCAAGCTATTCATTTTTAAGCCACCCATCTTTCACCCTAGCCCAAGTAAATGTTGACTTAACTGTGTGGCGTTAAAGCTTTTTCCTACAAAAAAAGGTTTGCGCACGCCTGATTTTCTACATAATTGAATCAATGCACTGCGTCTTAACGAGTAGCTATCCCTAATTTTTAGCAATAATTTTGGGCGTAAAAATAATGCTGCATCAACACCCGTTTCCATATCTCGTACCCTTGCCCAACCCCATGCTGGAATATTTTCATATTCAGCGGCGTCCCACAGCACAATCGGTACAACATCGTGAATAGCCATACTTTGCAAAGTTGTTTTTAGCGTTTCCATATCTAGATGAAAATCAGATATCAAAAAAACCAGTGACTTTTTACTGCTTAATTGCGCAGCCAATTTAGGCAATGCGCTGGCGGAAGCCTGTGGTTTAAGCTGTGCGGAATGGATTTTTTGATAAACCTGTTGCGCCATACCACGCCTGCTGGATACTGATTCAGATAAATCAGGCCTTAATGCATCGTCGGCAGTCAATAAACCAAAAGCATCGCCTTGGCGTGCGGCAGACCATGCGATCGCGCTGGCAATTTCTGCAACCATTTGCCATTTCTCCGAATCACCAGCAAAAGCCATTGATGAAGATGCATCAATCATGGCGCACACCGTAATTGCGTTACGTTCATTAAAAGTACGCACCATCAGTGTCTGTGGCACCATCATTAAACTTCTGCGTACATCAATACGCTTCGGGTCTGGATGACTTAAGAAATGGCTAAAACCCCTGAAGTCTGCATTGCCGCCTAACGTCTTGCTGGCATGAGCGCCCGGGCGTACACCATGCGTGCGCCAATCAAGACGATAGTGAAATTCTTGGGGAATAAAATGACTCAATGCAAGCTCGAATAAATAGCTGAAATTAAAATTTGGAATAAAAATGCAAAAGCGCGTATAGACAAAATACTCAAGGCGCAGAAATTTTATTCAACACGCCTTGTATCAACTGCGGCGCAATTTCATCACGTCTAAGTTCGTAAGCTGGCGTAAAAAATATGCGATGCGCTACGGTATCGTGAAATACAGCACGAATATCATCAGGCGTTAAATAGTCGCGCCCTTCAAGCCAAGCACGACAACGTGCAGCACGCATCAGCATGCCCATTCCGCGAGGACTGGCACCGCCAGCGATTAAACGTGTTATGTCTACATCTTCAATTTCTAAACCGATTTCAGTTGGATTGCGTAATGCATTCCATAAGTTTAGCGCGTAATCTTGCAAGGGTAATTCTGCGCGAATGCTGCTTTGTACCGCCGTTGCTAAATCATTCAGCTCATCATATGCGACTACGCTGGCGGGTAAGTTTGCGATTAATTCATCGGTATTTTGAAAGCGCATATTGAACATTAAATCGCGCTGCAATTCGCGTTCATTCGGCGCATCGATACTAATTTCCATAAAAAATCGATCGCGCGCGGCGGCCGGCAATTCAAATGTTTCTTCACGCTCTAGGCGATTTCGGTCTGCAAATATCGTTAAGTGTGGAAACGTGTATTCCCGATTAAACGCATTAACACTGCGTTCTGCCATTAATCTGAGCAAAAGTGAATGCGCTTGTGGGCGCGCACGATTAATTTCATTAAAGAAAAATACGGCTAATTTTTCTTCCGATTGCAACAAAGGGCCCGGCGCAACGGCAGGCTGACCTTGTTCATTTATATAGGCATGGTATAAAAAGTCTGAAGGCATTAAATCCACAGCACCTTCAATACGCTGATAAGCGCCACCTAATAATCGGGCAGCGGCTCTTAATAAGGTAGTTTTGCCTACACCGACATCGCCTTCTAACAAGACATGTCCACGCGAAAAAATAGCGATGATGAGTGATCTGACCGCCTGAACTTGTCCGATAACGGCGGAGTTTAGTAATTGTTCAAAGTGCAGCGCTTTTTCACGCCCAGCATTTAAATCAATGTTATTTTTTTGCGTCATGGAAATCAAAAATCCTAGTGAGTGTGCGAAGCCTCTAAGCTTTCAAACTAAAGCAGCCTGTTAATTAGGTTTATCGTTTATTTAAAAAGAAAGGTCGATGCAGAAAGCACCGACCTTGTTACTACAATGAATTACTCAAGATCAAAAACAAACTTGCCCGTTGCTTTCGCATTAGCAATGCGTTTTGCGTTACGTGCGTCCATTGCTTTGATTGAGGCTTCTTGTTTACCCACTTCTTTTGGATCATGTTTTGGATCGTATTTAGAGCCTGCAATTTTTTCTGGGTAGCCAGGTTTAGCTTCCCAGCAGTTGCCTGGCTCTTTACAATTACCACCATCGTATGCAAAAGCAGCGCCAGAAACGCCCATCACACCTGCTACTGCCAACACTGTTAAAATAGCTTTCATTCAAATCTCCTTATTTATAAACTTGGTTGCTGGTGATACTAAACATCGACTGAACGCTACCAGTGCGCGATTCAGAAGAACTCCCCTTAAAATCTGCTAATCAATTTTCTTCCATTTGGCTTTTTTAGGATCGCCGCTGTAAACACTGCGTATCCAACTCATCACTTGCAGCATTTCGTCTTGCGAAATCAAACCTTTTTGTGGCCCCATCATGCCCTGACCGCCACCGTATAAAGTCTCAAATAAGCCTTTATCGGTCACGTTGTTGGGATATGTCCAATAATCATCAGCTAAAGCTGGTCCTAACTTACCTTCTGCCAAATGCCCGTGACAGCCAGAACAAGCCGTTGCAAAAATGGTGTACCCACGATTAACTACTTCTTTATCTTCGTTATATGGGTTATGACCTGTGATCTTAAATTTCTTCACAGCCGGACTATCAGGGCCTTGGCCATCATTAAAATCTAACGGGTCGCCAGAAATCGTTCCACGAAAATCCAACGGAGTACCTGAAACTTCTTCTGTATCTGCAGCCACTTTTACTGTTTGATTAGCAGAAGCTTTATCAGCACTTCCTGTTGCTGGTGATTGTGGCGCAGCATTACAGGCCGACAAATAACTCATCATTAATAATGCAGCCAGTAATGACGACACATTCACACTTTTAAAACCTTTAAACATTACGCACCTTCCTTAGTATTAGTCACTGCCATTAGAGGAATGCCTTCCTGTTTTAAAATGGCGTCAATTTCTGATTTCTTTTCATGAATCACACGATTCAATTCATCTCTTAGCGCGTTATCACCTTTGCGGACACCCATGACGATTTGATAATGCATAGGCACTTTTTGGCCGTTGGATTTAACAGCGTCATCATTCACAATTTGCATTTTTAATGGCGTTTTCGATGCGCGCACATAACGTGCTGCTTCTGGTGCCCACAACATAGATGAATGGATATATTTAGTTTCTACGTCTTTAACCAATCTATCCGGATAAACCTTAACGAATTTATTACGCGTCGACTGGTACTGTTGTAGCTCTGCAAAATAATCAAACATGTCGTCAAAACGGTTAATTTGCAGCAGCATCACCTTGCCTGGGCTATCGGGCAAAACGCCTATGCGGAAATTACGCTCTTTGAGTAAATCATCATTCCAAGAAGAAATATCAATGCCGCGATCTTCTCTGGTGATAAACACATAACCCGTTTTGTAATAAGGATCCGTTTTTAACATGCGTGGATCGGTTTCATCTGCGCCTAGTACCACATCACATTTTTTCTTGTCCAAATAATCCCTCACGACGTAACGCGGATCACTCCAAAAAACAAAATTAACATTGCGATTCATGGCTTTACCTAAAACTTCAGCCAGAGAGTTCTCAAATCCTTCTTTGTTTTTGTTTGAAAACGGCATCTCATCTTGGCCTGCACAGACATTGAGATCTTCTGCTTGTGCCTGAACTGACCCGATGCCAAGCAAACCGAATAAAGCTGCGCTTAATCCTAATTTGCATAATTGATATTTATTTCTGTGCATATTTAAATTACTTCCTTTCAAATGAGCTTTAAACTTTCACGGGGTGTTTCCAAATAAACGCTCAAAACTTTTAAATAAAATATCTATTAAACAAAATGTCTATTTGCAAAAACCTTGCACTCATATTTTTTGCAGAAACCAGAACAGCACTTGCTGCTCTGGTCATCTGTTTTACTTTTAAAACTATACTGTTTAACCTTAAATTACAGGCTGAACACCATTAAACCGCCACCCATGTTTGTGTGGTGTTGAAGCTCTTTAAATGCACCAACAGCACCTAAACCTGCACTTGGGTCAGTCAAGTCAAACACTAGACCAACACCAGGCCAACCACCTACACCATACATACTTGCAACGTATTGTTTGCCTTTGAATGCGTATGTCATTGGTGAACCGATACCACCTGAAGGCATTTTGAATTTCCACAACTCACTACCGTTGTTTTTATCCAAAGCTTTGATATGGCCATCTAAAGTGTTGTACCAAACTAAGCCACCTTTGGTGTAAAGCGTACCGCCCCAAGCTGCGAATTTCTCCCATTTGGACCATTTAACTTTGCCTGTAACAGTGTCAAATGCGCGGATAGTACCCATTTCTTTCTTAGTTGGTCCGCTTGGGCCAGGATACATCGCGAGTGTTGCACCCACGAAGAATTGACCTGCACGGTATGGCAACATGAACGGCTCCCAGTCCATACAAATGTGGTTCAACCCAGCATATAAAGTACGGCTTTCAGGATCGTAAGAATCGACACCTTGGTTATGGAAACCCATCGCTGAAGGACAAATGTTGGTACCTTTATGGTCCATACGTGTTGAGAACTCTGGATCGCGCACTGGTAAGCCAGTTTTTAAATCCACTTTTTTGAACACGTTAACTGCTGGATCGACTTTGTCGGCCAAGATCAATGCACCAGTGTCACGATTAAGCGTGTACATAATGCCGTTACGGTCAATGTGCGTTAATAGCGGCGTCATTTTGCCTTTAACTGGTTGATCGGTTAGCACCATTTGGTTTACACCAGCAAAATCCCACTCATCATGTGGCGTTTTTTGGTAGCCCCATTTAGCTTCGCCCGTATCAACATCACGCGCCCAAATAGTCATCGTCCATTTGTTGTCGCCTGGACGCATTGTTTCATTCCAAGGTGCGGGGTTGCCTGAACCGTAGTAGAACAAGTTTAATTTTGGATCATATGCATACCAACCCCAGTTAGTGCCGCCACCGATTTTCCAAGCGTCGCCTTCCCAAGTTTTAGTACCTAAATTAAATTGACCGTAATGTGGATTGTCTTTATTGAAGTCTTTTGCCAGTTTGATTTCATTGTCAGGACCAGTCGCGAACGTACGCCATTTCAATGCGCCAGTTTTTAAATCAACCGCGTTCACAGCGCCACGAACACCTAGCTCAGCACCAGAACAGCCGATTAATACAGTGTCTTTAACAACGTATGGAGCTTGCGTTAATGTCATGCCGACTTTAGGATCGCAAAGCTCAACTTTCCAGTTTACGTTGCCGGTTTTAGCATCTAAAGCCAGTAAGTGACCATCTGCTTGTTTCTTGATAATTTGACCAGCGCCATAAGCAACACCACGGTCAACAATATCGCAACACATCACTGCTTTTGTAGAAGCGTCTTGTTTTGGTTTGTGTGACCAGACAATGCGACCAGGGTCGTTTAAATTAACGGCATATGTATTGTTAGGAAAAGCAGAGTGAATGTACATCATGTCGCCAATCACCAATGGTGCGCCTTCATGACCGTGTAAAACGCCAGTCGAGAACGACCAAGCGGCTTTTACATTCTTAACATTGCCTTTATTGATTTGGTTTAATTCACTGTTATGTTGACTTGTGTAATTACCTGTTTGTGTCGCCCATTGATTTGGGTCTTGTACTCTTTTGTCTAAATCAGCATCAGCATATGCAGTTTGAACAACTGCAATTGCTAGAAGCGCGCCGATTGCTGCACTAATACTGGCGTGAGCATTGACGTTAGCCTGTTTGCGTTTCATATCCATAGTCTCCCATTGGTAGTTAATACTAAAAAGCCACAATCAAGATCAATTTGGCTGAACGCATTCTGCACTTTCACTCTTTACTGAATAAGATGAATCTTTCCCGTTTTTAGGTGAAAGTTTTCACGGGTTCACAGCCTAATATCAATAGGCATACATACGCTATGGGAATCTTTCCTCTATTCATGCCGTATCTTTTACTGCAAGATGCTGCGATGAAATTATTTGATTTACTGGGTTTCTTTAACCTGGCTCGCTTTAGTGCTGTTAAACGTGATGCCTTATTGCTAACGCTCATTATTTTTTTGAGCTACTTATTCATTATGTGGATTGATTTAGCAGAGAGACTGACTAGAGAATTTGCCAAATATGAAAGAATTCAATTGGATGAAGTGCCATTTTTATTGCTATTGATGGCATTTGGCTTGGCTTGGTTTACTTACCGTAGAGTACGCGAACGTGATCGTGAAATTGCGCTACGCATGCAGGCAGAAAATAAAATAATGTGTTTACTCACCGAAAATAAAGCGCTTACGCAACATTTAATTAAGGTGCAAGAAGCTGAGCGCCAGCAGCTTGCTATCGATTTACATGATGATATTGGTCAGTATCTATTAGCTATTCGGCTAGACGCTTCTGCTTTAAATTTGTCTATCAACGCAGAACCTAAATCTACGGCGGTTAACTTACATGCCAGACGCATCTTATCCAATGCCCAACATATTCAGGAAATGACGCGAACCTTGATGCGCCGCTTAAGGCCAGCGCCCACGGATACAAAAGGTTTATTTGATAGCATCCAGCAATTAACCCAAGAATGGCATCAACAACACCCGCATATCATCTTGGAAAATAACATTGATCAGCTTTCAGTCGTGTTCTCACAGCAAATGAGCATTACGATCTACCGCCTCATTCAAGAAACACTGACGAATATTTCTAAATACGCCAATGCGACTAGCGTGTGGATTAGTTTGTCATTACAGCGTAGCGAAGCCAAACGTTATATCCATTTAGAAATTAAAGATAACGGCCAAGGCTACGCCAGCGATAACGTTCAGGGCATGGGGATGATTGGTATGAGGGAGCGAGTGACTTCACTGATGGGCGAATTTAGCATGACCAGCCACTTGAATCATGGCGTGACAGTGGTGGCTAAGATTCCATTAATGTCGCTTTAAAACAATTTAAAGATAAAAAATCATGTATTTAGATCAAGAGTCCTACAACGCATCACGGGAAATTAAGCCACAAACAAAAATGAACAAATCTATATTGATTGTTGATGACCACGTTGTTGTAAGACAAGGTTTAAAAAGCCTATTGACCCAGTGGGGTTATAAGGTCGTTGCAGAAGCAACTAGCGGCGAAAACGCCATTTCACTTTGGCAAGATCATCAGCCACATTTAATTTTAATGGATTTAGATATGCCCGGCCTTGGCGGTTTAGAGGCGATGCAACGCATCATATTGCGTGATAAAAACGCCAAAATATTGGTTTACAGCATGCATGAAGGTAATGCCTTTGCCATAAGAGCCATTCAAGCCGGCGCTAAAGGTTATGTCGTCAAAACCGATGACGTGAGCATCTTGCTGGAAGCGGTAGATAAAGTATTGCGTGGCGGCAAATACATTGGCCAAAAACTAGCGCAGCATTTGGCTATGGAACTCATTACCGAGCTAGACAACCCGCTTGGCAAGCTGACGCCAAGGGAGTTTGAAGTATTCAGGCAGCTTGCCAATGGCAATGCATTAGGCTTTATTTCAGATAGTTTAAATATCAGTTACAAAACCGTTGCCAATATTCAAACCCAAGTAAAACAAAAACTCAATGTAAAAACTACCGCCAATCTGGTGCATTTAGCCATTCAATTAGGTATTACGCAAAACAAATCTTAATGCATCACTTTTTATACATTAACTAACAAATCATTTACCAATTAACAAACCATTTACATAAGGACAGCAATATGAAACATTTCCAACTCACTTTCATCTCGATTGCATTGTTATTCGCCTCAAACCTATTACAAGCGAAAGATATTTCTCCTAAAACAACCTATAAAGAGATGGATTTCATTCAGCTAGTGAATGGCAAAACGCGGGAAGATGTAGCTAAAATATTGGGTAATCCAGTTAAAAAAACCACGCCAGTAATGCCAACTAACGCTGCGCAAATTGTGCAAGAAAATGCGCAGATTGAAACCACACGTAAAAAAGATTCCATTGAAATGTGGCATTACAATAATTTGGTTAGTTATAACTCAAAAAACATCTACAAGCGCACTGAGCTAACGTTTATTAATAACAAATGCTCAAACATTACTTACATAAATTAGATGTACATTTAAGTGTAGATTGATTGGACATATTGATTAATCGACCCTTAATTTAAAGTAAATTAAGGGTTAACTAAACAAAATCATCCCAAAACATTCTTGAACAATAATGCTACTTTCTCATCATTATTTTAGACAAGCATCACACATTCGCCATTTTTTATCAGGATTTAGTGATATCAACCATATCAATTATTAACTCAAATAAAAACCTCCAAACCATATTGTTTGCACGCTTATGCAAATAATATGGTTTTTTGTTTGCTCAATTCCATACGTAAATCCGCGCACAAAAAAGTGTATGGCACAGTAGTTGCTTATATTCATTGAAACGATATTCACAACCATAAAAGACACGACGAAAACAATGAATTTTCACGACGATATTTGGCTTATATTGCTCTCGCTTACAGCGAGTGGTTTTGCCATGTATATTACTTTGGGATTCATCGACCACCTCTACCGCACCACCTCTCGCTATAAAAGCGTTTTATTAGGCGTACATTCATTCGCCATTGGCTCAGGATTGTGGGCTATTCTTTTTATCAATCTATTGATATTTCATGGCAACCTATCACTGACGATATTCTCAGCAGACATGCTGGCAGCATGGTTTGTCGCTTTAATCATCGGCTTAACTTTATGTTTTGTTACCAGCAGAAAAGTGATTGTGATAAGCAATCTCATATTAGGTGGCGCACTGATTGGCATAGGCAGCTATGCGATGTTTTATTTTGCGTTAGCTGGTTTAAATGAAATCAATCAGGTTTCTAACACAGTCGCACTCATCACTTTTGAACCGCTCTCTCTTTTATTGGCAATCTCGATAGCCTGTATTGCATCGGTGATTTCATTGGCGACAATCGCTTGGATAAAGGATTACTCAGGCGAAAATAAACCATTAATTAAACTGTTTTTTTCAGTGATTACAGGCATTACTATTCTGGCGATTCATGCAATATTTAACACCTCGATAATGCTAAAAACGACACAAGCTGCGCAGACGTTTGTTTCTACATTTGCTGACAAAACAATGCTGGCACTTGTCATCACTTTAGGTTTGGTGTGCCTATTCTTATTGGCATTCGTTATCGCGCTGTATTACGAAAGATTTAGTGTGAATAGTCTAATGGGTAAGAAAAACAACCCAAATGCAACAAATACAGGCTTTAAAGACCCCTTAACACAATTACCAAACAGGCATGCTTTTCAACGTGAATTGGAAACAGCGGTTAAACGTCGCGCGCGCGCCAGCAATACCATTGCACTTGCTTATATTGATCTAGATCATTTTAAACCGATTAACGACAATTTTGGCCACCACGTAGGCGACGCAGTTTTATTGACCGTCGCTCAACGTTTAAACGCCGCAGTCAGGGCTTGCGATTCCGTTGCGCGTATTGGCGGTGATGAGTTTGTGGCTTTAATTGAAGAGATTAAATCGAATGAAGATATCATTCCGATTGTGGAACGTATCGTTCAATCCATTAAAGAGCCGTTCATAATACAAGGGCACCAAATCGATATTTCATGCTCTGTCGGCATTGCCGTCCATCCGCGCGATGGCGATATCGATAAACTGATGATTTGCGCCGATGCCGCCATGTATAAAGCCAAAGAGAGTGGTAAAAATCAATTTAGATTCTTTGATTCTGAAATTGAATCTGCATCAGACCATATGTTAGAAATGCAGCGGGATTTACGCCTTGCGATTGAAAACAACGAGTTTAGCCTTGTGTTTCAACCAAAAATACATTGTAAAACACAATCACCAGTGGGCGCTGAGGCATTAATTCGCTGGGATCACCCAACTAAAGGTGTCATTTTACCGATTAATTTTATCCCTGCAGCCGAACGTTTTGGCCTGATTAACCAAATTAACGATTGGGTGGTAGAAGAAGGTTGTCGCGCCATCTATCGCGCAAGAGAAGCAGGAGTTGACCTCAAAGTGTCGATCAATCTTGCTCGTCAGCAATTTAGAAATCCTAATTTGGTAGACGAAATATTGCAATTGCGTAAGCGTTACAAAATACCAGCCGATAACTTAATGTTTGAAATCAAGGAAACAACCGCCATCAGAAATGAAGATCAGTTTAAGCAATTGCTACGTCAATTTAAAGCAGCAGATATCAAAGTTGCGCTGGATGATTTTGGCTCACATCAATTCAGCTTAAGCTATTTGCAACATTTGAATATTGATGAAATTAAACTGGATAAAGTATTTATCGGGCAAATTAACGAAAATAAAACTTCGCGTGCTTTAGTCGATGCGGTGATTCGCCTAGCACATGCCTTAGATCTGAATGTTGTGGCCGAAGGTGTAGAGACCAAAGCACAGCGCGATGCGCTGGTTGATTTGAACTGCGATCATATGCAAGGCTATCTATTCTCTGCACCGGTTTCCGAATTAAAACTATTGAAACTATTCAAGCAACTGAGCATCAATTTTAAATCATCGGGTCAATTCTCAGTATCCGATTACCAGACAGAAGCTGCATAAAACTGCATAAGCGCGACACAGTCGATTGCTAGATGTTAAAATAAGGCCTAATTTAAATTAGGCTTGATGAATTAAGTCTTATACCCAGAACTCCATCATGAAACTTTACGGCATCCCAAACTGCAACACGGTAAAAAAAGCACGCGACTGGCTTGCTGCACACGATATTGCAGTCGAATTTCACGACTTCAAAAAACAAGGTGTTTCTGAAGCAGATTTAATCAATTGGCTGAAACAAATACCGCAAGAAAAACTCATTAATCGTGCTGGTCTTACTTGGCGCGGTCTAGACGAAAAAACAAAAGATAGCATCGTTGATGACGCATCTGCAATTGCATTAATGCAAGCGAAAACTAGCTTGATTAAGCGTCCCATATTAGTTAAAAATGATGTTGTATTGTGTACAGGTTTTGACGAAAGCCGTTATGCAGAAATTTTCACCCTCAATGTTTAATCAAAAGTTAAATGAAAGTTTTAAGCCATGAATAAAGCTTTTCCAACTACCACTATTGAGCTTGCTATTGATTTGCTCAAACGCCAATCCAACACGCCTGAAGATGCGGGATGCCAAGAAACCATGATTGCACGACTTGAGCCGCTAGGTTTTAAAATCGAGCGTATGCGTTTTGGCGACGTGGATAACTTTTATGCACGACGCGGCACTGCATCTCCTTTACTGGTCTTTGCAGGCCACACCGATGTCGTCCCGACAGGCCCAATCGATAAATGGCATACACCACCTTTTGAACCAACTATTGTAAATGGCATGCTGTATGCGCGTGGCGCAGCGGATATGAAAACTTCATTAGCTGCATTTATTACCAGCATTGAAGAGTTTGTCGCAGAAAACCCAGACCACAAAGGCTCTATCGGCCTGCTGATTACATCGGATGAAGAAGGTATTGCCGTAAACGGTACGGTTAAAGTGATCGAAGTATTAAAGAACCGTGGCGAATTGATTGATTACTGTATCGTTGGTGAGCCGACCAGCAATAAAGTCGTCGGTGATATGATTAAAAATGGCAGACGCGGCTCATTATCCGGGAAGCTCACCGTTAAAGGCATACAAGGTCATATAGCTTACCCGCATCTGGTTAAGAATCCCATCCATCTGGTCGCACCTGCGATTAAAGACATGGTAGAAACGGTCTGGGACAAGGGTAACGAATATTTCCCACCAACTTCTTGGCAGATTTCAAATATGAATGGTGGCACAGGCGCTACCAATGTTGTGCCAGGCGAAGTTGAGATTTTATTTAACTTTAGATTTTGCCCAGAATTAGCTGGTACTGATGGTATTAAAAACGGCAGTACCGACGCCAATTTAAGACAACGTGTGCATGCTATTTTAGATAAGCATGCCTTGGATTATGATTTGGAATGGGAGTATTCACCGCCTTACATCACCCCACGTGGCAATTTGGTTGAGGCGATTTCAGAAGCGATTGTTGAAAGTTATGGTGTTTCGCCTGAGCTATCCACCACTGGCGGCACGTCTGATGGTCGCTTTATCGCAGACATTTGCAAACAAGTAATTGAATTTGGGCCACTGAATAAAACCATTCATAAGTTGAATGAATGTGTCGGCGTGGCGGATATTGAACCGCTAAAACAAACATACAAGTTAACACTTGAAAAATTAATTAAATAATATTAATTCAATCATAAAACTGATTAAGTAGAAAATCCTATGACGCATTTCCCAAGATTAACAGAAGAGTTATTTACGATTCGCGACTGGCTACGCTTTACGGTGAGCCAGTTTGAAGAAGCTGAAGTTTTCTTTGGTCACGGTACTGATAACAGTTATGACGAAGCGGTTTGGCTGGTGATGAGCGCGTTACATTTGCCGCACGATACGCTGAATAATTTTTTAGATGCGGTTATCACAGAACAAGAGCGCAAACATTTAGCGCATTTAATTGAGCAACGTATTACCAAACGCACGCCAACCGCGTATTTGGTGCGCGAGGCTTGGTTGCGCGGCTTTAAATTTTATGTCGATGAGCGTGTCATTGTGCCGCGTAGTTTTATTGCCGAATTATTAGATTTTAACGAAGAAGGTGAGCATGGCTTACAGCCGTGGATTGAGCATCCTGAACTCATTAACTCTGCCGCCGATATTTGCACAGGTAGCGGCTGCTTAGGCATTTTGCTGGCTAACGCTTTTCCTGATGCAACAATTGATGTCGTCGATATTTCAACCGACGCGATTGCGGTGGCTAATATCAACATCTCTAATTACGGATTGCAAGATCAAATTACCGCGATTCAATCAGATATGTTTACCGCATTACAAGGTAAAACTTACGATTTAATTATCAGCAATCCGCCTTACGTAGATGCGCCTAGCATGGCGGCCTTGCCGCTTGAATATCAAAATGAACCGCAATTAGCTTTGGGTAGCGGCGCAGATGGCTTAGACCACACTCACACGATTTTGCGCGAAGCGGCTAGCTATTTAAATGATGATGGGTTATTAATCGTAGAGATTGGTCACAATCGCGACGCATTGCTTGATGCCTACCCAGATTTAGCTTTTACATGGTTAACGGTCGAATCAGGCAATCAATATGTGTTTTTGCTAACTAAAGAGCAGTTAACTACTATATGAAAAATTTGCGCCCAATTGTTGCAATAGTATTATCAACCGCTCTACTCGCTTGCGTAAAATCCATTCCAACACAGCCAGTCGCTGACGACAAGCAAGTGATGTGTACGCAAGATGTCACGCAATGCCCAGATGGTAGCTGGGTCGGCAGAACAGGTAATACGTGCGCATTTGTTTGCCCAGCACAAAAATAACTAGGCCTACTTATTAAAGTTGCACTGACGGCAACCCGTAAACATTCAAACCGATTGAATAGAAATTATGATCTGGATCCACGGCTAAATCTCTGCCGCCAGTAATATTCAGATTGAGCTTGTTGGGAATTAGCGAAATATTAAGGCCAGTATGAATGATGGGGCGAACAACATCATCACCAAAAGCTTCTGCAAAAACTGAAACGTGTTTTGCTAAACTGTACTCAGCACCTAAGCCCCATGTTGTTCGATTAAACCCAGATGTTTGATTGCCCCCGGAAGCGCGATTTTTAATCCATCCTAGATTGGCATGAACAAGCAATTGATCATCCGCAAAAGATAAGCTAAATGGCAAATAGATAAAATCTGCACCCGCATCACCATGCCTTGGATGGATAACCCCAAATGCCACACCCATTCCCCAACTATTGGTTTCCATCTCACGGAATAGTGTTTTACCTTGCAGCAAATAGCTATCTATATTGCCATCGGTATGTGTTTGAAGTTGATTAATACCAACAGTAATCTCAAGATTTCCAGTGGGATTACAAGCAGGTAACGCCCACAAATCGCGATCATGATTAGCGTTAAATTGCGCCCATGTTTCAATTTGACAAGTTTCGGGTGTCGTTAATCCTGCATCATCCGTAAAAAACGGACGCCCTGCCCATGCGGAGCTAGAAATTAAACACAATACGCAGACTACGAACCGAATCAAATTAATCATCATGATTACTTTAAATAAAGCCTGATTAGGTCAATATCTGCTTTAACGTGTGGATTTTTTTGTGGTTGCAGGTGAAATATCGCTGGTTTGGCGTACGCGTCTATTGCCTGCTTTTCTCGGTTTAGAATCTTTCAGTCCAGATTTTCTAGTTTCAGTACTGTTTGCCACACGCCCACGCTGAACAGGCTTACCATCTTCACCTATTTCGCGCACTGGTCTATCCAACGCGCTCATTCTTTGTTTGCGCACTTTTGGCACAAACACGGCGGTGGCTTTATCTTTTTCACGCTGATTTAGTTGTTTTAATGGCGCTTTTGGCACTTCTAAGCCCGCCCATTCCAACAAATCCACCACTGTTTTTTGCTCCAGCTTTAACATGGTGCCACGCTTAACCCTTGGCGGTAGATTCACAGGGCCAAAACGCACGCGCATTAAGCGGCTAACAGGTAATTGAAATGCTTCAAACAAACGACGCACTTCACGATTCCTACCTTCGCGAAGAATCACTTGATACCAATGATTTGCTCCTTCACCACCTTGCGCGCTAATGCTATCAAAGTTCGCAGGGCCATCTTCAAGCTCAATTCCTTGCGTCAGCATGGTCATTTGCTCGTCTGTGAGTTCACCAAAAATTCGCACGGCGTATTCACGCTCCACTTCATAGCGTGGATGCATAAAACGATTCGCCAACTCACCAGAATTGGTAAATATTAATAAGCCGCTGGTATTCATATCCAGCCGCCCAATCGCTATCCACTTACCATGTTTAATTTTTGGTAATTTGTCAAAAACTGTTGCACGCCCTTCTGGGTCATCCTGACTGACAATTTCGCCTTCTGGCTTATGGTAAATCAGTACTTGCGGTAGTTCTGCCTCAAATGACAATCGCACAGGCCTGCTGTCAATTCGCACCACATCATATTGTGTAACGCCCGCGCCCACTTTGGCTACTTCACCATTAATCGTCACTCGGCCGCTGGCAATCAGCTCTTCCATATCGCGGCGCGAGCCTAAACCTTGTGTAGCCAACAACTTATGTAAGCGCTGCGTAGGCTCTGGTGTTGCATTGGGGTCGTTTTCTAATTTAGTAAAATTAGTTTTAGGACGGCGAATTTGTGCTTGCGGATCGCGTTGTTGCTTGAAAGGACGTGCCATGATGAGCTTACTTTTATTTGCTAAGCCATGATTTTACAGTAGTTATTGCTAAATCCAGCATAAATTAATACGTTAAGAATATCAGGAGTTGGTTTTTTAAAGACTAACCTTCTAACGGCATTTCGCTTTGTGCAAAATCTTCAAATGGCGGCAACTCACTTAAAGAGCGTAAATTCAAGTCATCCAAAAAATGTTTGGTGGTTGCGTAGAGTGATGGCCGGCCAGGTACTTCACGTTGCCCCACCACATCAATCCAATCTCGCTCTTGTAACTGACGCATGACATTGGGGTTAACCGCCACACCACGAATTTGCTCAATATCCCCACGTGTTACGGGTTGGCGATAGGCAATAATCGCTAGCGTTTCCATCACTGCGCGTGAATATTTGGGTTGTTTTTCGGGGCTTAAGCGCGCAATGAATTCACTATATTGTGGCTGAGCTTGAAAGCGATAGCCCGTCGCCACTTGTACTAACTCTAGCGTTTTGGCTGCATTTTCTTGCGCCCAATCTTGTTTTAATTCATCCAGCAGCATACGCAAAGTGGTACGTTCCATGCGGCCTGCGAATAGTTTCAGCAAATCATCCAAACTTAAAGGTTGGCCAGCAGTTAACAGCGCAGCTTCCAGCACTTGCTTCATTTCGATGATGCTTTCAGGTTCTTTCATACAGTCACCATCATTAATCAGACGCTACGTTTGCTTGTAAATAAATAGGTGAAAACGCTTGCTGCTGTGTGATACGAATCAAGCCCTCTTTTGCCAGCTCTAAAATCGCCAAAAAATGCACAACTAGCTTGGCTAAACCTTCAGTCACCACATCAAACAAAGCTGAAAATCCCACCATTCCATCGGCTGTTAGGCGCCGCAGAATCTGGCTCATGTGCTCGCGCACCGAAAGCTCTGCCTTGCCGATTTTGTGATGTGTGGTTAATTTAGCGCGCTTTAGCACATTGCGCCACGCCTCTACCAGCTCATCTAAACTCACCTCTGGCGGTTTAATATCGGCAATATGCTGATAATAAGCCGCCGCGACGCTAATATCCACACCCACTTGCGGCATCGCATCCAAACGCTGGGCGGCTAACTTAATCGCTTCATATTCCATCAATCGCCTCACCAACTCGGCACGTGGGTCATCTTCCTCAACGACTTCTGCAGGTTTTGGCAGCAACATGCGCGATTTAATCTCGATTAACATCGCCGACATCAGCAAATAATCCGCGGCTAATTCCAGCTTGATTACCTTCATTTTTTCCACATACACCATATATTGCGCAGTCAGTTGCGCCATGGGAATATCCAGAATATCCAGATTGTGCTTGCGGATAAGGTAAAGCAGTAAATCTAGCGGACCTTCGAACGCTTCTAAATAAACTTCCAGCGCATCTGGCGGAATATACAAATCTTGCGGTAACTCAGCTAATGTTTCACCGTGGACACGTATGTTTAAAGTGAGTTGTGTTTCCATTTTCAGTTAATGTCCAACGGACTTTGAAAACAAATTAATCACAATAACCCCCGAAATAATCAAACCCATACCAATCATAGATGGTAAATCTAGCACCTGCTTATATACCAGCCAACCGATGAGAGAGACCAGCACGATGCCCATCCCAGACCAAATCGCATACATAATCCCGACTGGCAACACGCGCATACTGATTGCCATAAAGTAAAATGCCGTACCGTAACCAACAACCACAATAATAGATGGTACTAGTCGCGTAAACTCATTTGAAGCTTTGAGAGCGGTCGTGGCGATGACTTCACCGCATATTGCAATTGCTAAAGCTATCCAATGATTCAATGCTAACCCTCCGATATCCTAATCATGAACAGCTCAATCATACTAACTCCTCATCGTCCACCAATTTACCGACGAAATAAAGTAGCATAAAGGTCGGCAATCCAATCAAAATATAAGCTTTTAGCCAGTAAAGTTGCCCTCGAGGTGTAACTATATTAAGTTCTCGTAGAGCAGCTTGTTGAAGAGAAATGGGCACAGACATTAAAACAAACTTTCCTTTGGAATCGCCATCTTTTAATAGCGAAATCACAATACATATAGCTATTATAAATGCATAAATTTGGCACATAACAATCCCGAGTCTACTCATATTAATTACCAGATACTAGCTATAATTCAAACCCATCGCATCACGTACATCACGCATGGTTTCACGCGCAAGTTTGCGGGCTTTTTCACAACCTTCAGCCACAATATTTTTAACTAAAGTTGGGTCTTCTGCATATTGTGCGGCACGCTCTTGAATTGGTTGCAGCTCTTTCAGCACGCCTTCTATTACTGGGCCTTTACATTCAATGCAACCAATTGCAGCGGTTTTACACCCGTTTTGCACCCAATCTTGAGTGGATTTATCCGAATAGATTTCGTGTAATTGCCATACAGGACATTTGGCTGGGTCGCCTGGATCGGTACGGCGAATACGCGCTGGATCAGTCGGCATGGTTTTGATTTTTTTTGCGATTGAATCTTTATCTTCGCGCAATGAAATGGTGTTGTTATAAGATTTAGACATTTTCTGGCCATCTAAACCGGGCATTTTAGATGCAGGTGTGAGCTTGTAATCAGGCTCAACCAGAATCATTTTGCCGCCGCCTTCTAAATACCCAAGCAAACGTTCTTTGTCGCCCATACTCATGCCTTGTTGCTCTTCAATCAAAGCGCGCGCGGATTCCAAAGCTTCCTCATCGCCACCTTGTTGATAGGCATTACGCATTTCTTCATATAGCGCGCTTTTTTTGCTGCCTAATTTTTTGATTGCTGCTTTGGCTTTTTCTTCAAAGCCAGTTTCTTTGCCATAAATATGGTTAAAACGGCGCGCGATTTCACGAGTGAATTCAATATGCGGAATTTGGTCTTCGCCTACAGGAACCTGAGTCGCTTTGTAAATCAAGATATCTGCACTTTGCAGCAATGGATAACCCAGAAATCCGTAAGTAGATAAATCTTTGCTGGATAATTTCTCTTGCTGGTCTTTATAAGTTGGCACGCGCTCTAACCAACTTAATGGTGTAATCATGCTCAATAATGTGTGCAATTCAGCATGTTCTGGCACGCGCGATTGAATGAAAATAGTCGCATTGGCTGGGTCAACACCTGCTGCTAGCCAATCGATGACCATTTCCCAAACTGACTCTTCAATGATTTCCGGGGTATCGTAATGGGTGGTTAATGCGTGCCAATCAGCCACAAAAAATAGACATTCATGCTCATGTTGCAGCTTAATCCAATTCTTAAGCACGCCATTGTAATGCCCTAAATGCAAGTTGCCTGTAGGGCGCATGCCCGATAAAACGCGTTCTAACGCCATATTTAACCTTGTAAATTACCTATTAATTAAATCTAAAAAAATATCGTTGAAATAACCTGCAATGTGAGCATCACGAACGGCCACATAATTTTATCAAGAATGTGCGTCACCAATAAAACAATTAAAATAATAAAACCATAACGCTCTATTTGCGCATATTTAATCGCTAAATTATTCGGCAACAAACTCACCGCAATGCGCCCGCCATCCAACGGCGGTATGGGCAACAAATTAAGTACCATTAAAATCGTATTGACTAATATGCCTGCCGCACCCATTAAGGCAAATGGCAAAGCGGCATATTCAGGTAAAAAATGTGCGAATTGAATCGCAATCGCCCATAAAAAGGCCATCACCAAATTGGCGCCCGGCCCAGCAGCCGCTACCCACAGCATATCGCGTTTAGGGTTGCGCAATTTCATAAAGTTAACTGGGACAGGTTTCGCCCAACCAAAAAAAATGCCGCCGACTAACATGGTGATACTTGGCACAATAACCGTGCCAATCAAATCAATATGCCGTATGGGATTTAGGGTGATGCGGCCTAAATGATGTGCCGTCATATCGCCATAATACCGTGCGACATAACCGTGCGCTGCTTCATGCACGGTGATAGCTAAAATCATGGGTATTGCGGTAACCGCAATACGCTGTATGGTGGTGAGTGATTGCAACTCGTTTAAAAGACTAAAAAAATCCATATTACTTTCTGAACAATATTGTGTTGCTAAATATTAAAACCATAGAAATTCAAAGCCTTAAAATAAAGGCCTACAAGCCAAACGGCGCTGCATCTGCCACGCCTTGGCGGATTAACGTCGGTTCAGCCGCTGTCAAATCGACAACCGTAGTCAAGCCTGCAAAACTAACAGCAGAATCAATCACTAAATCCACTTGGCTTTCCAGCTTATCGCGTATTTCCCATGCCTCATTTAAGGGATTATCGTCGCCCGGCAGTTGTAATGTCATGCTTAACATGGGTTCCGCCAGCTCATCTAACAAAGCCTGTACAACCAAATGGTCTGGTACGCGAATGCCAACTGCGCTGCGTTTGGCATGCTGCAAACGGCGCGGCACCTCACGCGTGGCTTTTAATATAAAGGTGTAAGCCGCAGGCGTATTGGCTTTTAACAATCTGAATTGGCTATTATCCACTTGTGCATACACACTTAACTCGCTTAAGTTGCGGCAAATTAAGGTAAATAAATGGTCATCACTAACGCCTCGAATTTGGCGAATTTTATCTTGCGCACTTTTAAATCCCATCATGCAACCCAACGCATAGCTAGAATCAGTCGGATAAGCAATCACGCCGCCATCACGCAAGATTTCAACGGCCTGCTTAATCAGGCGCGGCTGTGGATTATCAGCATTAATGACAAAGAATTGCGCCATAGTTTAGTGAGTTAAACGGGATATATAGAGTTAAAAAAGAAATCTGAAGCCCAGAATTTAAATACTACGCATTTAAATATTGCGCTTCTGGCCAATCAGCCCAAACAGGGTCGCAGCCTATCGGCAAATCGGGCACACAACCCATTGCCATATAAGATAAACCAGGGCCGTGATAATCTGAACCTAATGACGCTTTTAAACTGAATCGATGAGCGATTTTGGCAAATTGCTGATATTGCGGTGGATTATGGCTGCCAGTCACCACTTCAATCGCTGCGCCGCCATAACTTCTGAATTCGTGCATCAGCAACATCATGTTAATTGTACCCAAATCATAACGCCCTGGATGCGCGATGACCGCTTGACCGCCCGCATTGGTAATTAACTTAACAGCCGACTCGAGATCCATCCATTGATGGTCAACAAAACCAGGCTTGCCTTTGACTAAGAATTTTTTAAACACCGTCTTAACGTCTTTGGCGTGGCCATTTTTAACTAAAAACTGCGCAAAATGGCTACGCGTCATAATGCTTTGCTTAGAGATTTCTTTTGCACCCTCATAAGCGCCGGTAATACCCGCTTTTGCCAAGCCTTCTGCCATTTGTTTGGCGCGCTCATCCCGCCCAATACGCACGCTCGCCAAAGCATTTTTTAAGGTGTCATTTTCTGCATCAAATTTTAAACCCACGATATGCAAAGTGCGCCTTTTCCAAGTGACCGAAATTTCAACACCATTCACAAAATGAATACCGTGCTGATTGGCCGCATTGCGCGCAATAGCCAAACCAGTAATATCATCGTGATCAGTCAATGCCAACACTTTAATGCCACTTTTGGCAGCATGCGCCACCAAATCCTGTGGCGCCAATAATCCATCCGAAATGGTAGAGTGACAATGTAGGTCTATCTGTGCAGCCATATAATGAATTTCAGCAATCTAATGTTTTGCAAACAAGTCTAAATCATAGCAAAATACAACCTTTACAGATAGTTAAGCTTTTATTTAAGCGACACCATCTGGGCGAAACAACCCATGACACCTGAAAGAACGCATGAAATTTTTATTTGATTTATTCCCTGTGATTTTATTTTTTATCGGCTTTAAGCTATACGATATTTTTATCGCAACGGCTATTGCGATTGGCGCCACCATTGCGCTAATCATTTACGCCAAAATTCGCCATGGCAAAGTAGAAAAAATGTTATTGGTCAATGGCGCAATCATCAGCGTGCTGGGTGGGGTTACATTATTGCTGCACGATAAAACTTATATTATGTGGAAACCAACCGTGTTGTATTGGATACTTGCCGCCGTTTTGTTGGTTGCCAATGTATTTTTTAAGAAAAACTTTATTCAACAAATGATGGGGAAAATGCTGAATGCACCTAAAGCCATTTGGGATAAACTCAATATAGCGTGGGTACTATTTTTAGTGATATTGGGCTTTGTGAATCTTTACGTCGCGTTTAACTATTCTGAAAGTACATGGGTTAACTTTAAATTATTTGGTGTAACCAGCATCATGTTTATTTTTATCATCGCGCAAACATTGTTGCTTAAACAATACTTAATTGAACCCGTTGAAAATAAAGAAGAAAAATAGATGCTGTACGCGATTATTGCTGAAGACACACCCAATAGTTTAGAAAAACGCATGGCAAATCGCCCTGCGCATTTAGCCCGATTAACCGAACTGCTGAATCAAGGCAGATTGTTATTAGCAGGTCCAATGCCTGCAATCGACAGCGTAGATCCAGGCCCAGCTGGATTTACAGGTAGTCTGATTGTGGCAGAGTTTGATGATTTGGATGCAGCAAAAACATGGGCAAATGCGGATCCATTTGTCAGCGCCGGTGTTTATGCCAACGTTGTTGTGAAACCTTTTAGAAAAACACTGCCCTAAAACTTATTAGTACACTCGAAACCCATTCAATGAACTTAACCGAAATCATTCAAACCAGACTTGCCCAACTTAACCCAATTAGCTTGGAGTTAAAAGACGATAGCGCCCTGCACGCAGGACATGCTGGCAACACAGGCGGCGGACATTTCAGCTTAAAAATAGTAAGCTCGCAATTTTCACAAAAATCACAGATAATGCGACATCGTTTAATTTATCAAGCACTTACGGATTTAATGCCAGGAAAAATTCACGCTATAAGCATACTTGCAATTTCCCCTGACGACCCCAACTAACTTTTTAATACCCTTAGAAATAATACTAAAATACTCTTAACTTACAAAATACTTCACTTATTAAAATAAAAGGATTTTTATGAAAATCACCCAAATTTTCGTTGCAATTGCAGCAGTTTCAGCATTTTCAATCACCCCAGCTGCATACGCGGCTGACTCAGTTGCCACAGTAAACGGCAAACCCATTAAGCAAACTTGGGTAGATTACATCATGAAAGACGCGCAAACACGCGGCCAAAAACCGAGTGATGCCATGAAAAATGCCATCATTAACGAATTAGTTGGCTCAGAACTCGCGTATCAAGAAGCGCAAAAACAAGGCATTGATAAATTGCCAGATTACAAAATCAACGAAGAACTGACGCAACGTAAATTACTGGTAAATATTTTCTTGGCCGATTATATGAAGAAAAATCCAGTGACAGAAGCAGATACCAAAGCGGCCTACGAACAATACAAAAAAGAGTTGGGTGACAAAGAATATAACGCGCGTCACATCTTAGTAAAAACAGAAGCTGAAGCGAATGACATTTTGGCGCAAGTTAAAAAAGGCAGCGACTTTGCTAAATTAGCTAAAGAAAAATCAATGGATCCAGGCTCTAAAGAAAAAGGTGGCGACTTAGGCTGGTTCTCACCTGCTGGTATGGTTAAACCATTTAGTGATGCCGTTTCTACGCTTAAAAAAGGTGAAGTAACTCCTACACCAGTGCAAACACAATTTGGCTGGCACGTGATTAAAATGATTGACACACGTGCAACTCAAGTTCCATCATATGACAAAGTAAAAGAAGGTTTAGAGCGCACTTTGCAACAACGTAAATTAGAAAAAATGATGTTGGATTTAAAAGCTAAAGCTAAAATTGATGTGACTGGCGTAGCTGGTGCAACCAAATAAGCCTAGTTAATCCATAAGCAAACAGTAACAAACCAATAACAAAAAAGCCTGCAATTGCAGGCTTTTTTGTTACGCTTATTTTTATATATACGACCCAATAGGTTTTCATAAGGCGCAATAGTTTAATCTGAAAAAATATGCGACAATTAAGAACTATTATCATTTAGAACTTACTAAACGTTAAGTTTTACTCAATATTAACCGCTTAATTTAACAGGAATTGCCATGTTTGAAACTCTTATGATTACGTTTAGAGAAGGCTTAGAAGCCTTTCTCATTATTGCAATCACCCTTGCCTATCTCACTAAAACGGGTGGCGAAAAACTCATTCCATCTGTGCGCAGCGCTTGTTACGTAGCGGTTATTGCTTGTGTCATCTTGGGTATCGTATTGGCTAAAATTGGCGGACTTACCCCATTTTGGGAAGGCACGTTAGCATTAACAGCCGCCGTTTTAGTGATTAGCTGTACAGTGCATATGCTAAAAATGGGCAAGCACATGAAACGTGAAATTACGGGCGCAATCGATAAAGCCGTTGCAAACCCTGGCAATGGCGCAAAAGTGGCTATATTTGCTTTTGTATTGCTGATGATTGGCCGTGAAGGCTTAGAAGCCGCGACTATGATTGCTTCTTTAGCACAAAGTAATGACAGCACTAATTTAGTGATTGGTGGCGTGTTAGGTTTAATCGTAGCGGGCAGCGTTGCATGGGCATGGAGCAAATATGGCCATCGCATCAACTTAGGCTTATTTTTCCAAGTGACCGCCGTATTTATGGTGATATTCTCAATTCAATTACTCATTTATGCTTTCCATGAGCTTACTGAGTCTGTAGAGGTGTACAACTTAGGCATTATTGACAATGCTTACTGGCACGCAGCTACCGAAGCTTACGGCCCTGAAGGTCGCATCGGCGCTTGGATTTCTTACAGCTTAGTTTTAGTGCCTGTGGCATTTTTAGCTTACAGCTTTTTAACCAGCAAAAATCCAGCAAAATTGGTTAATAGTAATTAATCGTCATTTGTTCAGATTTTTAAAGCGACTTTTAAGCTTAAATTTTTAAAGAAAATTAAGCTTAAAAAAGCGCATAACAGCAAAATCCTGCTGGGCAGACAAGCAGAAATTTAAAGTATTTAATCAGAATAGCCGTTGCGCTTTCTGTTAAAATAACGCTAATTTTTTAACTTTTTCAACTGCTTACTTGCCCATGCCCAGCCCTTCATTTTTAAGCCTTCGCGGCAGTCCTGCGTTATCACCCTTTCGTCTTGATAAGCTCTACGCCACCTTAAAACAATCAGCACCCAGCATTTCGCATATTTATGCAGAGTTTATGCATTTTGCATTCAGTGACGAGCCGCTCAGCGACACGCAACAACAATCGCTTAAACAGATTCTCACTTATGGTCCGCAGGCATCACTGGAAGAGCCTATAGGCACGTTGTTTTTAGTGGTTCCGCGTATTGGCACTATTTCACCTTGGGCATCGCGCGCAACCGATATTGCGCATAATTGTGGGTTAAATAGCGTATTGCGTATTGAGCGTGGCATCGGGTTTTACGTCACCACGGCAAACAACAAGCCTTTGAGTGATGCTGAAAAAAGTGCATTCAAAGCAATCGTTCAAGATCGCATGACGGAAACGGTTTTAAATAATGCGGATGATGCTCAGAAGTTATTTCACAGCGCAGAGCCCAAACCATTAAATAGCATTGATATATTACAAGGTGGCAAAGTTGCATTGAATGCGGCGAATAATGAAATGGGATTAGCCTTATCACCGGATGAAGTAGATTATCTGGTTGAAAATTTTAGCAAAATTGGCCGCAACCCGACCGATGTTGAGCTAATGATGTTCGCGCAAGCCAACTCTGAACATTGTCGCCATAAGATATTCAATGCTGATTGGGTGATTGACGGTGAAGCGCAAGACATTTCACTGTTTGGCATGATACGCAACACGCACAAGCTTAACCCTGGTCATACTGTTGTCGCATATTCAGACAACTCGTCTATTGTTGCTGGTCAAAAAACACAGCGTTTTTACCCAAACTCTTCAGGTGAATATGGCTTTAATGAAGAGGACATGCACTACTTAATGAAAGTAGAAACGCATAATCATCCGACTGCCATTTCACCTTTCGCTGGTGCAGCAACAGGCGCAGGTGGTGAGATTCGGGATGAAGGCGCAACAGGTATTGGCTCTAAACCAAAAGCTGGCTTAACCGGTTTTTCAGTATCGAATTTGAATATTCCTGATTTTAATCAGCCTTGGGAAAAGCCATACGGCAAACCTGGCCGCATTGCTACACCGTTACAGATTATGACCGATGGCCCATTAGGTGGCGCGGCGTATAACAATGAATTTGGTCGCCCTAATATTGCCGGCTATTTCCGTACGTTTGAGCTGGAAGCTGCTGATGTAGATGGCAAATCAGAAGTGCGTGGCTACCACAAACCTATTATGCTGGCTGGCGGTGTGGGTAATATTTCAGCCGACCATTCGCATAAAAATGCCATTCCTGCAGGCGCAGCGCTTATTCAACTAGGCGGGCCAGCTATGTTAATCGGCTTGGGCGGCGGTGCGGCATCCAGTATGGATACTGGTAGCAATACCGAAAACCTAGATTTTGATTCCGTGCAGCGCGGCAACCCAGAGTTACAACGTCGTGCGCAAGAAGTCATTGACCGTTGCTGGCAATTGGGCGATAAAAACCCTATTTTAAGCATTCATGATGTCGGTGCTGGCGGCATTTCAAATGCATTCCCTGAACTGGTGAATGACGCAAAAGTAGGCGCCGCTTTTCAATTGCGCGATGTGCATAACGAAGAACCTGGGATGTCACCGCGTGAGCTTTGGAGCAATGAATCGCAAGAACGTTATGTGATGGCAGTATTGCAGGAAGATTTACCGCGTTTTAAAGCTTTGTGTGAGCGCGAGCGCTGCCCATTTGCCATTGTGGGTTATGCCACAGAAGAGCGACATTTAACCGTTGCCGACAATCATTTTAATAACAATCCTGTTGATATGGATTTAAGCGTTTTGCTCGGCAAACCGCCAAAAATGACACGCGATGTAAAAAGCGTAGCCAAAAATTTAAGCGCTTTTGATACTAGTAACATTGATTTAAAAGATGCCGTAGCGCGCGTATTAAGACTGCCTGGCGTTGCAGATAAAACATTCTTGATCACCATCGGCGACCGCACTGTAACTGGTTTAATTGCACGCGATCAAATGGTCGGCCCATGGCAAATACCAGTCAGCGATGTTGCCGTTACGTTGGCAGGCTACGAAACCAATGCTGGCGAAGCATTTGCCATCGGCGAACGCGCGCCAATCGCATTGATTGATGCGCCGGCATCCGGTCGCATGGCGATTGGTGAAGCGATTACCAACATTGCAGCTGCGTCCATTGACGACATCAGTAATTTAAAACTTTCCGCCAATTGGATGGCGCCTGCAGGTCATGCGGGTGAAGATGCCGCACTATTTGCAACCGTAAAAGCAGTAGGCATGGAACTGTGCCCGGCGCTCGGCATTAGCATTCCTGTCGGCAAGGATTCCATGAGCATGAAAACCGTGTGGGAAGATGGTGATACCAAAAAAGCCGTGACTTCTCCTATTTCATTAGTGGTGACAGCTTTTGCCAATACTTTAGATGCACGAAAAACGTTAACACCACAATTAAGAACCGATTTAGGCGAAACTAAGCTACTTTTAATCGACTTAGGTAATGGCAAAAACCGCATGGGCGGTAGCAGCCTAGCGCAAGTGTATGGACAATTAGGTGACACTGCGCCAGACGTTGATAATCCAGCGCAGCTAAAAGATTTTTTCGCATCTATTCAACAACTGAATGCTGACGGCAAGCTACTGGCTTATCATGACAGAAGTGATGGCGGCTTGTTCGCAACGCTAACCGAAATGGCATTTGCAGGCCACTGTGGAATAGATGTTGATATTACTGATTTGCAAGGCGATGCAGCAAGCGCGCTATTTAACGAAGAGTTAGGTGCGGTTATTCAAGTACGCACAGCTGATGCAAATGCAGTTTTAACTCAACTTAAACAATCATTAAGCGCCCATCTGATTGGGTCTGTTACCAATCAAAATCAAATCAATATCACTAAAAACGGCCAAACCATTTTGACTGACAGTCGCGTCAATCTGCATCGTATGTGGTCTGAAACGACTTACCGCATGCAAAGTCTGCGCGATAATCCTGTGTGTGCACAACAAGAATATGACCGCATTTTAAATGACGCGGATTCGGGCTTACATGCGCACGTAACATTTGATATTAATCAAAATATTGCAGCGCCTTACATTAACACTGACGCTAAACCAAAAATGGCGATTCTGCGCGAACAAGGTGTGAATGGCCAAGTGGAAATGGCCGCAGCATTCGACCGCGCAGGCTTTACCAGTGTGGATGTGCACATGAGTGATGTCATCAGCGGCCGTGTTAAATTAAAAGACTTTGCAGGCTTAGTGGCGTGTGGCGGCTTTAGTTATGGCGATGTTTTAGGCGCAGGCGAAGGCTGGGCGAAATCGATTTTATTTAATAGCCGTGCCAATGATGAATTCAGTGCATTCTTTAATCGCACCGATTCATTCGCGCTTGGCGTCTGTAACGGCTGCCAAATGATGAGTAATTTGCACAGCATTATTCCTGGCTCTGAACATTGGCCGCATTTCGTCAAAAATAAATCTGAACAGTTTGAAGCACGCATGGCGATGGTTGAGGTATTAGAATCACCGTCCATTTTCTTTAACGGCATGGCTGGTAGCCGTATGCCGATTGCTGTTGCACATGGCGAAGGCTTTGCGGAATTTTCTGCAATAAGCGCTGTCAACAGTGTGCTGGATAAAAAGTTGGTGACGATGCGCTTTGTTGAACCTACCTTAACATCAGGTGCGTCAACGCCAACTGAAATTTACCCGTTTAACCCTAACGGTTCGCCGCTAGGAATTACGGGCTTAACTACGCAAGATGGGCGGTTCAGCATTATGATGCCGCATCCTGAAAGGGTATTTAGGGCAGTACAACATTCATGGCGTCCTGATGATTGGTTAGAAGATGCGCCTTGGATGCGAATGTTCCGAAATGCCAGAAAATACGTAGATTAATACGCTAGTTTTAATGGTATGGTTTAGCTAGTTAGCAATGTGTTAACAATGTTGGTTTATTTAAAATGGCATTTTGCCAAACAAAATTTTATAAGGTTGGAGATAATTAGAATGAACAAATTAAAAGCACTTTTTGCAGTTTTGGCTTTAAGTTTATCAATGCATGCATCCGCAATGACAGATGATGACTCTGTTATATTTACCTCTGCTATTGGCAGTGGTGATTTGAAAGTTGTGAAACAATACGTTGCCAAAGATCCTAAAGTGGTCAATGAAAAATTCTTTGCTTGGTCACCCATTCAAATGGCTGCGACCAAAGGCAAGCTTGAAATGGTGAAATATTTAAAAGAAAAAGGTGCAGATATCGATTACGTGCATCCAGTCACACACATGACTGCATTTCACTTAGCGGCTTTTGATAACTACGACGACATTGTCAATTATCTGGCTAAAAGCGGCGCTGATATCCAGAAAAAAATGAAGGGCGATATTTCAATTGTTCGCGTGATGAAAGATGAAGGCGAGCGCGGTGCAAATATGGTTAAATTATTAACCTCGCTTGGTGTTAAAGAGGATGGTTGCGTAGATGACAAATGTTTCTAATGAAGACAACCATACTGCATGTATTTTGTAGCGTGATTTAAGTCACAATAGAACCAAGTTAATCTGTTTAATATGGTGTTTTTAATTAAAACAATAAACACTAAATGATTAATAAAAAATTAGTTTCAAGTTTTATTCTCATATCCTCAGCGGCTTTGCCTATATTAAGCATCGCCGCTGAGGATATTGTTTTATCTGCCCCCAATTTACACATTCGCACATTGGCGGCTTCATGCGCTGCCTGTCATGGCAGCAATGGAAATGCATTAGCAGGCAACGCCATATTGGCTGGCATGGATAAAAATTATTTCACCGCTCAAATGCTGGCTTTCAAAAATGGTGACAAGCCAGCGACAGTCATGCACCGCCACGCTAAAGGTTTGCAAGTTGATGAGATTAATCAGCTAGCAGAATATTTTTCTGCGCAGGAACCTACCCTCGCTACTAGCCCTAAGACGCAAAAATTACAGGCTAATCATGACTAAATCTAAACCAGACAAGGCCAAACAAAATAGTATTGACAATAGCCGCCGTGATTTTATTAAAACAGCTGGTATTACTAGCCTTTTAATATCCAGTTATCCATTCATCAGCGGCTGTGCCGCCAATAGTCAAAAACCGACAATAGGCCGCGTAATTGTGATCGGAGGAGGTTATGCAGGCGCAACGGCTGCAAAGTACATCCGCATGTGGAGCGCTAATAGTATTGATGTAGTTGTGATTGAAAAATCCAGCCAATTTGTATCTTGCCCGCTCAGCAATTTGGTTTTGGGTGGTAGTAAATCGATTAATGACCTGACTTTTGGTTATGATTTACTGCAAAAAAACCATGGTGTGCAATGGGTGAATGATGAAGTGACCGCAATTGATGTCGCCACTAAAAAAGTGACCATGAAGCGCGGCGAAATCAGTTATGACCGCTTAATCATCGCGCCGGGCGTTGATTTTGTCTACGACACTTTACCCAATTTACGATCCACAGCAGCACAAGAAAAAATCCCACACGCTTGGAAAGCAGGCTGGCAAACCGTTAGCTTGCGCAAGCAATTAGAAAGCATGCCAAACGGTGGTTCCTTTGTGATGTCTATTCCCAAAGAGCCCTACCGCTGCCCGCCCGGCCCTTATGAACGTGCTTGCCAAGTTGCGAGCTACTTCAAAAAACATAAACCGAATAGCAAAGTTATTGTGCTGGACGCCAACCCAGAAATCACCTCTAAAAAGGGCTTATTTACTAAAGTTTTTGCTGAGGAATATGCAGGCATTATTGATTACCGTCCCAACAACGTGGTGCTAGAAGTAGATATCGCCAACAAAATAATTAAAACAGATTTTGAAACGGTTTCTGCTGATGTGATGAATATTATTCCACCGCAACGCGCAGGAAAACCTGCACAAATGGCGGGTTTAAATAACATTGATAAACGCTGGTGCGAAGTGGATTTTTTAACCTATGAATCTAAACTCGCACCGAATATTCATGTCATTGGTGATTCTGTTTCAGCCGCATTGCCGAAATCGGCACACATGGCAACGAGTCAGGCGCGCGTATGTGCCAGTGCAATTGTTGAGTTAATGCAGCATCGCACACCAGACCCTAGCCCTGTTTTTGCGAATACCTGCTACAGTTACGTGGATGATAAACAAGCCATGCATGTCGCCAATGTGTATCGCTATGACGCAACAAAAAAAATCATGCGCTCAGCCGAAGGGGGTGGCGTTTCACTCAAACCATCCGAATTAGAAGGTCATTATGCTGGTGCATGGGCGACTAATATTTGGTCGGATGTGTTAACTTAACCCTCAGTAATATCTCATTTTTTATGACTGTAAAATAATATGTTAAGTGCCTTCTTTAATAAAATTGGTTTGTATGCATCCTTTGCACTATGCCAAGTGAGCAATTTTGGCTGTGCTTATGGCGCGGAATCAATAGAGCCGCCCTCTAATCTACAGCTTAAATTACCCGCTGGGTTTCAAGTGAGTATATTTGCCAAACTGGCTGAAAACTATGGTCAACCACGCATGCTGGCGATTGATAAGCAAGGTCGCTTGTACGCGGCTTTAGCCAGCACCAATCAAGTTGTTATGTTGCCAGATGCCAACGCTGACGGCATTGCTGAAGCGCCTGTTGTGATTGCGAGCAATTTAAATTCGCCTAATAGCTTAGTTTTAATTGATGACACCATGTTAATCGCCAATCAAAATGGCGTGGTTAAATTGACGCGTAATGGGGAAAGGTGGTCAGCACCACAGCCTTTTATCAGCAATTTAGCTTTTGGGCATCACACGCAAAAAACCCTCAAACTTGGTCCGGATAACCACCTGTACATCAATATTGGTTCCAGCTGCAACGTATGCACAGAAGCGGATCATTCACGTGCAACCATCCAGCGTTATACCTTAGAAGGCAAACCTGCTGGCAGCTTAGTGACACTTGGCAGGCATGCAGGGGACCCGACATGGGCAAGAGGTTTGCGCAACAGCCAAGGCTTTGCGTGGCACCCTAAAACAGGCGCGATGTTTGCCACCAACAATGGTTCGGATATGCGTTCCAGTACCAAAAATGGTAAAGTAAATGATGAAATACCGCCTGAACATTTGAATAAAATTGAGGCTGGCAAACATTATGGCTGGCCTTATTGCTGGGGCGAGCAAATACAGGATCCAAATTTTGTAGGTGAAGCCAATTTTTGCCAAACCAGCACGCCGCCTGCAATTACCTTTATTTCGCACTCAACGCCGATTGGCATTACTTTTTTAGACAAAACCAATTGGCCAGCAGAATATAAAAATGATGCAATCGTCGCTTTACATGGTTCATGGAATCGTCAAAACCCCAGCGGCTATAAGCTGATGCGTGTAAAATTTAATGGCGACAAACCGACTGAGGTGACTGATTTTGCAACTGGCTGGCTGAATACCAATCAAGAAAAAGGTAGCACCAACGTTTGGGGCAGGCCGATCGATGTGATTGTTGGTGCAGACGGCGCATTATATGTGTCTGATGATCGCGCTGGCTACATTTACCGCATCACCCACAAGCCAAATTAAGCAATAATTAAGTACTTTTATCCACATAAAATTAAGACCAATTATGACTCTTCATCGACTATTAAAACCATTTTCTTGGTTGCTACTGAGCTTATTTATAAGCAATGTTGCACTGGCTGCAAGCGCCAAATTACCAGGCAATATCGCCGTACATATTGCCAAAACTCACTATGAACATCCTGTGCGTTTGCTGCATCCCTTTTTAAATGTGTGGCACATGAAAGGTCCACTTGCAGAAAAAGCGGCACTGAAAACACTTGAAAAACGTTTCGAAAACATTCAACTTTGTGCAACCAGCGATAACGCCAATGTTGTTTTGTTATTAGAGCCACATATGTTTTACAACCCGCAGATGCGCGTGTTTCATGGCGAAATAATCGCCAGAGTATTTATCAATACAACAGAGTTAAATGATTTAGAAAAACCGATTATTACCATTAAAAAACAAGCGCAGCAGAATGGTGATTTAGGTATCAAGCCTGATTTTTATATGGAAAAAGCCTATGTTAAAGCCATGGATAAAATCATTAAAAAATTAGAAGCCGACAAGACGTTTTTATCCGTAATCAATACCGTACAAAAAGGCAATGCAAAATCATTATGTTCTGCGCTAGACGATTTACCCGTTGCTAAGATTTATTATTAATTAAATATTAATAACGAGCCCACTTTTAAAAATTCTCGAAAAGGTTGATATCACATGAAAAAAACATTACTCGCATTGGCTTTACTGCAAACGCTAACCGCTTATGCAAAAGACCCTTTACCAGAGAAAATTACTGGATTGAAAACGCCAGAATCGGTGGTGCAAGCCAAAGATGGCGCGATCTATATTTCTGAAATCGGTACGCCAGATGTTAAAGGTGATGGCCAAATCAGTAAGGTAGATAAAAAAGGCAGTGTCACTGTTTTTGCAAAAGGGCTGGATGACCCAAAAGGTTTGGCGATCATTGGCAACAAGCTTTATGCCGCAGACAAAGCTGGCATTATTGAAATCAAACAAGATGGTACTTGGCAGGTGTATGCTGCGGCGGCGACTTTTCCTAAACCTCCTGTATTTTTAAATGATTTAGAAGCCGATAAACTGGGTAATTTATATGTCAGCGATAGCAACAACTTAAAATCAGGCGGTTCAATCTATAAAATCGCCAAAGGTGGCGCACCCGTTACGGTAGTAGCTGATAGCAAAAACCCGGACATTTTAGCGCCAAATGGCTTGCTATTTGAAGGCCGCAATAATTTGTTATCCATTGATTTTGAATCAGGCATTTTATACCGCGTGAACTTAACCACTGGCGCAACTATCAAGTTGGCAGAAGGTTTTGGTGGTGGTGATGGTTTAGTTAAAACCAAAGCAGGCAAAATCATTATCAGTTCTTGGAAAACTGGCACAATCAATGAAGTGGTTGCGGGCAAAGCACGCGTTATCAAAGAAGGCTACAAATCCGCTGCGGATATTGCATTATCCACTGATGGTACGTTTTTAATGGTGCCAGATATGCTGGCAGGCGAGCTGGATTTTATCGAAATTAAATAGCACTCAATAACATGCAATCAAAACCGTTAGAACTTCGCAAAGCCGCGCTGGAATGGCTTTGCGAATCAGATGTTTGCATAAAAGTTGCAGGCGTGTTGGTTTTAGGAAAAATCCCTCATCTATTAATTGAACCCGCACAGCCATTAACCTCTAGCGCAGCCATTCCTGGTCACCCACTCAAACCAGAATTGGTCGGCCCGTTAGATTTACCCAAACGCTCCATGCGTACCATTGAAGGCCGAGCAGCGTTGGTACACGCCCTTGCCCACATCGAATTTAACGCGATTAATCTGGCATTGGATGCGATTTGGCGTTTTGCCGATATGCCTGAAAATTACTATCGTGACTGGCTAAAAGTAGCCGCTGAAGAAGCCTATCATTTCTCACTTTTAAATGCGCATCTGCAAACCTTGGGGTTTGAATACGGTAGCTTTTCTGGTCACAATAGCTTATGGGAAATGGTCGACAGAACCAAGGGTGATGTATTAGCGCGTATGGCATTAGTACCACGCACGATGGAAGCGCGCGGCTTAGACGCCAGCCCATCTTTACGCAACAAACTATCTCAAGTGGGAGACATGGCTGCTGCAGATATTTTAACGATTATTTTGCGCGATGAAATTGGTCATGTTGCCATTGGTAATATTTGGTTTAACTGGCTGTGCCAACAGCAAAATCTAGATCCAATCGTTACTTTTGAATCGCTGCGCCAACAATATAGCGCACCAAAATTACGCCCACCGTTTAATTTAGAAGCAAGACGTCAAGCGGGTTTTAGTGAAGCAGAGTTGGCTTTACTGAATTAAGCTAAAATTAAAACTAAGCGGTAAACAAACTGATAACACCATCTAGACCGCTAAAATTTAATGCATAGGTTGCTTGGCTTTGCACAATCGGCTTGGCATGATAAGCCACGCCAACATTGGCTACGGCCATCATTTTCAGGTCATTTGCACCGTCTCCAATGGCAATCGTTTGATCAACTTTTAAGCCTAGAATATCGCGCAACTTCACTAATTCCTGCGCCTTACGGTCTGCATCGATAATATCCCCAACAATATTACCGGTTAATTTTCCATCTGCAATTTCCAAGGTATTGGATACTGCATAATCTAAGCCCAGCAAGGTTTTAACGTGGTTGGCAAAGAACGTAAATCCGCCAGAAACCACCATGGTTTTAATATTATTGGCTTTGCAGGCTACAATCCATTCCTGCGCGCCGGGGTTCAATTGAAGTCGCTCATCAATCACACGTTGCAATGCCGTTTCTGGCAAACCTTTTAACAATGCCACACGCTGTTTTAAACTGGTGGCAAAATCAATCTCGCCACGCATCGCGCTTTCGGTAATGGCGGATATTTGCGGCTTTAATTGCATCATATCGGCAATTTCATCGATACACTCAATCGAAATTAATGTGGAGTCCATGTCCATCACACATAAGCCAAAATGATTCAAACGTTGCGCATCTGGCACCAAAGCACAATCAATTTGTTGCTCTGCACAAAAAGTCTGCACGGTTGAGATATCGCTGGTGAATACGGGCAAATAATAAGCATATTCGGCCACTTGCATAAACTGCGCATTACCGCCAATTAACCGATGAATATGAGTAAGATGCGCCACACTAATTGCACGGCCTTGAATCACTAAACGCATAAAAACTTAATGTGTTAAAAATAAAACATTATATCAGTTGAACATTTAAGTAACGAATGCGTGCCGTTGATAGCAATTGTTAATCACCTTAGTTTACGATTAATCTAGTTTGATGGCCGCTTCTCACTTATAATTAATCAAAGGATTTTTATCCTTAAAATAAAAAGTTTTTCATTCAATTGTTTAAGGGATTTGCATGAAAGTCACTCCAAGTAGCTCATCTAATAATTTAGCTTGGTTAAATTTACCTAATTTACCATGGCCACTAAAAACCTTGTTTGCTGGGTATTTACTGGTTATTGGTGTCGGCTTGCTGATGGCAGGTTTGCAAATTATGCTTACGCACGGCATGGCCGATGGAAAAGTCGGCTTATCTAAAAACGATATCGTCTATAGCTATTATGGCGACCGCACACACAGCTTGTTAGAAAGCAAATTGAATGGCTCAATGAAAGCCAATGCGCCAGACCAAGTGCGCGCCGACATTATTCAATGGGTAAGAAAAGGTGCGCCAAAAGATGATTGGGATGCGCATTTTAAAGGCGTATTCGCGCAGAATTGTGTGATTTGCCACAGCGCTATACCGAACATTCCTAACTTTAAAAACTTTGAAGAAGTGCAAAAAGTAGCCGCAACAGGCGAAGGCGCAACTATTCAAAGTTTAACCCGCGTTTCACACATTCACTTATTTGGTATTAGCTTCATCTTCTTCTTTATCGGCCTAATATTCAGCTTTGCTGTCGGCGTGCCAAAAACACTCAAAATCATCGCCATCGCATTCCCATTTGCGTTTTTGATTTTTGACATATTGTCATGGTGGCTCACAAAACTAGCCCCAGGTTTCGCTTGGCTGACCATTATTGCAGGTGTTGGCTACAGCGTCGCATCGACCTTTATGTGGGTGACCAGCATGTACCAAATGTTCATTCTATCGCGCAACGGTAAAGTGTATGGCAATGCGTGGGAACAAGATTTATAGCGACAAGATTTTGGGTTAATTAATGTGTTAATTAACGCAAAAAAGCCATGCTATCGCTAGCATGGCTTTTTTACATTGCAATCAACCTTTTAAACTTGCCACATCATCCACTACCACCGCAAACAAATCTCTCACCGCTGCTAGCGCGCTATCATGCATCGTTTGCGCGTCAATTACCTTACCTCTAACACCAATTAAGCTGCGTGTTGCGCAGGCGCTAGCAATAATAGTCGGTTTAAATCCCAAATTAAATGCGCCACGCGCGGTGGAGTTGATACACATATGGGTCATAAATCCTGCCAGCACCACATTTTCAACACCCAAGGCTTTTAATTGTGCTTCTAAATTCGTATGCCAAAATGCGTTGGGATAATTTTTAACCACCACTGCTTCACCGTTTTTCGGCGCAACCTCTGTTGAAATCGCCCCAATATCTGCGGTGATATCGTATGGTGTACCAACACCAGCATCATGCTGAATATGGATAACCGGCACTTTTAAATCACGTGCCATGGTTAATAATTTTTGCGCTTCTAAAATCGCAGGTTCTACATTGGTTAACTGCATCACGCCACGGCGATAGGTATTTTGGCAATCCACCATAATCAAAACAGAATCTTTTAGACTGGCATGGCCGAAACCCATGCCAGTAATTTCACGCAAAGTTTGCGACGCTTGTGTCATTTGATTCCCCTCTGGTTTATCGTATGGTTGTTTAATGCGGATTTTTTGCTCGCACGGTTTACTAGTGCTTTTTTACTAGCTTATACCGCGCTTTTGCGCGAAAATGTCAGCTAAAATCAAAATCTGCAAAAAATCACTTTAAAATGAATTTACACGAATATCAAGCCAAATCTTTATTGCAACTTTACGGCCTACCAACACCTAGCGGCATGGTTGCAAACTCACCTGAATCAGCACGCCATGCAGCAGAAACGATACATTCAAATGCATGGGTGGTAAAAGCGCAAATCCATGCGGGTGGCCGCGGTAAAGCGGGTGGCGTTAAGTTAGTCAAATCAGTGGCGGAAGTTGAAGCAACTGCAACGGCATTACTAGGTAAACAGTTAATCACCTACCAAAATGCACCCGATGGCCAAATGGTGGGCCAAGTGTTGGTTGAAGAAACATTACCAATCGCACGTGAGCTGTATTTATCGATGTTGGTGGATAGAGGTTTAGAGCGTGTAGTGGTGGTTGCATCATCCGCTGGCGGCATGGATATTGAAGAGATTGCGGCTAATCATCCAGAGCAGATTCTGCAGGAAGTGTGTGATCCGCTAAACGGTTTGGTGGATTTTCAAGCGCGTAATCTGGCCTTTAAATTGGCATTAAGTGGTGAGCAAATTATCGCGTTTACCAAGCTGCTAAAAGGCTTGTACCAATTGTTTAAAGAAAACGATCTGGCTTTACTGGAGATCAACCCATTAATCGTAACGACTGATGGCAAACTGGTTGCGCTAGATTGCAAAATGAGCGTGGATGACAATGCGTTGTATCGCCAAAAAGACTTGAGCGCACAACGTGATTGGTCACAGGAAGATGCCAAAGAAGCCGTGGCACATGCGGCGGGCTTAAACTACATCGCACTAAACGGCAATATCGGCTGCATGGTGAATGGCGCAGGCTTAGCCATGGCGACCATGGATTTAATTAAATTGCATGGTGGTATGCCAGCCAACTTTTTAGATGTGGGTGGCGGAGCTTCAGCGGAAACGGTGACCAAAGCGTTTAAAATTATTTTGGCCGATCATAACGTTAAAGCAATTTTGGTAAATATTTTCGGCGGCATTATGCGCTGCGATATTATTGCGGAAGGCATTATTACCGCCGTGAAAGAAGTCGGTATGACTATTCCCGTTGTTGTGCGTTTAGAAGGCACCAACGTTGATTTGGGCAAGCAAATGTTACGCGAAAGCGGCCTCAATATTATTTCAGCAGAAAATCTAACTGATGCAGCTAAACAAGCGGTTACCGCTGTAGCGCAAGCAACAACAAAGGCAGTAAAGTAATGGCGATTTTAGTCAATAAAAATACCAAAGTGTTATGCCAAGGCTTTACTGGCAAACAAGGCACATTTCATTCCGAACAAGCAATTGCATACGGCACAAAAATGGTGGGCGGCGTCACGCCGGGCAAAGGTGGTCAGTTGCATCTTAACCTGCCAGTATTCAACACCATGCGCGAAGCTGTGCGCGAAACACAAGCCAACGCCAGCGTGATTTATGTACCGCCTCCTTACGCGGCTGACTCTATTTTAGAAGCTGCCGATGCTGGCATTGATTTAATTGTATGCATTACTGAAGGCATACCAGTATTGGATATGTTAAACGTTAAGGCGGCATTAAAAGCCAATGGTGCCAGACTGATTGGCCCAAATTGCCCTGGAATTATCACACCCGATGAATGCAAAATTGGCATTATGCCTGGTAGCATCCATCTGCGCGGTAAGGTGGGCGTGGTATCACGCTCTGGCACGCTTACTTATGAAGCCGTACATCAAACTACTGCGCTGGGTTTGGGTCAAACAACTTGCGTGGGCATTGGTGGCGATCCGATTAAGGGTTTAAATTTTATTGAATGCTTAACATTATTTGAAGCGGATCCTGAAACAGAAGCGATTATTATGGTGGGTGAAATTGGTGGTAGCGATGAAGAGGCTGCGGCTGATTTTATTAAACATCATGTCACTAAACCAGTTGCGGCATACATTGCAGGTCTAACCGCACCCGCAGGTAAACGCATGGGGCATGCGGGCGCGATTATCTCTGGCGGCAGCGGTCGTGCAGAAGATAAGATGTCAGCGCTAGAAAATGCAGGCTGCGTGGTAGCGAGCTCGCCTGCTGGCTTGGGTGAGGCGGTTGTTCAAGCAATACAATTAAAATCGAAAAGGTAATTAACTCTTGAAGATAAATAATGGTGGGATAACAAATTTTATTGCTGGCTTAATATTAAGTCTCGCAACGCAATTGTGCTTTGCAGAAGATATTCCCTACTTATTAACAGCCGCATCCAAAGGTGATGTGGTTACCGTAAAAGCGATGCTAGATAGCGGTGCCAACGCCAATACTAAAGATGGAAATGACATTACGGCGCTGATGTACGCTGCACGCAAAGATAATGCTAATGTAGTTACTGCCTTAATTAATAAGGGTGCAGAGATTAATGCAAAAGACAAAGGTGGCTGGACTGCTTTAATGTTCGCTGCCAAAAAAAATCATATTGCAACAGTGAAAGTGTTGCTTGAAAAAGGCGCTGACCCAAAAATTCGCGATGAAAGTGGTTGGAGTGCATTTGGTATGGCAGCAACTTCTGGCTATTCTGAAGTGGTTAACTTAATGATTCAACATGGTGTTGATGCCAATGCTAAAGCCGATGACGGCAAAACTGCGTTGATGTATGCAGCAAAAAGTGGTGATATTCCAACCATCGAGTCATTAATGACAAAAGGCGCAAAGCCCAATGCAGGCGACCGACTAGGCACTACTCCGCTAATGTATGCCGCGCGTGAAGGCCATGCGCCAGCGGTTGCTTTTATGTTGGACAAAGGCGCAAATGCAGATTTACAAGATCAATCGCATTGGACGGCACTGACTTGGGCAATTAAAAAATCGCAACTTGAAGCAGCTAAAGTATTAATTGAAAAAGGCGCTGATGTAAATCATCAAGATTCTGAAGGCACCCCACTCTTACAATTGGCGGTTGATATTGGCTCTGCAGAACTGGTAAAACTGTTACTTGCCCACAAAGCCAATATAAAAGAGCGGGATAAATACGGCTTAACCGCATACGTTTATGCGCTTAAAAAAGGTGATAGCGAAATTGTTAAGCTAATCAAAGATGCGGGTGGCAAATATTAACGCGCTCAATCATTTAAAATGAAAATCGCTTTAGCGCAAATCAATTGTATTGTTGGCGATATTGCTGGCAACGCTGAAAAAATTCTAGATTATGCCAACCGTGCACATGCTGCGGGTGCGAGTTTAATCGTTACGCCTGAGCTAGCCTTGTGTGGTTATCCGCCAGAAGACTTATTGTTTAGAGATGATTTTAATGCTGCGTGCGAACGTGCATTACAAAAAATCGCCCACTCCCTACCCAATATCACGCTATTAATTGGCCATCCTAAGCAGGAGAATGGGGAGCTTTTTAACGCGGCTTCTATTATTGAAAATGGCAAAATTACCGCCACTTACCACAAACAATGCTTGCCCAATTACAGTGTATTTGATGAAGAACGTTATTTTGAAGCAGGGAATACGCCTTTAGTTTTTGAGCATTCCGGCACAAAAATTGGCGTGATAATTTGTGCTGACGGATGGGAATCCGGTCCAGCCATCCGTGCTAAACAGGCTGGTGCAGAGATTTTATTGTCGCTCAACGCATCACCTTACCATATAGATAAATTGCAAACTCGCTACGAAGTGCTTGCAGAACGCGTAAGCGAAACAGGCCTGAGCGTAGTGTACGTCAATTTAGTCGGTGGACAAGATGAGTTGGTGTTTGATGGCGGCTCATTTGTGCTGGATAACACTGGTAAAGTAACGCAACAATTACCTAACTTTGTTGAAGCATTAAGTTTTGTAGAGTACGTGAATCATCAACCGCAACCAAGCAGCACACTAAGCCCACAATTAAGCCTTGAAGCAACTGTATATCACGCGCTCAAATTAGGTTTGCAAGATTATGTGAATAAAAATGGTTTTCCAAGCGTCGTGTTGGGTTTATCTGGTGGTATCGACTCTGCGTTAACACTGGCTATTGCGGTAGATGCTTTGGGCAGCGATCGCGTAAAAGTCGTCATGATGTCATCTGAATTTACTGCCAATATCAGCGTGGACGATGCCATTGAAATGGCCAATTTGGTCAACGTTAAATATAGTCAAATCCCTATTAAAGATTTATTTAACTTATTTTGCGATACGCTTGCGCCAGAGTTTGGTGATTTACCATTCGATACCGCAGAAGAAAATTTACAAGCGCGTATTCGCGGCATGCTATTGATGGCACTTTCTAACAAATTTGGCAGCATCGTCCTCACTACTGGCAATAAATCCGAAATGGCCGTAGGTTACAGCACTTTGTATGGTGATATGGCGGGCGGATTTTCACTACTCAAAGATGTGCCGAAAACACTGGTGTATAAACTGGCAGAATACCGCAACAGCATTTCGCCAGTGATTCCAACGCGCATTATCACCCGCGCACCCAGTGCAGAACTGAGGGCAAATCAGACTGACCAAGACAGCTTGCCTGCATATGAAATTCTAGATGCCATTATGCAAGCGTATGTAGAAGATGATTTAAGTCGCAGCGTGATTATGCAACTTGGGTTTAGCGAAAAAGATGTGCTTAGAGTTACCAATTTAATTGATCGCAATGAATATAAACGCCGCCAAGCACCAGTTGGCGTTAGAATTACCCAACGCGGATTTGGCAAAGACAGACGCTACCCGATTACCGCCAAATTAAAATTTGATGCTTGATTTTAAATATATTAAATTAACTTAAAAATCATATGAAATAAAATGATTGTTTAGTTAAAATCAGGTTTACTGAGAATCAAATTAGAACCAAAAAAAGCATCAAAACAAGTACCAAAACTAACTGACAGGAGCGAACATGAAGAAAATTGAAGCGGTGATTAAACCATTTAAACTGGACGAAGTACGTGAGTCGCTTTCTGAAATTGGTGTAAATGGCTTAACAGTGACAGAAGTAAAAGGATTTGGTCGCCAAAAAGGCCACACAGAACTGTATCGTGGTGCAGAATACGTAGTGGATTTTTTACCTAAAATCAAAATTGAACTGGTTGTAACCGATGAAATGGTAGAAGCCGCAGTAGAAGCGATTATCAAATCTGCTCACACTGGCAAAATCGGTGATGGCAAGATTTTTGTGAGTGCGATTGAACAAGTTATTCGCATTCGTACTGGTGAAACAGGCGAGTCTGCAGTTTAATTTTCATTACATACATAATCAATGAATCGCGTGCAGGTTAATTAAACCAGCTTACTGAGCGTGTTAATTTGTGTGCGATTACTTTTTATATCCAACATTGCATTTTTAATAAATGCCAACAATCCTAAAAACCATTCTATTGCTCACCGTTGCAAACGTCTTTATGTCGTTTGCCTGGTATGCGCATCTCAAAGAACTCAACAATAAACCATGGATAATTGCCGCGCTGATCAGCTGGGGGATTGCACTGGTGGAATATTTGTTTCAAGTGCCGGCTAACCGCATCGGCTTTACAGTGCTGTCACTCGCGCAGCTTAAAATGCTGCAAGAAGTGATTACCTTGTGCGTATTTGTACCATTTGCGGTTTTTTATATGCACCAACCACTTAAGTGGGATTTTTTATGGGCGGGTTTGTGTTTGTTAGGCGCGGTGTATTTTATGTTTCGTACTAATATTTAATTAGAAAATTTGAATTTATTAATTAAATCAAACGCCATTAAACTAAAAATAAACGCCTTACATAATCCAAATCTTCTTGCGTATCGACACCACTCGCTGGTGCATTTTTAGTAATCGTCACACCGATTTTATAGCCATGATGCAGCACACGCAGTTGCTCCAAACTTTCAATTTTTTCCAGCTCTGTGCTGCTTAACTGAGCGTATTGTTTTAAAAACCCCACGCGGTATGCGTAAATACCAATATGGCGATAGGCTTGAATATTATTTTTATAGACATCGTCACGCGGATATGGAATTGGCGCGCGGCTAAAATACAAGGCGTTACCGTTGGCATCTATCACTACTTTAACTATATTTGGGTTTAGCAAAGCAGCTTCATCGTGAATTGCATGGCAAGCGGTCGCCATCACCGCATCAGGGCTATTGGCCAAATGCTGCGCTACTTCGGCGATTAATGCAGGCTCAATAAGCGGCTCATCGCCCTGCACATTCACAACGATGTCGTCATCTGCCCAATTGAGTTTTTGTGCAACTTCAGCAATTCTATCGGTACCAGAAGCATGATCGATACGTGTCATCACAGCTTTAATATCGTGCTGCGCGGCTACTTGGCTGATTTTTTCAAAGTCGGTGGCGATCACAATTTCACTTGCACCACTTTTTGCAGCTTGTTCAGCCACGCGTATCACCATCGGCTTGCCTGCAATATCCAGCAATGGCTTGCCAGGCAAGCGGATACTGGCATAACGCGCTGGAATAACAACTTTAAATGTCACCTGAATTATCCGTAGCTTGAATAGGTAATATTTTTATTCTGCAGCTTTTTCGTCAGTGCCAATTTTCTCATCTGGACCGATTTTTCGCGCTTCTTCCTGCAACATCACTGGAATACCATCACGAATTGGGTAGGCAAGTCGCGCGGATTTAGAAATGAGCTCATTATTTTTTTTATCAAAAATCAATGGTCCTTTAGTCACAGGACAGACTAATATATTCAGTAATTTAGAATCCATGTTGATGCCTTTTATATATCACTTTGATATTAAATTTAATATAGATAATGCTCAAAACTTAACTTGCAAGACTTACGTATTAAGCATTTAATGTTTGCGATTCTGCATTTTTTGCAAAACCAATTGCATCAAATCGCACTCAATCTTTGCCTCTATTGGTAATACCCAATGATGTGATTTAGCAAACGATTTACATTTTACGGCATCTTTTTCGGTCATCAGTAAAATATCACATTCCATTTTAGATAGATCCAATGCTGTAAACGGATGATGATCATCAAAGCTGGATGAAGAGAAGTTTAAACCTAACTGGCGCAAATGCTCAAAAAAACGTGCCGGATGTCCAATCCCCGCCAGCGCTTTAATGCTTTTACGCTTAAAGTCTACGGCCGTCGCTTTTAAATTAGGTTCAGCTAAATTATAAAATTCTGATCCTGTTAATTGCATCAAGTAAGCATTCGTCACACTGGTCGGATGCTGGATCTCTGTACTCTCATGTCCATTTTTAATCACCGCGTCCACCGTTTGCAGGCGGCTGATTGATTCCCTTAATGAGCCAGCGGGCATCAAATTAGCGTCGTTTAAATAATTTTCAGCATCAATTACCGCTATTTCCATATCGCGTTGCAAACGGTAATGCTGCAAACCGTCATCGCTGATAATCACGTTGCAATCCGGATGTGCTTTTAGCAACTCAAGCCCAACGCGTGCGCGATCTGCGCCAACCCATATTGGGCAGTCGCAACGGTTTGCAATCAGCACAGGCTCATCACCAACTATTTTTGGATCGCTATTCGCATTAACTGCAGTAGGTAACTTTACACTGCCGCCATAACCACGACTAATAACAGCAGGGCGATAGCCACGCTGTTTTAATTGTTCTACCAGCCAAATAACAACAGGGGTTTTGCCACTGCCGCCGATGTGGATATTTCCAACAATAATGACAGGAACCGGCAGCTGGTGAGATTTCAGAACACCGAAGCGATAAGCACAGCGTCTTAGCAAAGTAAGCAGTGCAAAAAGCCATGAAAGTGGTAGCAAAACCCAGTAAAAAAGTGCGTTTCTTTTTCGCCAAGCTTGCTGAATAAACTCTTGAGTGTACGTCATCAAAATATGTAAACGCGGTTAATCAAATTCTTTTTGATACAGCTTACTGTAATAGCCATTTTTTCCGATTAAATCTTGATGCGAGCCTGATTCGACGATTTTTCCATGATCCATCACCAAAATTCTATCGGCATTTTCAATCGTGCTTAATCGATGTGCAATCACAATTGTGGTGCGACCTTGCATTAAAGTGTCCAAAGCTGCTTGCACAAACTGTTCAGATTCCGTATCCAGTGCACTGGTAGCCTCATCTAACAATAGAATAGGTGCATTTTTGAGTATGGCACGGGCGATTGCAATACGTTGGCGTTGGCCGCCTGAAAGCCGCACACCTCTATCGCCAATCTCATTTTGCAAACCATCTGGCAATTGCTGAATAAACTCCCACGCATGCGCTGCTTTAGCCGCTTCAATCACTTCTTCTTCAGTCGAATTTCGCAATGCGCCATAAGCAATATTGTTAAAAACGGTGTCGTTAAACAACACGATATCTTGGCTAACCAATGAAAACTGACTGCGCAGATTTTTTAATTCCAACGCGCGAATATCTACACCATCCAGTAAAATTAAGCCTTGTTGCAGCTCATAAAAACGCGGCAACAGATTAACCATCGTTGTTTTACCACCGCCAGAACGCCCGACTAAAGCGAGCTTTTCACCTGGCTGAATCGTAAAGTTAAGATTATCTAATGCAAGTTTTTTGGCATTGGCATACCTTACGCTAACGTTTCTAAACTCAATTCCACCGTTGGCGCGTTGAATGATTTTTTCGCCATCATTGTCTTCAATTGGGCTATCAATCACCTCGAATACACTTTGCGCTGCAGCCAAACCAATTTGAAACTCTTCATTAGCTGCCGTTAAATGTTTTATCGGCGCAATCAACATAAGCAAAGCACCCACAAATGCGGCAAACTCGCCCGCACTGAATTTGCCTACCGCGTAGTAAACCACTAAACCCAAAGCAATTGCCGCCAGCAATTCAATTACAAAGCTATTTAAACCAGAAATACGCGTTAAGCGTAATTCAATGTGGCGATTATTGCCGACAATTTTGCCAAATCGATTTGTTTCATACTCGCCTGCACCAAAAATCTTAACAATGCGCTGACCAGCAATCGCCTCTTCAGCCGCTTTGGTCATATCGCCCATGGACTCTTGCACACGCTTGGCACTGGCACGTAATCTGGGTGTCATTTTGCGCAAATAAAGTGCCATTAATGGCGTGACAACCACAAAAATAAGCGTTAATTTCCAATCTAAATACAACATGTATCCCAGCAAGCCAACTGCGGTTAACGCATCCTGAATAACAGATAACGCGACACGCGTTGAAACGGTAGAAAGACGTTCTGTATCGTAAGTGAGTTTAGAAACAGTCACGCTGGAAGAACCCGCATCAAAATAGCTGACAGGTAATAACATGAGCTTGCTAAAAGCTTCATTTCTAATCACCTCGACCACATGGCGCGCTATCCAGCGCATGTAATACAGTGAAATAAAGCCAGCAAGTGCTCTAATTGCCATCAAACCAAATAACATCAGTGGCAAAATATAGACTTGATCAGGAGCTTGCTTAACAAAACCATCATCAGTCACTTTTTTAATCAGCGCCAAAAAGCCAGTGTTGCTGGCCGACAACACGATGAGCGCAAAAATGCTGATTAAAAAGTAGACTTTATATCGCCAGGCGTAGCGAAACAAACGCAAATACAGTAATTTTGCGTTTGCGACGTGCGGAATAGCTTCTTTTCTACGTGAGGATTTCGACATTAATTCATCAGCCGAATTGGCATACAAAAATAAGAATGCTTAAAATCAATGCAGGGCAATATAAGGTAAGGCAATAAAATATAAACCAATATGTAAACCAGTGAATTTCAACGATAACATCTAAAAAAATAACTAAAAATCAACTCTAGCTGCCTAAGCCAAAATCTAACTACCCGAACTAAGCTGAGTTGCAAAAGTAATATGTGTGTAATTAGCCAATCTGGATGCTTCCATCACATTCACAACAGATTGATGTGTCGACTTCGCATCAGCATTAATCACAATAGTCGGCTCCTTACCGCTACCCACGGCTTTAATCAGTGCGGCAGAAATCTCATCTACGCTACCGCCACCAACTTCATTACCATTGACCAGATAATGACCCCTCGCATCAACTTCTACAGTAATGATGAGTGGCTTATCCTGCGGAGCGCTAGCCTCTGCCGTTGGTAAGTTAATTTGCAACTCACTGGTGCGCGCAAAAGTGGCGCTGACCACCAAGAAAATGATAATGACTAAGAGCACATCAATTAAAGGCACTAGATTCATCTCTAGCTCTTCGTGCCGCTTACCACGTTGAAAATTCATGTTTAACCTTTTTGAATCAGTCTGTTAAATATCTATTCTGTGCTGAATTCGCTTTGAAACGAACTCCAATAAATTATTTACGCTCGTCGTGTAGTATTTCTACCAATTTAATCGCTTGCTGTTCCATATCCACTAGCAAACCATCTACTTTTGCGCGGAAATAACGGTAAGCAATCATCGCTGGCACCGCAACGACAATACCGGCTGCCGTATTATAAAGCGCCACTGAAATACCACGTGCAAATTGTGCAACATCATGACCGCTGCTGGTGAAAGAACCGAACAGCTCAACCATACCAATTACCGTACCGAGTAAGCCCAGCAAAGGTGCCACTGTCGCAATCGTACCTAAAGTTGGCAGGTAACGTTCTAATTTATGCGCCACTGCACGGCCAGTTTCTTCAATAGCTTCTTTGGTAATTTCACGTGAACTTTTAGCATTGGCTAATGCACTGGCAAATACTTCGCCAAGCAATGAGTGTTTTTCAAGCTTTAATAAAGTTTCTTTGGTTACGCCGCCTTGATTTAACCATTTTTGTACTTCTGGTAATAAATTAGTGGGGGTTACCGCCTCGTTTCGCAAGGCCCAAGAACGTTCACCGATAATAGCTAATGCGATGATTGAAGCAATAATCAATGGCCAAATTGGCCAGCCAGCAGCCAGAATAATTTCCCACACAGCAAAACTCCTTATGTTTTAAAAAACTGCTGCTACTTTAGCTTGAAGCTAGATTTTCGGCAAGTTCCAGTTTTGTTAATTTCGTGCATTTAAATCGACGTTCTCGTATCTATCATGCCAATATCGCGGCTGCGACTGCCGCCAAGTATCAACGGTTAATGATTTATCGGTCGTAAAATCCAGCAAAACCGCGCCATTGTAATCTGAGCGATAAACCGTTGCACCTGCATCAATATGCCGTTTTTCAATCATATCTTTCGGATGCTTGAATCGATTTAAATAACCTACAGTAAATATGGCGTGCTTTGCGCTAACGGCTTGAATAAAGTCGAAGGTTGAGGATGTTTTGCTACCGTGATGCGGCACAACCAAGACATCGCTTGCGAGCTGGTTTGGGTACATTTCCAGCAGTTCCGCTTCTGCTTGTTTTTCAATATCACCTGCCAATAATAAGCTACCGAACGTGCTACTAATTCTAATGACACAACTTCTATTATTGTCCGTTATTTCTAAATGTTGATAGCTTTCCCAACTTGGATGTAGCACCTGAAAATCCACACCATCCCAGCGCCAGCGCTGGCCAGCAAAGCACTTAAAGTGTTTTTTAGCTTGCGAATCTGCTTTAAAGTCGGTTGGCACTTCAAAAGAAGTTGCTAACCAATCAACAGGCATTTGCGTCAAAACAGAGACCGCGTCACCGCTATGGTCTGCATCATTATGGCTCACCACAAAGCCATCTAGTTTTGTCACACCCATGCTGCGCAAATAAGGTACAACAACGCGGCTTCCTGCATCACTTTGCGCAGAGTAACGGCTACCCGCATCATACAAAAAGATATGATTTTTCGTTTTAACCACCACACTTAAGCCTTGCCCTACATCTAATACACTGACTTGCATTTCGCCATTATTGAGCGGAACTGGTTTTACAAAAAACAAAGGTAGAAACAAAACTAAACCCAACCAGCGTTGTGGAAACCCACGTGGCAGCAATAACCATAGTGCGCCAAGCACTGCAACCAGCATCGCCCAAACGGGTGGTGCTGACTGTTGCCAAACCGCCATTGGCAAATTTGCCAGCCAATGTAAGCCTTGCATACAAACATCCAACACCCAATGCGCTGCTTGCAACACAAAATCTATTGGTAACAAGCTGCCAACTATGCTCAACGGCACGACAGCTAAACTAATGACAGGAATAGCCAGCGCATTGGCTAGCGGTGAAATAATTGACGCCTGACCGAACATAGCGATTAGCAATGGCAACAAACCCAACGTAATTGCCCATTGCGTTCTTACCGCTTCCACTAACCAATGTTGCGTTTTTAATCTGCCGACACTCACGTAAGCGATAAATGCCACCGCGGAAAAAGATAGCCAAAAACCTGGCGCAATGACTGCCCATGGATCAATCAACACAACCACCACCAAGGCAATGGACAATGCACGCGAAATGGCTAAATTTCGCCCCAATAATAGCGCCAATGCAAATGTCATGAGCATAAACAAGGTGCGCTGCGTGGGCACGGATAGTCCAGCCAAGCATGCATACAATACCGCAATGATTAATCCAGCGATTGCCGCCGCTTTTTGCGTGGGGAAATACACCACCAATTTTGGTACTCGCCGCCAAATAAAAGCCGTTATTGCAAACGCCAAACCTGCCAACATGGTGATATGCAGGCCAGAAATACTCATCAAATGATTGGTGCCTGTGCGTAGATACACATTCCAATCAGCTGGTGAAATTTGGCTATCATCACCCACTACCAGCGCGCGGATTACGCCTGCATAGTGCTGATTGATTAAAGTGCTTGAAATTCGGTTGCCGATTTTTTCGCGAAAATGTTCAACGATATAACTAGGCTTAAATACAAAATTTCTTAATTTTTTATAATTATTCTTTTTATCAATGCTACCAGTGGCCCGCATATTTTCACTTAAAGCCCAAGCTTCAAAATCGAACCCATGCGGGTTATAAGTGGTGTGTGGTCGTTTTAATTTCACGGTAAATTGCCAACGCTCGCCCGCATGAAAATAATTGTTCAAATCAGTATTTGAAGGCGGATTATTTGTTGAATTTACCGCTTTATTATTGCGTTGATTATCGCGATAAAAATTCAGTGAGATACGCGCAGGTACTTTTAAGCTTTTAGTGGCGTCTTGAGTTAACACCTTTTCGACATCAAACTGAAATCGCTCACCGCGCTCGGTCACTTCGGGCAACGTAGCAATCACTCCAACCAATTCAATACTTTTTTGTTGCCATTCCTTAGGCAATTCATCGCTTAATCGCAAGCTGGCAGAACCAGCCGCCCAATAAAAACCAAGCAAACCTGCACAGACAAAAAGACTTAATTTCTGTAAAAGCTGAGTAAGTTGTGGACTAAATACTGACGTACGCTGAATAGGTAAGAATTGAGTTGTGGCGGCTCTAAAAGTCAAAAAAGCCATTGGCAAGATGGCTAAATAGACATAAACACTGGGCAATGCGGACTGTTGTTGCAGCAACCAGGCCCCTAACACAAAGCCAATTGCAAACAGGTTCATCGCCTTAACGAGTCACTTAACGTTAATCAAGCGTTTGCAGTTTGCCATCTACCAAGCGGTATTGGCGTTGCATTTTGGCGGCCAAACTTAAATCATGCGTCACCACGACCAAGCTGGTGTTTTGCGCTTTATTAATTTCCAGCAACAAATCAAACACCAAATTAGCCGTCACCCTATCCAAATTACCGGTCGGCTCATCTGCCAATATGCAAGCAGGCTTTGTCACCAAAGCACGCGCAAGTGCTGCACGCTGACGTTCACCGCCAGAAAGCTCGCCCGGCATGTGTTCTAAACGATGAGTTAACCCTACTTGAGTAAGAATTTCTTTTGCAGCTTCTAATGCCTCAGCGCGTGGAACACGGCGAATCAGCAAAGGCATGGCAACATTTTCTATTGCGGTAAACTCTGGTAATAGATGATGGAACTGATACACAAAACCCAAGCTTTGATTGCGCAATAGGCCTTTTTGGGTTTCGGATAATTGACTTAAATCTTTCCCCATCAGCCCAACCGATCCGCTAGTTGGTATATCTAAGCCACCCAGCAAATGTAACAAGGTACTTTTGCCCGAACCTGACGTGCCCACAATGGCAATTTGCTCACCTGTATTTACAGTTAAATCAATGCCATTCAATACGGCAACATCTAAACCCGTATAAGTTTTATTTAAGGCATTGCATTGAATAATATTACTCATATCTTAAGGCCTCAGCAGGATTGATTTTAGAGGCTTTATAGCTGGGATAGAGCGTTGCCAGCAGACTTAGCACAAAAGACATCACAATAATAGTGGACACATCCGACCACTCTACTTTGGATGGCAAGTCGCTGATGTAATACACATCTTTGGCTAAAAACTGTACGTGAAACACACTCTCTATAAATGGCACAATTGTGTCAATATTCAGCGCAATCAGCACACCTAACACTGCACCCAGCACAGTGCCAATGAGCCCAATTAATGCGCCTTGCACAATAAAAATCCGCATAATGCTGCCCGGGCTAGCGCCGAAAGTACGCATGATGGCAACATCGGCGCGTTTATCAGTTACCGCCATCACCAAGGTAGACACAATATTAAAGGCAGCAACTGCCACGATTAAAGTCAAAATAATAAACATCACGCGCTTTTCTAATTGCACAGCTTTAAAGAAATTTGCATGCTGTTGCGTCCAATCGGTCACAAAATAGCTGCTTGCGTCGTCTTTGCTTAAATCTTGAGTCAACTGGTAAGACATCGTTGGCGCGTCGAATAAATCATCCAACTTTAAACGCAAACCCGACACATTATTGCCCATGCGATACAGCTTTGATGCATCGTCAATATGGATCAAGGCTAAACCGGCATCGTATTCATACATGCCAATTTGGAACAATCCGACTACCTTAAATTGCTTAATGCGCGGCACGACACCAGTAGGCGTAAACTGCCCTTGCGGCGCCATTAACACCACTTTTTCGCCAACACCCACGCCCAGCAACTGTGCTAAATCAGTGCCTAATACAATATTGAATTCGCCTGCACGCAAATCATCTAAGCTACCCACTTTCATATGGCGACCTAAATCCGCTACACCATCTTCCAACTTAGGTAATACGCCGCGCACAATGGCGCCCTGCACGCCTTGGCCGTAACTCAACATGCCCTGAGCCATCACATAAGGCGCACTGGCTTTTACTTTTGGGTTAGATTTCACTTGGCTTGCAAGTGCAGGCCAATTGCTTAATTGATTATTAGCGCCGGTAATCTCCAAATGTGAAGCCACGCCTAAAATGCGGTTACGCAGCTCTGCCTGAAAACCATTCATCACCGACAGCACAACGATTAACGCGGCGACACCCAGCGCAATACCGACCATACTAGTCAATGAAATAAACGAAATAAAATGATTTTTGCGCTTGGCTTTGGTGTAGCGCAGACCAACAAACAGTTCAAATGGTAGTTTTGATTCGATTGTGGATAACACGGTTGAGATTGGTGACATAGGCAGAATCTTAGCAGTTAATGCAATTAGGATTGCATTTTTAGTCGGCTATTTTTAACAACTCGATTGGAGTTACATTATAAAATCTAAAGAGAAATTTAAGTAAACCGGGGAAACTTAGCTTAGGTTACTTTGAGCAGAGCGACTAAATTACGATTGCAACACTCACCCAATCGCGCTGTTTTCGCTCTAACAAACCTGCTTGCACAAGCTTATCTTCACCATCTACATGAATCAAATATTGGCTGCCGCGCTTATATTCACTTCTGGGTAAAATTAATGAAGCGTGCTGCTTGTTTGTTTGTGTATTTTCTTTTGCAACCAATATGCCAGAAAATACGTTTAACTGACTAAAATTCACTGGCCCATTATCGCCCTCATCATCCACTAAATAACCACTCGACACCTCAGCATCTCTATTTGCATCAGTGGGCGCCACTTTAAGGCAGGCAGACTGCACACCGATCACTTCAATTCCAGCTCTGAATGTGCCATTCACTTGCTTACGCACACTTTTGATTTCGGCAATGACTAATGTATTTTTATCTTCCACCGTGGTGTAACCCACTAGCGTACCTGGCTCAATCCACTGATTAAACTCTTTACCTAAATCTACCGCAAATCCGCCATTACTTTCATCCACCATCCACCAATTTTCGTTACCCAAATAATGCAGGGGCGTATGAATACTCGCGTGCGGTGAAACATTATTTCTGCGCTGTAGTGCCAACTTAAAATCTAGCTCATCACTGCTGGCTATTGTGCTGGCACTAATCGCCTTTAATCGCGTACAGATTTCGTCTAAACCATGGCTAACATTTAATAATTTGCTATTTTTATGTCTCGCTTCTTTTCTGCGTTGACGTTCAAAGCCCTCAACACACCATTCCGCACGTAATTTTTTAAACAGCTTAAGCACTACTGATGGCGGCGCAACTTTATCTAAACCAAATTCTGTTAATGGCTTTTGTGTGGTTGCCGCACACAAATACGCTTCAATTTTATCCACAATACGTGTCGTTTTCCAAAAACGATATTCCGCATATTTTTCTACCGTACGGATTCTTTCTGGCCCTTTGTCACCTTCCAATGCAATAAAAAACTGCATTTTACCTTGACGATATTTATTTAAAATCAATGGGTTGGATGCCCATATCTTCAGCACTTGTTCTGTTAACTGTATTTGTAAACGGCTATAATTACCTTTATGCAAGGTATCCATCATAAAACCCTGTTTTAGAATGGTCGCAATGCTGGTTTCTTTTCGGTGGAAGTTATACAGAAATAAATTCTTGTTCATAATCGCCAAATTTTCAGCAAGTCTGATGACATTATGAACAGTCGACCATGTACCAGTTGGTGCGGGTTGATCATCAAAATAGCGCCATTTAGCCATTGAAAAAGCGGCATTTAATAAGCGGCATAAAATCAAATTAATTTTATCTGCAGCCAAAACAACTTTACCTTGGCTTTGATAGCACGCCAAAAACTGTGTGTACGCCACATATAATTGTCTGTAATACAAATAGGCTGCGTTATAAATACTATCTTCTAATTTTTTATTTATTTTCAATATAGTCAAGTACTTATGCGTTTCTTTCTTTGCATACCGATAAGTATTTTGATCAATTTTCAACACTAGTTCGATCTGATATTCCGCGTCATACATCGATTCGAATTCAATTTTAGCCAATTGCTGCCTGGTTTCAATCAGCACATCCAACTCGGCCATTGCAGGCAAAGTATTTAACCAGCCAAGCTCTTTCTGCATATCCTGCTGCTGAAAAACCGACTGAATTCTGTGCATCACCATTGACAACATATTGCAAACCTAGCTGACTATAAAATTACTTAATTGCTTATCTGCAAAATGTATACCAATTATTTAATGCCGATTAAACGCATTGAATTGTATTCAATAAATACTTCTAAAACCAATAATTCTAGTTAGCGCTTATCAATCTGAACTGTTAAAATAAAGCCATGTTTACAGGAATTATTCAAGCAGTCGGGCAGATTGAATCAACTAACAAAGTGGGTGACGACATTCAACTGGTTATTCACGCTGCCAGCTTAGGTTTAGAGGATGTAGCTTTAGGCGATAGCATCGCCGTTAATGGCGTGTGTTTAACCGCAACGCGGCACTCCAAAACCCATTTTCACGTGCATGTTTCAACAGAAACGCTTAATGTCACAGTCGGCCTGAATCAGCCACAAGCTGTCAATTTAGAGAAAGCCTTGCGTTTAAATGATCGTTTAGGCGGGCATTTGGTCAGTGGCCATGTGGATGGCGTGGGCACGGTAAAAGCGTTTACTGATTTAGGCGATTGCTGGACATTGACCATTGAAGCGCCGCATGCGCTATCCAAATACATCGCTAAAAAAGGTTCTATCTGCGTTAATGGCGTGAGCTTAACGGTGAATAGTATCGAAAAAGATACGTTTAGCATGAATATTATTCCGCACACCTTACAAAACACTACTTTTCACCAGCTTAAAGCCGGCAGTCGCGTCAATTTAGAAATTGACCAAATTGCGCGCTATGTTGAGCGCATGGCAGAATGGGCGCAAGAAAATGATGGACAAGAAAATAATGAAAAAGCCAAATAATGCCACTTAACTCTATTAGCCCTGTCACTGACATCATTGCCGACATTAAAGCCGGCAAGATCGTTATTCTAGTCGACGATGAAAATCGTGAAAATGAAGGCGATTTTGTCATCGCGGCAGAATTTGCTACTGCTGAACATATTAACTTTATGGCCAAATATGGCCGTGGACTTATCTGCTTAACCTTAACAGAAGCGCGTTGTAGGCAATTGAATCTGCCACCAATGGTGCAAAAAAATGGTACGCGTTTAGGCACCAACTTTACCGTTTCAATTGAAGCCGCCACTGGCGTAACCACAGGCATTTCCGCCAAAGATCGCGCCACGACCATTGAAGCCGCCGTCGCCAAAAATGCGAATCCCAAAAGTATTATTAGCCCAGGGCATATCTTTCCGTTGACAGCTTTAGATGGTGGTGTGTTAGTACGTGCAGGACATACCGAAGCAGGCTGCGATTTAGCGTCACTGGCTGGTGTAGAGCCCGCATCGGTTATTTGTGAGATATTAAAAGACGATGGTGAAATGGCACGCTTACCCGATTTGGTCGAAATCGCGCGCGAACATGGCTTAAAAATCGGGTCGATTGCGGATTTAATTCACTACAGAAGTGAGAATGAAAAACTCATTGAGCGCGCCGCAGAGCGTACTGTTAACACACCTTATGGCGAATTGCGCTTAATTGCCTATTCTGACAAAATCGCCAATGAAACCCATTTGGCTTTGGTAAAAGGCGAGCCTTCTGCCGAAAAAGAAACTTTAGTGCGTGTGCATGAGCCGCTATCGGTTTTTGATTTGCTGGATAGCACTAGCTGCACACACAGTTGGAATATGCTGCAAGCGATGCAAGCCGTTTCCGAATCAGAATGTGGTGTAATTGTATTATTGCAACATCGTGAAGGCGCGGCCGATTTGGTGGCGCGAATAAATCACGCGGACGAACCCGCGCGCTACAACCAAGAATTGCGCACTTATGGCATTGGCTCACAAATATTGCTGGATTTGGGTGTGCGCAAAATGCGCTTAATGGCGACTCCGCGCAAAATGCCAAGCATGATGGGGTTTGGATTAGAGATTACAGGATACCTTGAGTCTGAAAAGCAGGGATGTGAAACTCAGGAGTCTGAAACATCGGAATCTGAAAAGCATTAATGTTGTTGCCAGCAATCAGCCTCTTAAGGTATTGATTATTTTAGAATAATTCGTGTTAAAATATGAAACCATTGGAAAATATTAATCTCACAGGTCAGTTTCTCGTCGCGATGCCCGCTTTGACAGACCCTTTTTTTTCTAAAACCATCACGTATATTTGCACGCATAATCAGGATGGTGCAATGGGCGTGATAGTCAATCGCGCAACGGACGTCACACTGACCGACCTGTTCGAACAAATCAAACTCGACTCTAACTCAACCACGTTACTTGAAAAAACCGTGCATTATGGCGGCCCAGTGCAACCAGAACGCGGTTTCATTCTGCACACGCCGCACATCGAATACAACTCAACTATCTTGGTTAACAATACGATTGCGCTCACTACTTCTAAGGACATTTTAGAAGCCGCCGCAGAGAATAATGGTCCAGAAAAAATGCTAGTGGCTTTGGGTTATGCGGGCTGGACGCCAGGCCAATTGGAAGATGAAATGCTCAGCAATACCTGGCTAAGTTTAGATACAAACAATCTGCATGATATTCACGCACTTATTTTCGATGCACCAAATCATGAAAAATTTGATCTCGCCATGCAATTAATGGGGCTTAATTTGGCTAATTTATCCGATGTGGCCGGGCATGCTTAAACATGCCGCACTTAAAATGAGTCATGCTTAAATGACGCAAAGCCTTAAAACCAAAAACAGTTTAAGCCAAAGCCACTTACCTATATTAGAGCGCAAGTATCCCGATATTACAGGCACGGTATTGGCCTTTGATTTTGGTGAAAAACGTATTGGTGTTGCCGTCGGCGAGACTTTATTAAAAGTAGCTCATCCATTAACCACGATTGAATCTGAAACCAACGATGCTCGCTTTAATTTCATTGCCAATATTATTCAAGAATGGCGTCCTAGTTTGTTAGTCGTTGGCCTACCCACGCACATGGATGGTGGCGCACATCTACTAACCAGCTTGGCTAAAAAATTTGCACAGCGGCTGGAAGGCCGTTTTAATTTGCCAGTAATGATGATTGATGAGCGGTTAAGTTCAGCCGATGCAGCGCAAAATTTGAATGCAGCCGGCATTAAAGGCATTAAGCAAAAAGCTTTAATCGATGCTGTCGCAGCACAAACCATACTACAATCGCATTTTGACGGGCTTTCGAATTGAAAAGCTTCGGAATTGACAGACATTGAGTACAACATTACCTATGCAACTACCTAATCCTGAAACACTATTAAATGATATTAGCGCCAAGATTCAGGCACAAATAAATCTTGCCCCCAGCGCGGAACACTGCGCTTTTGTAGGCATTCACAGTGGTGGCGTGTGGGTAATGCAACGCATATTGAATACGCTAAAACTAGATATTCCTTATGGAACATTAGATGCCGCACTGTATCGTGACGATTATGCACAACGCGGGCTTAAAGCAGAATCTAAACCTTCCAACATTGCCTTTAATGTGCAAGATAAACACATTATTTTAATTGATGATATTTTCTACACAGGCCGCACTACGCGCGCCGCCATGAATGAGTTATTTGATTACGGCAGACCTGCCAGCATCACCTTGGCGGTATTAATTAATCGTGGTGGCGCTGAGTTGCCGATCTCACCCAATATTGTGGGTGCGGAAATTTTGCTCAAACATAATCAAAGCTTACAGTTATCGCAAGATACCAAAGGCAAACTGCATCTTAGTTTAGAAGAATCTGATACGGAAATTACTCGCTTAGAGTCTAATAATGATTAACCCACAACTTGATTCTAACGGCAACCTTAAACACCTACTCACAATTGAGGGCTTGCCTAAACGCATCCTGAATCAGATATTAGATACTGCGGAAACCTTTGTGGGCGTGGCAGAACGCGACATTAAAAAAGTGCCTTTATTGCGCGGTAAAACCGTATGCAATATTTTCTTTGAAAATAGCACACGTACGCGCACCACTTTTGAAATCGCCGCAAAAAGATTATCCGCTGATGTGATTAACCTGAATGTTGGCACCTCCAGCCAATCTAAAGGCGAGACGATTTTAGATACGGTAGATAACTTAATCGCCATGCACGCAGATATGTTTGTGGTGCGCCACAACCAAAGCGGTGCAGCACATTTTATTGCACAGCATGTACCAGATAATATCAGTGTGATTAACGCGGGCGATGGTCGTCATGCGCACCCTACGCAAGGCCTATTAGATGTATTCACCATTCGCCGTTATAAACCGGATATGCATAACTTGCGTGTTGCTTTAGTGGGCGATGTATTGCACTCGCGTGTTGCCAGAAGTGAAATTCATGCGCTCACCACACTTGGTGTGCCAGAGGTACGTGTGATTGCACCTAAAACGTTGCTACCGACTGATGTTGAAAAACTTGGCGTGCAAGTTTTTCATGATATGAAAGCTGGGTTAAAAGATGTTGACGTTATTATGATGCTGCGTCTGCAAAACGAACGCATGAATGGCGCAATGCTGCCTTCTGCACAAGAATATTTTAAAACCTTTGGTTTAACACAAGAAAAACTCCAATTGGCCAAACCTGATGCGATTGTCATGCATCCCGGCCCGATGAATCGCGGTGTAGAGATTGATTCCTGTGTTGCAGATGGAAACCAGTCCGTTATATTGCCACAAGTGACTTATGGTATTGCCGTGCGGATGGCGGTAATGGCAATCCTAGGCGGCGGCAATAGCAGCGGACAAGCAGGGAGCGGCGCATGAAAATTCACATCAAAAATGGGCGCTTGATTGACCCTAAAAATAAAATTGATGCGCAATGTGATATCTACATTGCCGCTGGGAAAATTGTTGGCATTGGCAACAAACCAGTGGACTTTGCAGCGAATCAAACTATCGACGCCACAGACTTAGTCGTCAGTCCGGGTTTTATCGATTTAAGCGCAAGATTACGCGAACCAGGCTCTGAATATAACGCAACTTTAGTGAGCGAATTAAATGCCGCCGCAGCCGGTGGGGTCACTGGTCTTGCCTGTACTCCAGATACACAGCCCGTACTAGATGAGCCTGGATTAGTTGAAATGCTGAAATACCGTGCCAAGCAGCTTAATTTGGCGCATGTCTATCCACTGGGTGCGTTAACACGACAGCTAGAAGGAAAGTTGCTGACAGAAATGTGCAAGCTGACTGAAGCAGGCTGTGTTGGTTTTAGTCAGGCAGATCACGCCATTATTGACACTCAAGTATTATGGCGTGCTTGCGAATATGCATCTACTTTTGGCTTTACCTTGTTTTTACGCGCAGAAGATGATTATCTTGCCAAAAACGGCGTCGCCCATGATGGTGAAATAGCCAGTAGGCTTGGCTTAAAAGGGATTCCAGCAGCAGCAGAAGGCTTAGCGATTGCCAGCATTTTACGCATCGCGCGTGAAACCAACACCAAAATACACTTGTGCCGATTATCGACCGCTGAAGGCGTTAACCTTGTGCGCGAAGCGAAAAAACAAGGCGTACAAGTCACCGCAGATGTTAGCGCGCAACACCTGCATCTAACCGATTTTGATATTGGCTATTTCAATGCACATGCACACATTAAGCCGCCATTGCGCTCCATGCGCGACAAAGACGCATTATGCCAAGGCTTAAAAGACGGCACGATTGATGCGATTTGTTCGGACCATACACCCGTGAATGATGATGCAAAACTTTTACCATTTGCAGAGTCTGAAGCCGGCGCAACTGGCTTAGAGCTACTATTACCGCTAGCACTTAAATGGGCAGACAATCAAAAACTTGATATTGCCGAAGCGATTGCCAAAATCACTTATCAGCCCGCTAAAATATTAGGCATCAATAGTGGTCACTTATCCATCGGTAGCGATGCGGACATTGCTATATTCAACCCAGAACAAACATGGAAAGTAACACCAGACCAACTAAAAAGTCAGGGTAAAAACACCCCATTTTTAGGATTAGAGATGGCTGGAAAAGTGCAATACACCTTACTACACGGGCAAATCACTTATCAAGACGAATCCAATTAAATCCATTCATACGTGATTCTTTTATGAAGCACCAATAACTTCAATATTAGGCACTTAAAATGTTAGACACTTGACGTTTTGCCAAAACGCGCAGATAGTCACTAAGATATAACCGTTTTGTATTAACTCGCTTTTGTTTCAATTCATCATTTTATTGGGGATTAATAATGAGTGCATTTTTTAGTACGTTATCATGCTGTTGGTTTTGGTTACTCTTAGGTGTTTTAATTGGATGGTTACTCAATCGCTGGTTATGTAAATGTTGCTCTAATACCAACTCTACCGACCTCACTCCTGTTACAAAACCAGACACTACATCTCCTGCCAAAATAGCGGATATATCAACTTCAGCAGCAATTACACCAGCCGCTGTAAAACCAGCACCAAAACCCACTACGAAACCAAAAGCCGCTTCTAAGCCAGCTGAAAAAATAGCCAGTACCGCAATTGCCATTGATGTTCCCGCAGCAAAAGCCGCTGGATTTAGCATTAAAAATGCCAATGACCTAACGATTGTAGAAGGTATTGGCCCCAAAATTAATGAGCTATTTAACGATAATGGTATTAAAACGTTTGCAGAATTGGCTACACAAACCGTTCCGCAATTACGTGCAATTTTAGATAAAGGCGGCTCACGTTACCGTATGGCAAACCCAAGCACTTGGGCAAAGCAGGCGGCGTTGGCATCTGTTAATAAATGGGCAGAACTCAAGAAATTGCAAGATGAGCTTTCTGGTGGCGTTAAAAAATAACCACTAACGACATTAGGAGTAACCGTTATGCAAACCAATCAATCTGCGCAACATCAAGCTAGTTATAAGCGTTGGACATGGATAATTGCGCTCATTCTCGCGTTAATATTATTATGGATGCTGCTCACAGGTCGCGGGCCATCTAGTGCTTGCTGTGAATCAGTAGTTGGTACACCCGTAAGCACATCAAATGAACCTGCAATCGCACCAAGTGCCGAAATAACACCAAGCACACCCGCAACCGATGAGTTTAGCTTTACTGCGACGCAAAGTGAAGTGACCAGCACGGGTGACACAAGCAATGCGACTTGGTTAGCCCAGGCTGAGAAATTGAAAGGTATATTAAGCGGGGAAGATTTACGTGCGCAAGGTGACGATAAAAAAGTATTGTTATCGGGCATCGTCGATAGTGAGGAAATCAAAAAGCAAAAAGGCGCTGATGTCCAAGCATTTTTTGGGTCAACGGTCTCTATTGATAACCAATTTGTCGTTAAAGCCAGTGGATCACCAGTCGCAGCGTCCTCACCCCCGGCAGTGGTAAAACTATATTTTACTTCTGGCAAAACCGCGCTGCCTGATGATGCCAGCGCCAATCTTGGGGCGATTATCGAATGGCTGAAAGCACACCCTGAATCTAAAGCGATATTGTCAGGTTATCACGATCCAAGTGGAGATAAAGCGTTTAACCAAAAACTAGCTAAACGCCGCGCCGAATCAGTGGAAGATGCTTTAGAAGCTGCGGGCATTGATGATGACAGAATCGACAAACGCAAACCTGAAAGTGTAGATGGTGGAACCGATTTAGCTGAAGCACGACGAGTAGAGGTTTCAATAGAATAAATGGTGAATTAAAACCGTTAACTTTAAATAATCTCTAATAAAAAAGCCGATGTATACATCGGCTTTTTTATTCTAATCTTAAGATTTCAACTTTTAAATTAGGTTAAACAATGCCTAAATGATCCAAGCCTGCGGACAAATCTTTATCATGTGCACCCTTGCCATGCAACTTCACTTTTAAGCGCAAATCATTCACAGAATCCGCATTGCGTAACGCATCTTCATAACTAATTGCGCCTGATTCATGCAAATCAAACAAAGCCTGATCAAAGGTTTGCATACCCAACTCGCGTGAACGGCTGATAATTTCTTTAATTTCGTGCACATCACCTTTGAAGATTAAATCTGAAATCAACGGCGAATTAATCATAATTTCAATTGCTGCAGCGCGACCTATTCCATCAATTTTAGGAATCAACCGCTGTGAAATAAACGCACGCGTATTCAGCGACAAATCCATCAGCAACTGGTGACGACGCTCTTCTGGGAAAAAGTTGATAATGCGATCCAAGGCTTGATTGGTACTATTAGCATGTAATGTAGCCATACATAAATGTCCTGTTTCAGCAAAGGCGATCGCATAATCCATGGTTTCACGGTCACGAATCTCACCAATCAAAATCACGTCTGGCGCCTGGCGTAGCGTATTTTTAAGTGCAATATGCCAACTATCGGTATCTACCCCAACTTCGCGCTGGGTGATAATGCAATTTTTATGTTCATGCACAAATTCAACTGGGTCTTCAATGGTAATAATATGCCCATAGCTATTCTCATTGCGGTAACCAACCATGGCTGCCAAAGAAGTAGATTTTCCAGAACCTGTGCCGCCGACAAAAATCACTAAACCACGCTTTGTCATGGCAATGTCTTTTAATACTTCAGGCAGACCTAAATCTTCAAATTTAGGGATTTTGGTGGCAATGGTTCTAAACACCAAACCCACAGAACCACGTTGTACAAAAGCATTGACCCTAAACCGCGCAACTCCAGGCAAGCCAATCGCAAAGTTGCACTCACTGCTGGCGTCAAACTCAGCCGCTTGTTTGTCATTCATAATAGAACGCCCTATTTCGCGCGCCTGTTGTGCTGATAACACTTGCTGGCTGATTGGCGTCATTTTTCCGTCAATTTTCATCGCAGGCGGAAAGCCAGCAGTAATGAACATATCCGATGCTTTTTTGCCAATCATTAAGCGTAGCAAATCAAATACAAATTTCTCGGCCTGGCCTTTTTCCATCATCAAATCCTAATTAAATTTTCTCGTTATTTTTGTACTAAATAAATGATACTTAACCAATAATGGAATCTTTATTGGCGGCTTTACTGCGCGCCTCATTGGCAGAAATAACGTTGCGGCGCACCAAGTCTTGCAGATTCTGATCCAAGGTTTGCATGCCGATGTTTTGGCCTGTTTGAATCGCAGAGTACATTTGCGCCACTTTATTTTCACGAATCAAGTTACGAATCGCCGGTGTACCAATCATAATTTCGTGCGCAGCCACACGACCCTGCTCATCTTTGGTTTTACATAAAGTTTGTGAGATTACGGAGCGTAACGATTCAGACAACATGGAGCGCACCATTTCTTTTTCTGCCGCTGGGAACACATCCACAATACGATCTACCGTTTTGGCAGCTGAACTGGTATGCAAAGTACCAAAGACCAAGTGACCTGTTTCTGCCGCACTTAAAGCCAAGCGAATCGTTTCCAAATCGCGCATCTCTCCCACCAAAATCACGTCTGGGTCTTCACGTAGTGCAGAACGCAACGCATTTTGAAAAGACAAGGTATGTGGTCCAACTTCACGTTGGTTGATCAAACATTTTTTGGACGTGTGTACAAACTCGATTGGGTCTTCTACGGTTAGAATATGCCCCATTTCGTTTTCATTAATATAATCCACCATCGCCGCTAAAGTGGTCGACTTACCTGAGCCAGTAGGACCAGTTACCAGCACGATACCGCGTGGCGTATTGGCAATTTCTTTAAAAATCGCAGGGCAATTCAATTGCTCTAAGGTTAATATTTTAGAAGGAATCGTCCTAAATACCGCACCAGAACCGCGATTATGATTAAACGCATTCACACGAAAACGCGCTAAATTCGGTATCTCAAATGAGAAGTCACACTCCAACGTTTCTTCATAAACCTTACGTTGCCCATCATTCATAATGTCGTACACCATGCCATGCACTTGCGTATGATCCAATGCCGGAACATTGATCTTACGAATGTCGCCATGTACGCGAATCATCGGTGGCAAGCCTGCGGACAAGTGTAAATCTGATGCTTTATTCTTAACCGAAAAGGCCAGTAAATCTGAAATATCCACTTGCGGCTCCTGCTATAATTTAGGCTTGTGTAAACGTTGAAGATGAAACTTCATAAAGTACATTAAACTAATTGTTTAAAGTGTTTGAATTATGACCATAATTGCCGATTCCTTGCAAGCGATTCAAGCAAATATTCGCGCGGCCCTAACATCCGCCAACCGAAAGGATAACGTGCAATTACTCGCCGTGAGTAAAGCGCAATCTGCCGATAAATTGCGTAGCGCATATTTAGCTGGGCAACGTGCTTTTGGCGAAAACTATGTGCAAGAAGCCATTAACAAACAGCAGCAACTACGCGATTTAAATATTGAATGGCATTTTATTGGCCCTATTCAAAGCAATAAAACCCAGCTGATAGCACAGCATTTTGATTGGGTGCATTCGGTGGATAGGCTTAAAGTTGCAGAGCGACTTTCCAGCGCAAGGTCGCCTTCGCTACCGCCATTAAATGTGTGCATTCAAATCAATAGCAGTGAAGAGTCCACAAAAAGCGGCACAGATTTAGCCGAAATAATTGCGCTGGCAAATGCCATTAACACCATGCCTAATCTAGTACTGCGTGGCTTAATGGCGATTCCAGCACCGGCTGCCGATTACGCGACACAATGCGCTCAATTTAAAATTGTGCATACCGCGTATAAAAACTTACAGCAACAAGGTTTTGAAATCGATACTTTATCGATTGGCATGTCTGAGGACTATGTTGCCGCGATTCACGAAGGTGCTACCATAGTGCGTATTGGCTCCGCCCTATTTGGCGCGCGATCTATGCCTACATGAACAAGCTTAATTAATTAACTAAAATCAACCAACTAATGAGAATCAACGCATGAAACTAGCTTTTATCGGTGGCGGCAACATGGCTTATGCCCTTATTGTGGGGTTAAAAAGTAAACAAGTCGCCATGTCAAACATTTTGGTGATTGAACGCGATGCCAGCAAATGGGGACAATTAGAACAATTGGGCGTACAAGTAAGTGCAGAACTAACTCATGTGCATAATTACGATGCCATCGTACTGGCGATTAAACCGCAACAATTACCTGCACTGGCGAAAACATTAGCATCTATTTTAACCACGCAATTGGTGATTTCAATCGCCGCTGGCATTCGTTTGGGCGATTTGAGCCGCTGGCTAGGCAATTACCCAACAATTATTCGCGCCATGCCCAACACGCCAGCACAGATTCAAGCTGGGGTAACGGGTTTGTACGCTTTGCCTAATGTATCCGAAAAACATATTGCGCTGGCAGACCAAATCCTCAAAGCGGCAGGCAGTACATTATGGTTAGATTCTGAAGAAAAACTGGACGCGGTTACTGCGATTTCTGGCAGCGGCCCTGCCTATGTGTTTTATTTAATTGAGGCACTGCAAGCAGCAGCGCTTGAATTGGGCTTAAGCGATGCTGAAGCCAAACAATTGAGCATTGCCACCTTTAAGGGAGCAAGCTTACTGGCCGATGCAAGCACAACGTCAATCGACATACTGCGTACACAAGTCACATCAAAAGGCGGCACCACCGAACAAGGCTTATTGAGCTTAGAAAGTTCACATGTCAAACAAGCGATTACCTTGGCCGCGCAAAAAGCCTATCAGCGCGCAAAAACTTTAGGTGATGAGTTAGGCCAGGATTAAGCAACTGTAAACTTAATAAGCACAGATTTAACAACCTCAAATTAAGGCAATTGTTCATGTTAACAACCGCACTACAATTTCTACTCTCTACTGTTTTAAATTTATTAACCCTGGTATTTTTGCTGCGTTTTTTTATGCAATTATTAAGAGTGCCTTTTGGTAACCCGCTTGGTTTGATGGTGATGACGCTCACAGATTTCGCGGTTAAACCTGCCAGAAAAGTGATTCCCAGCTTCAAAAAGATCGATTTATCCACACTATTTTTAGCTTTAATCACTCAATTAATATTGCAAATAAGCTTATTGATGTTGCGCAATTTTCCACTGTTTGTGGCAGGTGACGGCGTTTGGATAGGTTTTGTGGGCTTGAGTGTTCTTGGCGTACTGCATACCGCTTTGGATGTATTTTTTTACGCCATTTTATTGCAGGTTATTTTAAGCTGGGTGAATCCTTACACGCCGATTGCTGGGGTTTTAGATGCCTTAACAAAACCCATTTTAGGCCCGATACGCAAAGTTATTCCAAGCGCCAGTGGCATTGATTTTTCGCCATTGGTTGCGCTTGTTTTATTACAAATGGTGAATATTTCAGTGTTTAAAACATTAGAGATGCAATTACTTGGGCTTTTTAGTTAGCTAGATTGTTGCGAAAACTCTGATATAAAAATCATTACACCTAAGATAATTCGCACAAATTATTCGTTAATCACATTAAGTCACTCAGCCAACTCTCTTGAGTGACTTAATCGTTATATCCAAATAATATCAAACGCTTCCCTCGCATACTGGTTATCAGGCTGCAAAGTCACGCGTTTGTTAATAAAATCCGATAAGTTTGCCAAGCTTTGCGATTCTTCATCTAGCAGCATATCAATCACTTGCGTGCAGGCAATCACTTTGAATTCTTTGGCATTAAACTGTTTCGATTCGCGTAGCAATTCACGCATAATTTCATAGCAAATCGTTTGCGCCGTCTTATGTTCGCCGCGCCCTTGGCACACATCGCAAGGTTCACATAACAAATGCGCCAAACTCTCTCTGGTGCGTTTTCGCGTCATTTCCACCAAGCCAAGTGAAGTAAAGCCATTAACGCTCGTCCGTGCGCGGTCTAGCTCAACCGCTTTTTTAAGCTCTTCCAATACAGTTTCGCGCTGGCTATCTTCATCCATATCAATAAAGTCGATGATGATAATGCCGCCCAAATTACGTAGCCTTAATTGCCGCGCAATACATTGCGTCGCTTCTAAATTGGTTTTAAAAATGGTGTCAGATAAGTTTTTACCGCTAACGAAACTACCTGTATTCACGTCCACTGTCGTTAATGCTTCGGTTTGGTCAAAAATCAAATAACCGCCAGATTTCAACTCCACTTTGCGCGAAAGTGCGCGTTCGATTTCTTTTTCAATATTATAAAAATCAAAAATCGGCCGCTCGCCTTGATAGTGATACAAGGGTTTTACCGCTTTAGCTACGTACAACTCAGCAAATTCTTTTAACTGATTGTATGTTTCTTTGGAGTCCACGCGAATGCTCACGGTTTGCTCATTCACCACATCTCTTAGAATACGCCGTGGCAGGCTTAAATCATAAAATACCAATGAACGCTCACCTGCCGATTGGCTATCTAACTGAATTTTTGCCCACACTTTTTGCAGATATTCGATATCGGCTAGCAATTCTTGGTCAGAAGCAGCTTCTGACATGGTGCGAATAATAAAGCCGCCAGAACGTTTTTCAGGCAACAAACCTAATAAGCGATTACGCAGCATTTCGCGCTCTGTTTCATCTTCAATTCGTTGTGAAACACCAATGTGTTCTTGATGCGGCAAAAATACTAAAAAGCGTCCTGCTATGCTTACTTCTGTCGTTAAGCGCGCACCTTTGGTGCCAATTGGCTCTTTAATCACTTGCACAATAATCGATTGGCCTTCGCGCAACACATCTTGAATCGGGCGGTCAGTTTGCGGCTCGCCATCAATATGGCAGTCCATAATATCCGCAGCATGTAAAAAGGCGGCGCGCTGCAAGCCAATTTCGACAAACGCAGATTGCATGCCAGGCAACACACGACATACTTTGCCGCGATACACATTGCCCACAATACCAAGTGACGAGCTGCGTTCAATATGCAGCTCTTGGGCGATGCCTTGCTCTAGTACGGCAACCCGTGTTTCTTGTGGCGTTACGTTAATTAATATCTCTTGTCCCAATTGCTTACCTTATCTTTTTATTCGTATTTGAAAGTCTATAGAACTTAATCTATTTAAAAACCAATTTTATTTAACAGCATCGCAGTTTCATGCACAGGCAAACCCATCACGCCGGTGTAACTGCCATCAATGCGTTTAATCCAATTGCCCGCCAAGCCTTGTATCGCATAGCTGCCCGCCTTATCGCTGTGCTCGTTAGTGGCAATGTACGCCGCTATCATAGCATCGCTAAGCGGCATCATCTCGACCAATGTGGTGTTTAATGCCAATTCAATTTGCTGATTTAAAACCACTGCCACCGCCGTATGCACTTGATGTTGTGTGCCAGATAATTGCTTGAGCATTTGTATCGCATCTGCATCATTTTCTGGTTTGCCAAAAATCGTATTTTCTAAAGCCACCGTCGTATCTGCTGCCAAAATAGGCATATTTGCATATTGGCCATTTATTTTATTAAGCTTATTGATTCTATTAAAGACTGCCAATGCTTTTTCTTTTGCTAAGCGCAACACATAGCCCGCTGGCGTTTCATCCGCTATCTGCGATTCATCAATATCAGCCGGCATCACGATACAATCAATACCCATTTGTTTTAATATCGCCACACGCCGCGGACTTTGCGAGGCGAGTATGATTTGTCTTGAAGGATTAATCTGCATCAACTTGCCCATTTAATTTAACATACCAGATACTAACAAAGGCTTTATCATTCACAAACGCCAAAATATTCACTGACTGATTGAAATGATAGATTTACTTAGCCAAGATTTTACTTATTTACTCAAAATCACTATTGCATTGCTGGCAATTGTGAACCCTATTGGTAGTTTGCCAATTTTCATTAGCGCGACCGATGGCTGGAGCAAGCCTGACCGCGCCCAAACTGCGCGCACAGTGGCAATTACCGTATTCATTGTGCTATGTGCTGCTGCGTTTATTGGCGATGGTATTTTGAATTTTTTCGGTATTTCTATTCCATCGTTTCAAGTCGGTGGAGGTATTTTAATCATGCTTATTTCCATCTCAATGATGCATGGCAAACAAGGCGGCACACGTCAAACCGCTGAAGAAGCACAAAGCATGGCGGAGCGTGAAGTGATTGCCATCGTGCCGTTAAGCATTCCACTGCTTGCCGGGCCAGGTGCGATTTCCAGCATGATTTTAAGCGCGCAACAACAACCTACTTTATTGGGTCACCTTTCATTGGTGATTCCTGTCGCATTGGTGACAACGATCATTTGGCTAGTACTCAAACTATCGGATGGCATTACGCAACGACTTGGCACGATTGGCATTAACATCATCACGCGTTTAATGGGGCTAATTTTGGCGGCCATGGCGGTAGAGTTTATCGCGCATGGCTTAATCGGTTTGTTTCCACAATTGGCAGTCAACTAAAATTAGAAGCACTTGAGCTTACGATCAATGATGCTTTTAACGACCAATCACGCTTTTTTAGGTAAAATAGTCGCTTAATCAAAACAAAGCACGCTTGTGAAAATACCACAATTTAAACCGAATTCAACAGTAGCCGCGATTGTCGAACAAAATGGCAAGTTCTTGCTGGTTGAAGAAACTACCGATCGTGGCAATCGCTTCAATCAGCCAGCTGGGCATTTAGAAGATAACGAAACACTTATCCAAGCCGTGATTCGCGAAACTTTAGAAGAATCCGCTTATGATTTTACGCCCTCTGCATTGCTGGGCGTTTACCATTGGAAACACCCGCATAACGATACCACTTATTTACGTTTTGCCTTCATTGGCAAGGTTGGCGCGCACTACCCTGAACAAGAATTAGACGATGGCATTATTCGCGCCGTGTGGATGACAGTTGACGAAATTCGTGAAAAATCAGCATTAACGCGCAGCCCACAAGTGTTAACCTGTATTGAAGATTATTTAAGCGGAACAAGCTACCCGCTAGAAGTGATTACTAACTTATGAGTAAAAAAAGAGTCGTTGTTGGGTTGTCTGGTGGCGTCGATTCATCCGTCACTGCCCTATTACTAAAACAACAAGGTTACGATGTGGTCGGTCTTTTCATGAAAAACTGGGAAGACGACGACAATGATGAATATTGCTCTTCCAAGCAAGATTTAATTGATGCGGTTTCAATCGCCGACAAGATTGGTATTGATATTGAAGCGGTAAATTTTAGCGCCGAATATAAAGATCGTGTATTTGCCAACTTTTTAAGCGAATACGAAGCTGGCCGCACGCCGAACCCGGATATTTTATGTAATGCTGAAATTAAATTTAAGGCATTTCTAGATCACGCCATGAGTTTGGGCGCCGATTTAATCGCCACCGGCCATTACGCACAAGTACGCGAAAACCCACTTAAACCTGGGCTATTTCAACTGCTGAAAGCTGATGATGGCAGCAAAGATCAAAGCTATTTTTTGTATCGCTTAAATCAAGCGCAATTGAGCAAAACATTGTTTCCGCTGGGTAAACATTTAAAACGCGAAGTGCGCGAAATTGCCCGCCAAGCAGGTTTAATCAATGCAGAGAAAAAAGATTCTACTGGTATTTGCTTTATTGGCGAACGGCCGTTTCAAGAGTTTTTACAACGCTATTTACCGAAAAAACCAGGCGATATTAAAAATGCTGAAGGAAAATTGGTCGGTCAGCACGAAGGCTTGATGTATTACACGCTTGGTCAACGCCAAGGTTTAAAAATTGGTGGTAGCCGTGATAGTAATGGCGAACCTTGGTTTGTTGCTGCAAAAGACATGCTTAAAAATGAGTTAATTGTGGTGCAAGGGCATGAACATTCGCTATTGCTTAACGACGGTTTAAAAGCCAGCCAATTGACATGGATAGATGATGAAGAGCCCATCACCAACTGGGTTTACGCTGCCAAAACACGTTATCGCCAACCAGATGCACCCTGTGAAATTGACGCCTTAAACAGTGAAGAAGTAACCGTTAAATTTGGCCAGAAACAATGGGCGATTACACCAGGCCAATCCGCGGTGGTGTATGAAAGCAATGTTTGCCTAGGCGGCGGGATTATTACTGGCGCCATATAATTAACCCGTAATAATGCAGTAAATTCTCTCGCATTACCGTCACTACAACTTTAAAAATTCATATTAATCAATAGGTTATTTTTCAACCTCTGCCTTAACAGCATCATTCGTCATGAACGTAATGGTTTTGCCGTTTTGGCTAGTCATAATCAGTGCGCCCATGGCTGACAACTCCACTTTCTCTGCTGTGCTTAATATGGCGATATATTCGTTTTCTAGTTGCATTAATGCCGGTGGGCACATCATCCTGGTACTTATCATCGGTGGAATAACGGCTAGTTTATTGCCAGTTAAAGTGTAGCTACCAGAGTAATTGTTGCAGCCAGATTTGCCTGAGATGCGATTATCATCGCCAAACATTAACGTGACGTGTGCGTTATCAATGATTCCACGCTGGTTAATGTCTTCTACTTGCCAAATTTTGTTGACTATTTGTGCGGGTGATAAAGTATTTTGCGTAGAGTTTGTTGTTGCGGTGCTTGGTTTTGCACAGGCACATAGCATTAAAAGTGGCAGCATCGCTAGATAAGCAGCTTTGAGGTTTGTCATCATTGATCTCGATTCCGAATTTTAGAGATGTGGGTTATGAAGCTTTGTTCAATCTGCGCCTTAAACCACAGCTAGTTAACTACAACCTTCGACATAATACACTTGCGGCGATACACCAATACGCCAATTGATGACGATGTTGTTTGCATCTATTTCAAAAATCAAACTCGCATTAGATTTCTCGAGTGGCGTCACAACTAAAGTATGTGCGCCTTCAATATATTTATGTGGTTGGTTTTGAATATGCCCTGCGTGGGCTTGCAGCACTTTATCCATGGTATCGCCCACCACAATATTGCCTGGCGCAACCCATTTGGGGTCATCCACGTCATAGCGCACAAACTTTCCATCTTCAAACATAAAGGCAATTTCTTGATGATTTTCAGGTTTTGGATCTAGATATAAATAATAGCAAGTCGCGCCTACGGCAGGTTTGCTGGCATTCAGCGGAGGCCCCCATGACATGCGCACTAACTCTTCGTTATCACCAAATTTAGCGGGGCCAAAACCTTCAAAGTTAATCACTTCTGCATCGTACTTTTTTTCTGGCAGGTTTGTTGCTGGATTAGTGTCAGTTGAGTTAGCCGATTGCGCAGCTGGTTCAGTCACCGATTCTTTGGCTTTATCACAGGCTGAAAGCAAGCCTGTAATCAGTAATGTGAGGGCGATATATTTGCTGGGAAGTTGCATGGTGAGTTTACTTTTGATTTTTTTGCAATGTAATATTTAAGTGTAGCCTTATTTGATTTACATATAAAGTTTTCGATTGCAGGCGTGGTTAACTATTCGCAATTTCTGTAAAAATAAAAGCTGCAAGCACTTGAACATATCAAGCCTCTTGCAGCTTTTGCATGACAGCTTTCTAATTAAAACATGTGTGAAAATGCCCAATACAAGCTACCAGAAAGCAGCATAGCCATTGGCAGAGTTAACACCCAAGCAGTCAGTAAATTACGAATGGTAGACATTTGTAAGCCAGATTTATTTGCCGCCATCGTACCTGCAACACCGGAAGAAAGCACATGTGTGGTAGAAACCGGCAGGCCAAATACATCCGCTGCACCAATCATCGACATGGCAACCAGTTCCGCCGATGCACCTTGTGCATAAGTGAGATGCGTCTTACCGATTTTTTCCCCAACGGTAATCACAATACGCTTCCACCCGACCATTGTGCCAAGCCCTAAAGCGATGGCCACTGCAACTTTAACCCACAGCGGAATGAATTTTGTGGCCTTATCCAACTCCTTTTTGAACGCAGTTAAGTTGGCTTTTGTATCGGGGCTAAACGTTACCGCTTTGTCTTTATCCAAAAAACGAATGGTTTCTGAGGCCAAATACATATCGTTTCTCACGTTGCCAACAACTTCGGCAGGCACACGTGAAAACGAACCATGCTCTTTTACTTGCGCGCCAATAATGCCTGTTACGGCGGCCAAAGCAGGCAACACTTCTGGCGTAACGGTTTTAGTTCGTACGTATTCAGACAAAGTATGGCGTGGGTCTACAGGAGATTTAGCCGGTGCGACAGAGATGATTGATTGTTGCGTTACTTGTGCAACCGCCACAAATTGCGTCATTTGATCGACTGGCATGGCGCGGTTTAGTGCGTAAGCCATTGGCACGGTACCAACCAAAATCAGCATGATCAAACCCATACCTTTTTGTCCGTCATTAGATCCATGTGCGAACGATACGCCAGTACAGGTAAGAATTAACAGGCTGCGAATCCAAATTGGTGGCGGTTTATTGCCTTTTGGCTCTTCGTACAACTCTTTATTTTTAACCAATACTTTTAGCGCCAATAACAGTAGCGCGGCAATCACAAAACCAATCATCGGTGAAAGTAATAACGAATAACCGATTTTAGTCGCTTGCGCCCAATCCACGCCGCTGGTGCCATCGCGGCCGTGCATCAACGCATTTGCAACACCTACGCCGATAATCGAACCAATTAAAGTATGTGATGATGAAGCGGGTAAACCAAGCAACCATGTGCCTAAATTCCAGATAATAGCGGCAATCAGTAAAGCAAATACCATCGCAAAACCAGAACCCGCGCCAACTTGTAAGATTAGCTCAACTGGCAGCAAGGCGATAATACCGAAAGCCACTGCGCCACTAGAAAATAGCACACCTAAAAAGTTAAACACGCCTGACCAAACCACGGCGACATTCGGCGGCATGGAGTGTGTGTAAATGACGGTGGCGACTGCATTTGCAGTGTCATGAAAGCCATTCACAAACTCAAAAGCCAGTGCAATAATCAACGCCACGCCTAACAAAATGAATGGCAAATAGGTGGTTGTGACTGCGCCAGTTTCCGTTACATCATGCATCAAACTAAAAGCGGTAAATATCAAGCCACCAAGCAGCAAACCAATAAAAACGAATATGGTGACTTTGCTGGGTTTGCTGTCTAAATTGGGCCTGGATGATCTGGCTGTATTTGCGGATGAGGCGACTGAGCTCATGATGAGTGACTCCTAAAAAATTGATTTACATTTGATTGTTTGAGTTGCCAAGCTATAAAGTAGTATTAGCAATGTTGATGATGAATTGATGACAACTACTTGCATGGTGTTTGCATGGCGCACAACTTAATAAACTTCGGGTACAAACATACTCTGCGGCACTGGCTGACGCACATAATCGTCATGATGCTCGCGTTGTGGTAGCTCAATAATGGGACGTTTTATTTCTTCGTAGGGCATTTGGTTGAGCAAATGGTGAATACAGTTAAGCCGCGCTTTTTTCTTATCAACGGCTTCTACAATATGCCACGGCGCTTCTTCAATATGCGTGCGCTCTAGCATCACTTCTTTGGCTTTGGTATAAAGCTCCCAACGACGGCGCGATTCCAAATCCATTGGGCTCAGTTTCCATTGTTTAAGCGGATCGTGCGCGCGGCCTAAAAAGCGTAGATGCTGCTCTTCATCTGAAATGGAAAACCAGTATTTAATGACTTGAATGCCTGAGCGAACCAGCATTCTTTCAAAGTCTGGCACTGAGCGGAAAAACTCTTCATATTGCGCGTCATCACAAAAACCCATCACACGCTCGACACCCGCGCGGTTATACCAACTGCGGTCGAACAAGACCATTTCGCCAGCGGCAGGTAAGTGGGAAACATAACGCTGAAAATACCATTGCGTGCGTTCACGTTCATTGGGCGCGGGTAATGCGGCAACACGACAGATACGCGGATTCAGCCGCTGTGTAATACGCTTAATCACCCCGCCCTTGCCTGCTGCATCGCGGCCTTCAAAAATAATCACCACTTTGTGGCCAGTTTCTGCAACCCAGTCTTGTAATTTCACCAGTTCGGCTTGCAGGCGAAATAACTCTTTAAAATAGGTGCGGCGATACTCTTTGCTACGATTAGCATCATTGCCTGAGAGCGCATCTAAGTGGTTGTCTTCTAACTCTAGCTCTAATTCTTCATCCAAACTATCGATTAAGTCATTGTGAATACGTTCCATGACTTCTGCGTCATTTAAATTCATTTTAAATCTCGATATTTAATTAACTTAATTAAATAGAGAATAGTGATTTTTGATGACGGTTTTGTGACAACGCGATTTAATGCCGAAAGTTGATGCGTTTAAATCGCCATCACAACAATTTAATGCCCTGCAATTTTTCAGCACAAACATCGCGAATGATGCGCGCTAAATCTTTGGCATAAGGCCGCGCCATCATTTCATTGGTGCCGATTGCATATAGCTCCGACCACAAACCTTTCGCGCCAATCGGTTTAGCAAGCACATAATCATGTTGTACATAGCTCTGAATGCCCCAGCTAGGCAATGCCGCCAATCCACGTCGACTGGCGACTAACTGCATTATTGCAATGGTCAATTCGGCTGTGCGACGATTGAATTGAATTTCCGCTGGCTTTAATACTTGCTTGATGACATCAATGCGATCCTCTGGCACTGGATAAGTAATTAAGGTTTCATCGCTAAAATCCTGCGCAGTTAACCGTGTTTTATTGCGCAAAATATGGTCGGTAGGAAGCACCGCCATAATCTCAAACTTAAATAATGGCAGATGATTTAAGCTGCTATTTTTTTCAGATAGTGCATTTGGCAAGCCACCAATCACCACATCTGCTTTGCCTTCATGCAACAAGTGCCAAGGGTCGCTATGAAATCCAGCCACCAGATCTATTTCCACCTCTGGCCAAGCGCGCCTGAATGCATCCATTACCGGCGTTAGCCAATCAAAACAGGTATGGCATTCCAGCACGATTCTTAATTCGCCCGATTGGTCACTTTTCAGCCGAATCAAATCACGTTCAGCTTTATCAATCAGCGGTAATAATTCATTGGCTAAATCCAACAGCCGCTGCCCCGCTGGCGTAAAGCGCAAACCTTGTGCGCTGCGCTGAAAAAGCGTGATTGCATAATGCGTTTCCAGCGCGCGTATTTGGTGAGAAAGTGCAGATTGCGTTAGAAAAACACGTTCTGCAGCCAAGCCCAATTTTCCTGTTTCTGCAATGGCTTTAAGCGATTTTAAGTGACGTATTTCTAGCATATTTAACTGGCTCTATTTTTTAGGTATGAATTTAATTCAAATTTATCACAAAAACTTTCGCTTTATTAAATAATTTCAGCGTTACACAATGCACGCCACGATTGATAAATGCATTTCTATGAATGCATTGAATTAACACAATTTTAGTTAACACAAAAATTTACTGAATATTTAGGTAGTTAAAATGACAACAAAAACAGTTAAAGCCCATATTTTGGGTTATCCGCGCGTTGGCGCAAAACGTGAATTGAAATTTGCACTGGAATCGTTCTGGCGTCGAGAATCTTCATCTGAAGATTTGCAAACTACAGCAACAAACCTACGCGCAACGCATTGGCAGAAACAGCAAGATGCCGACTTAGCCTTTGTAACGAGCAATGATTTTTCGCAATACGATCACGTGTTGGATCACACGGTTTTATTCGGCGCACAGCCAAAACGTTTTGCTAAATTGCCTTTTGGTGAAAAAAGTATTTCACCCGAAAACGCTTATTTTGCATTAGCGCGCGGTAATTTAGAGCAGCCAGCGATGGAAATGACCAAATGGTTCGATACGAACTATCACTATATCGTGCCAGAATTAAATGCCGATACGCAGTTTTCAATCAACGCGCATGATTTTTTAAACCAAATAGATGAAGCACAAAAACTTTCCAAAAACGTGAAACCTGTGCTTCTTGGCCCAGTGAGTTTTCTGTATTTAAGCAAAGCGCGCGGCGTGAATAAGTTAGATTTACTGGATAACCTAGCGCAACAATATGCGCATTTATTGCAGGAATTACATGCTAAAAAAATCGAATGGTTGCAGATTGACGAACCGATTTTTGCGCTGGATTTAGATGACGCTTGGCTGAAAGCTTTTGAGCGCGCTTATGCGTGGTTTAGGATTTCTCGCCCAAAGTTATTGTTAACCACTTATTTTGCCAATATTTCGCGCTATCAAGGTTTGATTGCAACTTTGCCTGTTGATGGCATTCACTTGGATTTGGTGCGCGCGCCAGAGCAATTAGGTCCGTGGGTCAATACGATTCCGAGTTATTGGATATTATCAGCCGGCATAATTGATGGTCGTAATATTTGGCGCACAGATCTAGATAAAGCCCTGGCTTTGCTAGAACCTTGGGCACAGCGATTGGGCGAGCGTTTATGGATCGCACCAAGCTGTTCGCTATTGCATACGCCAGTGACATTGCAACACGAAGTGAAATTAGATGCAGAGATTAAATCTTGGCTGGCGTTCGCGGATGAAAAACTCATTGAGTTAAAAACGATTGCCAAAGCATTGAATCACGGCGTTGATTCTGTGGCAGAAGAATTAAACATTTCACGCGCCGCAATCGCCTCGCGCAATCAATCCGCGCGCGTGCATAATGCCGATGTAAAAGCGCGCATTATTGCGTTAGATGATTTGAATGAGAATCGCGAAAGCACATTTAATATTCGCCAAATTACGCAGCGTGCGCGTTTGAATTTGCCGTTATTGCCGACGACGACTATCGGTTCATTTCCGCAAACTCCAGATATACGCGCCAGCCGCGCAGCCTTTAAAAAAGGCGAAATCAGCAAGGATAAATATGCGCTAGATATGGAATCGCATATCGCTTATGCCATCGCGCAACAAGAAGAAATCGGCTTGGATGTGTTGGTACATGGCGAAGCTGAGCGTAACGATATGGTGGAATTTTTTGGTGAACAGCTGGCTGGTTATGTGTTTACGCAAAATGGCTGGGTGCAAAGTTATGGTTCGCGTTGCGTTAAACCGCCGGTTATTTTTGGTGATGTTTATCGGCCGCATCCAATGACCGTTGATACCGCACGTTTTGCACAATCGCTTTCTACGCGCCCAGTAAAAGGCATGTTGACTGGTCCGATCACTATGCTGCAATGGTCTTTTGTGCGCGATGACCAACCACGCGAAACCACTGCTTTACAATTAGCGTTGGCGATTCGCGATGAAGTGAATGATTTACAAAATGTCGGTATCGCGGTTATTCAGATCGATGAACCCGCTTTGCGTGAAGGTTTGCCGTTGCAAAAAGCCGCTTGGGCGCATTATTTGGCTTGGGCTGTGCGCGCATTCAAGCTTTCTGCCAGTGTTGCCAAAGACGATACGCAGATTCACACACATATGTGCTATGCGGAATTTAATGATATTTTGCCAGCGATTGCGGCGATGGATGCGGACGTTATCACTATTGAGACCTCACGTTCGGCGATGGAATTATTAGATGGCTTTGGTGAATTTTCTTATCCAAATGAAATTGGGCCTGGTGTGTATGACATTCACTCACCACGTGTGCCAAGTATCGAGGCGATGGAAAAATTGATGCAACGCGCATTTGAAGTGGTTCCTGCAGAGCGACTTTGGATTAACCCTGATTGCGGCCTTAAAACCCGCGGTTGGGATGAGACCAAACTTGCATTGCAAAACATGGTTAGTGTTGCTAAAACATTAAGAGTAAAACTTGCGCAAACAGCATAATCACTGCTGAAATAAAAAGTCTTATAAAACATACATATAGATAATAAATTAAAAATTTATCAATATATTGTGTTTTAAGTGTTGAAATACCCCACCATATTGCGTTATAGTCTTTACATACGGTTCTCAAATTTCAGTCGAAATTTGAGATAAAAGGGAATCCGGTGCGAAGTTTGTAGAGTTAATGATTAGCTCGCAGACTTCAATTCCGGGGCTGCCCCCGCAGCTGTAATCAGCGAGTCATTTTGTGTCTCTTTTGCCACTGAGTTTGGATGTAAAAATCCACTCGGGAAGGCTAACAAAATGATGAAGACCTGAAAGCCAGAAGACCTGCCGTGTGCATTTTTTGCTATCCAATTTTAAGTGAATAAAACTTAAATAAGATGCAAAACTATTTTTTATAACGTTTGAGGCGGGGTGTCCTCGGCAGATGGAAAGTCATTTTTTTGACTTTCTACCATGCTGTTTTTAGTTACACATTTTTGATTAAAAAAATGTGTTAAGTAAAGCGAACCTGCCCTTTATTAAAAAGGGAAAACCAAAATGGATGATATCCGACCATCACCAACTGCTGATTCAGCACAATCCACTTCATTACCTACGCTGCAAGTGATTCGCCGAAATGGCGCTGCTGTCACGTTTAATCTTGATAAAATTTCTATCGCCATCACCAAAGCTTTTTTAGCGGTGGAAGGCAATCAAAGCGCGGCTTCGCAGCGTGTGCGCGATCAAGTCGTCACACTGAGCCAATTGGTAAATAACGCATTAAGCCGCCGTTTACCTGCTGGCGGTTCTATCCATATTGAAGATATTCAAGACCAAGTAGAATTGGCGTTGATGCGCAATGGCAATCACGATGTAGCGCGTGCATACGTGCTTTACCGTGAAAAACGCAACGCAGAACGCGCCGCTGAAAAAGCCAGTCATGTTAGTGCCGAACCTGAGCATGCACTTAATGTAAATATTAATGGCAAATTAACGCCGTTGAATATCAAAGAATTGACTGCGATGGTCAGCGAAGCTTGTCTAAACTTAGGAAATGCTGTTGACGCAAATGTAGTGGTTGAGCAAGCTGTGCGCGATTTGTACGATGGCATTCCATTTACGGAAGTGTATAAAGCGCTGATTCTATCGGCACGTAGTTTGATTGAAACCGAGCCTGCCTACAATTATGTGACAGCCCGTTTGCAACTGGATTTAGTGCGCGCTGAAGTTTTGTGTGAGCGTGTGAGCCATGCCGAAATGGATGCGCATTACGTTGAATATTTCCCGCGTTATATCAAAATGGGTATTGACGCAGAATTACTAGACCAGCGTTTAGCCCAATTCGATTTAAGCAAATTAGCGGCGGCAATTAGAAAAGAACGCGATTTCCAGTTTGGCTACTTAGGCATTCAAACCTTGTATGACCGCTACTTTTTACACATTGAAGAACGCCGTATTGAGCTACCGCAAATATTCTTTATGCGCGTTGCGATGGGTTTAGCAATTAATGAAATAGACCGGGAAACACGCGCAATTGAGTTCTATAACGTATTAAGTACGTTTGATTTTATGAGCTCAACGCCGACTTTATTCAATGCCGGCACATTGCATTCGCAATTATCCAGCTGCTATTTAACCACCGTGAGCGATGACCTTGAAGGTATTTACCAAGGCATTAAAGAAAATGCTTTACTGCAAAAATACGCAGGCGGTTTAGGTAATGATTGGACGCCAGTGCGTTCATTGGGCGCACGAATCAAAGGCACCAATGGCAAAAGCCAAGGCGTGATTCCATTCTTGAAAGTGGTAAATGACACCGCTGTAGCCGTTAACCAAGGCGGTAAACGCAAAGGCGCTGTCTGCGGTTATTTAGAAACCTGGCATTTAGATATTGAAGAGTTTTTAGACTTACGCAAAAACACTGGTGATGATCGTCGTCGCACACACGACATGAATACAGCGCATTGGATTCCCGATCTATTTATGCGCCGTGTGACTGAAGCAGGCGACTGGACATTATTCTCACCATCTGACGTACCCGATTTGCACGATAAATATGGCAAAGCATTTGAAACTGCTTATGTGGAATATGAACGCCGCGCTGAAAACGGTGAAATCAAATTATTCAAGAAAATCCCAGCCTTGCAAATGTGGCGCAAGATGCTTTCGATGTTATTTGAGACAGGCCATCCTTGGATCACGTTCAAAGATCCCTGCAATATTCGTTCGCCGCAGCAACATGTTGGCGTAGTGCATAGTTCGAATCTTTGTACAGAGATCACGCTCAACACTTCAGACACGGAAATCGCCGTTTGCAACCTAGGTTCTGTGAACTTATTGCAACATTTAACCGAAGTTAACGGCAATTTAGTGTTAGATAACGACAAGATACAAGCGACGATTAAAGTCGGCATGCGCATGTTAGATAATGTGGTCGACATCAATTTCTATCCAGTTGGTAAAGCGCGCAACGCCAATACACGTCATCGCCCAGTCGGTATGGGCATTATGGGCTTCCAAAATTGCCTGCACGCGATGCGTATTCCTTATGCAAGCATGGAAGCAGTGGAATTTGCTGACCGCGCAATGGAAGTAGTTTGCTACAACGCCTATTACGCGTCTACTGTTTTAGCAGAAGAGCGCGGTGCGTATTCCAGCTTTAAAGGTAGTTTGTGGGATCAAGGCATTTTGCCGTTAGACACATTAGATTTATTGCTAGCTGAACGCGGTGGCAATGTGGAAGTCGACAGAAGCAAAACGCTGGATTGGGATGCGCTGAGAACGCGTATTCAAAAAGTCGGCATGCGCAACTCAAATTGCGTGGCGATTGCACCGACAGCAACGATTTCTAACATTGTTGGTGTATCTGCCAGTATTGAGCCGGAGTATCAAAACCTGTACGTAAAGTCTAACTTATCTGGCGAATTTACGATTGTAAATGAGCAGTTAGTAAATGATTTAAAAACGCGCGGCTTGTGGGATACGGTGATGGTATCTGACTTGAAATATTTTGATGGCTCACTGCAAAAAATTGAACGCGTACCGGCGGATTTAAAACAACTTTATGCCACCGCGTTTGATGTTGACCCAACTTGGTTAATTGAAGCGGCAGCACGGCGCCAAAAATGGATAGACCAAGCGCAATCGCTGAACTTGTACTTTGCAGTTCCTTCTGGCAAAAAACTCAATGACACGTATTTATTAGCTTGGCAACGTGGATTAAAAACCACTTATTACTTGCGCTCTTTAGGTGCAACAGCAGCAGAGAAATCGACTGGTTCTGGTGGTGAATTGAATGCGGTTTCTTCAGGCAGCAATGCACCAGAAGAAGCACCGAAAATGTGTTCGATAGATAACCCAGAATGTGAATCTTGCCAATAAATAATAAGAACTTAAGGAATCAATATGCTTTCATTTGAAGATGAAGTTTACGTAGAGCCAGTAGCGAAAAAATTAGAAGCAGTGCCTACATCAGCAGCCGGTACTGTGGCACCAGTCGCCGCAAATCAACCATCAATTTCAGGCCGTGTAAACGCCTCAGATAAACGGATGATTAACGGTCAAACTGACGTGAATCAACTGGTACCTTTTAAATACCATTGGGCTTGGGATAAATACTTAGCCGGTTGCGCCAACCATTGGATGCCGCAAGAAGTGTCGATGAGCCGCGATATTGCGCAGTGGAAAGATAGCACTGCGCTAACGGATGATGAACGCTTGATCGTTAAGCGCAATCTAGGATTTTTCACCACCGCTGATTCGCTGGCTGCCAATAATATCGTGCTAGGCACTTATCGCCATATTACCGCGCCAGAATGCCGCCAATATTTGCTGCGCCAAGGTTTTGAAGAGGCTATTCACACGCATGCTTACCAATATATTGTGGAAAGTTTGGGCTTGGATGAATCCGAAGTGTTCAATGCTTACCAAGAAGTGGCGAGCATTAAAGACAAAGATGATTTTTTGATTCCATTCATCAATATTTTGACTGACCCGCAATTTAAAACTGGGACACCTGAAGCAGACCAGCAATTATTACGCTCGTTGATTGTATTCGCCTGCATTATGGAAGGCTTGTTTTTCTATGTTGGCTTTGTACAGATTTTAGCGCTTGGTCGCCAAAATAAGATGCAAGGTGCAGCTGAACAATATCAATATATTCTGCGTGATGAATCGATGCACTGCAACTTTGGTATCGACGTAATCAATACTATCAAACTAGAGAATCCACATTTATGGACAGCCGAATTCCGTGAAGAAATAAAAGGTTTGATGCAACACGGTGTTGAGCTTGAATATAAGTATGCAGAAGCGACAATGCCACGCGGCGTATTGGGATTGAATGCAACCATGTTTAAAGAGTATCTGCGTTTTATTGCAAACCGCCGTTGTCAGCAAATTGGTCTGGATGTGCTGTATCCAGGTGCGACAAATCCATTTCCGTGGATGAGTGAGATGATGGATTTGAAGAAAGAGAAAAACTTCTTTGAAACCCGCGTAACAGAATATCAAACGGGTGGCGCGTTAAGTTGGGATTAGCAAAACCAGCTTAAACAAATACGCATTACCAATATTTTCAGACTTAATACTAAATTAAGTACTAAAATTGCCTTAATTTTATTGATTGGTAAAATAAATATGGCTTACGTATTTAAAAATGCAAGCGGCGTTGTAATCGCCGCGAGTGATTCTGAGAGTTTTGGTAATGGCTGGGTATTTGTTGAAGACAGTAGCAAGGAATACTTAGCATTTCTGGAACAATCACTGACCAAAAATTCATCATTTCGCGAAAGTGATATTCAACTGGCGCGCGTGCTGGAAGACTTAATCAGCATTCTGATTGATGGCAATGTGATTCGATTTACCGACTTTCCAGTTGCCGCGCAAAAACGCTTGAATGAAAGACAGAGCATGCGCAAGAAAACGCAACTATCAACACTGGCAGATGAGATTACAAGCAAAAGCTAATTATCAACTATCGTTTATTAATTAAACAAAATGCTATTCGAAGTAGTTTTAGACCACTGGCATTGTTTGTTTGAAGCTTGGTCGTTTAATTAGCACGCTGTAGTGCTTGGCAAGATTAGGAAAATTATCTTGCCAATTAAGCTGTTTAAAGCGCAAGTCCACATAACCTAACATGCAACCAACGGCAATATCTGCCAAGCTAAAAGTCTCATTCACACACCATTTTTTCTTGGTAATATCCAAGTTAAGCACCTCTAAGCCAAGCATAACTTTAGCAGTTTGTTTATCAATATTAGCTTGTATCTGTTGCTCTGACGGGCGACGACTTTCCATGGTTGCTGCTACAGCTGCATCACAAATGCCATCTGCAAGTGACTCCCAACGGCGCACCCAAATTTTGCTGCTGTGATCCGTCGGAATTAAGTGTGCGAGCGGCGTGCGATTATCTAAATATTCAACAATTACTTTGGAATCATACAAACTATCACCATCATCCAATACTAGCACTGGTACTTTGCCTAAAGGATTATGATTTTTGACAGGACAGTCTGGATCAGTCAGAACGACTTGCTGCAATTCGACGTCAATATGTTTTTCAAGCGCGACGATTCGCACTTTGCGTGCATAAGGACTGTTAACTGTGTATAAAAGCTTCATTATGGGTGTACTTTGTTTAACGATGACTGCATTATAATAGAATTATGCTCACACCTCTATTTACACAACAGTATCCGCACGGTTCAGTCGCTTTTAATGCTTTAGTCGAGCAAGATGTTAAACATGCTATCGCTGAAGATGTCGGCAGCGGCGACCTGACAGCATCGCTTATTCCTGCTGATAAAAAAGCGCATGCTACGATTATTACGCGTGAAGATGCCGTTATCTGCGGCATCGATTGGGTTAACGCCTGCTTTAAGCAGGTGGATGCAAGCATTCAAATTAAATGGTTAGTGAATGAAGGTGAGAAAATTTCTGCAAACCAATTGTTATGCGAAATCAAGGGTAACGCGCGTGCATTACTGACTGCTGAGCGTTGCGCGTTGAATTTTTTACAATTGCTTTCTGCTGTCGCAACCCAAACACGCAAATTTGTCATGGCAGTTTCTGGCACAAAAGCGCAAATTTTAGACACGCGAAAAACCATTCCAGGCTTACGCTTAGCACAAAAATATGCAGTAACCGTTGGCGGTGGTGCCAATCAACGGCTAGCACTTTACGATGGCATTTTAATCAAAGAAAATCATATTGCAGCCGCAGGCAGCGTTCACGCGGCTTTAACACAAGCCATTACGCAGCACCCAAGCACCAGTATTCAAATAGAAGTTGAAAATTGCGATCAGCTCAAGCAGGCATTGGATGCAGGCGCCACCAGTATCCTATTAGATAATTTTGGCTTAAAAGAGATGGGAAAAGCGGTAGATATTAATAAGGCAGCAAACCTTGGCCGCGCAAAACTAGAAGCGTCTGGCGGTGTTGATTTAAGCGCTGCCCGCGCGATTGCACTAACTGGCGTTGATCGCATCTCAATTGGCGGTTTAACAAAAAATATACGTGCCATTGATTTATCCTTAAGAATAAAATAATGTGTGCCAATGCAACATCAAACGCTTTAAAATTGAGCAGTTAAACTAGGCAGTCAAATTAAGACCGCCAAATAAGGCAAGAATGACTAAACCACCCAATACAGTCACCCCTACTAATCCAACCACCTACTCAGACTTAAGCAGGCATACAGGCCAGGGCATGAGCAAATCATCTGGCGTGATTAAAGCAGCCGCAAAAGCCAAGCTAAGCCTGGGTGACGTATTGCGCATGCTGGTTAACGATGGCAGATTAGATAAAACCCAAGCCGAAAAACTGTATAAAGACCGCAAACTTGACAGTTCAAATCTGCATCCAGTGGTGGTGATTGGCGAACAAAAATGGAAAGATTTACGTCCTCCACATAAGGCAATGACAGTGGATTATTTAAGTCGCTGGCTGGCAACGCAAACAGGGCTGGATTTTTATCATATAGATCCGCTTAAACTTGACTTTAGCTCTGCCGCACAAATTGTCTCAAAAGCCTATGCCGAACGACTGAGAATCATGCCGATTTCTGTGAAAGGCGATGAAGCGACTGTAGCGACTTCTGAGCCTTATCAAGTGGATTGGATTCCCGATTTAGAGCGTATTTTAAATATGCGCATCAAATTGGTATTCGCTAACCCGCTAGAAATTAACCGTTATCTACCCGAAATTTATAACCTAGCAACGTCTATTAACCAAGCTAATTTAGCGAAAGCAGGCCAGATTGTTGGCGTACAAAATTTTGAGCAATTGGTTGAGCTAGGTAAAGATAAAAATCTGGATGCCAATGAACAACACGTAGTGAATATTGTGGATTGGTTGTTTAAATACGCCTTTGAGCAACGCGCCAGTGATATTCATTTAGAACCACGCCGCAACATGGGCACGATGCGCTTCCGCATTGACGGTGTGCTACATCAAGTCTATCAATTACCTTCAAATATTATGAATGCGATTACCAGTCGGATTAAGCTTTTGGGTCGTATGGACATGGTAGAAAAACGCCGCCCGCAAGATGGCCGTATCAAAACCGTCAGTAATACTGGTGTTGAAATCGAATTACGTTTATCCACCATGCCAACCGCATTTGGCGAAAAACTAGTGATGCGGATTTTTACGCCCGATGTTGTCGTGCAAGACTTTATTCAATTAGGCTTTTCTAAAAAACAAGCGGATTTATGGGCGCAATGGACTAAAAGCCCCAATGGAATTATTTTGGTCACTGGTCCAACGGGGTCAGGAAAAACGACCACCTTATATTCCACTCTCAAACAATTAGCGACGCCAGAAGTGAATGTAAGTACGGTTGAAGATCCGATTGAAATGGTGGAACCAGCCTTTAATCAAATGCAAGTCACCACTAATATTGGGCTAAATTTTGCAGATGGCATTCGCACATTGATGCGGCAAGATCCGGACATTATTATGGTCGGTGAGATTCGTGATATCGAAACCGCTGATATGGCGATACAAGCGGCATTAACGGGCCATTTGGTACTTTCCACTTTGCATACCAACGACGCACCTTCAGCCGTCACCCGCTTATTAGATCTGGGTGTGGCATCGTACTTAATCCACTCAACCGTTTTAGGCATTATGGCGCAACGACTTGTGCGCACGCTCTGCCCCGCCTGCAAAGCACCGCACGAAATCACGGATGAAGAATGGAAATCCATCACCCACCCATTTAAAGCAAACAAACCAACTGGCACCATGAAAGCAGTTGGTTGCGTAGAGTGTCGCAATACAGGTTTCCGAGGCCGTAGCGGCATTTATGAAATGCTCACCATTACACCTAAGTTACGCAAATTGATCACGCATGATACCGATTTGCCGATGCTCAGAAACATGGCGTACCAAGAAGGCATGCAACCATTAATGTTAAACGGCGCAGAAAAAGTAGCGGCTGGATTAACCACCATTGAAGAACTATTAAAAGTGGCGCCTCCACTCGACTCTTAAATTTAGCCCACATCTTTATTAATTGTAATTTTGATGATTAGCGTCAATTAATCTTCACGCATTTTCAATTGTTTATCAACAACCTAACTTGACCAAATGCGCTCAAAAGGTTAAGGTTTAGGGTTCAACATTTAATCGTAAAAAATCAAGGTTTTATGGATTCGCAAAATAATAATTCGACACCTGCCAGTAGTGACCAAACCAATGGAAATCCTACCATTACGGGCGCAGAAATTGTCATTCGCTGCTTAAACGAGGAGAAAGTCAAATTTGTATTTGGCTACCCTGGTGGCGCAGTGCTGCACATTTACGATGAAATTTATAAGCAAAATGGCTTTAAGCATATATTAGTGCGTCATGAGCAAGCGGCTGTGCATGCGGCCGACGCTTACTCACGCGCGACTGGCACGGTTGGCGTCGCCTTGGTAACAAGCGGTCCAGGCGCCACCAATGCGGTAACTGGTATCGCAACCGCTTATATGGATTCAATTCCATTAGTCGTCATTAGTGGCCAAGTAGCCGTTCCAGCCATTGGTCTAGACGCTTTTCAGGAAGTTGACATGGTGGGTATTACGCGCCCATGTGTGAAACATAACTTTCTGGTAAAAGATGTTAAAGACATTGCTGCCACAATGAAAAAAGCGTTTTATATCGCAGCCACAGGCCGTCCAGGCCCAGTTGTTGTGGATATTCCTAAAGATATTACCGCACATTTGGCTGAATATATTTATCCAAAAACAGTGGAATTGCGTTCGTATAACCCAGTATTAAAAGGCCACAGCGGGCAAATTAAAAAAGCCATTAAATTGCTGCTAGAAGCTAAACGCCCGGTGATTTACACGGGCGGTGGCTTGGTATTGGGCGACGGCGCGCCAGAATTAGTTAAATTAGCGCGCGCACTCAATTATCCTGTGACCAGTACATTGATGGGTTTGGGTGGATATCCTGCAAGTGACAAACAATTTCTTGGCATGCTAGGTATGCACGGAACTTATGAGGCCAATTTGGCGATGCAAAACTGTGATGTGTTGATTGCAGTTGGCGCACGTTTTGATGACCGAGTGATTGGCGATCCTAAAGATTTTTTAAGTAAAAAACGCACGATTATTCATATTGATGTCGACCCATCAAGCATTTCTAAACGCGTAAAAGTCGATGTGCCGATTGTTGGCCATGTGCAATCTGTGCTAACTGAAATGAACGAAGTTTTAGCGTTAGAGAAAACTAAGAACGACATTAGCTCATGGTGGAATCAAATTGAGGAATGGCGTGGCGTTAAATCCATGGTGTACAAAAATTCAGACCTTGTGATTAAACCGCAATACGTCATTGAGAAATTATGGGAAGTCACCAAGGGCGAGGCCTATGTCACATCTGACGTTGGTCAACACCAAATGTGGGCGGCACAATATTACAAATTTGATCAACCACGCCGGTGGATCAATTCTGGCGGCTTGGGCACGATGGGCGTTGGCTTGCCGTATGCAATGGGCTGTCAATTTGCCGACAAAAATGCGCAAGTAGCCTGTGTAACCGGTGAAGGCAGTATTCAAATGAATATTCAAGAGCTTTCTACCTGTGCGCAATATGGCTTACCGATTAAAGTGATTATGTTGAATAATCGTTACTTGGGCATGGTGCGTCAGTGGCAAGAGTTTTTCTACGAAAATCGCTACTCAGAATCGTATATGGATAGCTTGCCAAACTTTGTAAAACTGGCTGAATCCTATGGTCATGTTGGTATGAAAATCACCAATCCTGCTGATGTCGAAGGCGCATTAAAAGAAGCTTTCGCCAAAAAAGACAAATTCGTATTTATGGATTTTATTACAGACCAAGACGAAAACGTGTTTCCGATGATTGCGGCTGGCAAAGGCTTATCAGATATGGTACTTAAAAAAGACAATAAACCTCGGCACGAGGACTAATAGCTAAGCTAATTTAAAAAAAAATGTTAAAACTTAATATTAAGAACATATAGATGAAACATATTATCTCTCTATTAATGGAAAACGAAGCTGGCGCGTTATCACGTGTCGCGGGTTTATTTTCTGCACGCGGCTACAATATTGAATCGCTCACTGTTGCAGTGACTGAAGATCCGACTCTATCGCGCATGACGATTGTGACAGCTGGTTCAGACGAAGTGATTGAGCAAATCATCAAACAGCTGAACAAACTAGTCGATGTCGTCAAAGTGCTAGATTTAAATGACGGTAAGTACATCGAACGTGAATTGATGCTGGTTAAAGTGAAAGCAAGTGCTAACTTTAAAGATGAAATGAAGCGCATGTGCGATATTTTCCGTGGCCGAATCATCGATGTTGCTGATAATAGTTACACCATTGAACTCACTGGGTCTTGCAGTAAATTAGATGCGTTTTTAGAAGCAATTGATAAAACTGCTATTTTAGAAACGGTACGCACGGGCGCATCTGGCATTGGGCGCGGCGATCGAATTTTAAAAATATAAGCGATTGAAAACATCAAGCTTAATATTTAAGAACGAGCATTATAAAGTTAAGTATTAAAACAGGTTAAGTAATTCATTAATAAATAATTGTATTTAAAGGGAAAAGCAATGAAAGTTTATTACGACAAAGACGCTGACTTAAGCATTATCAAAGGCAAAAAAGTAACCATCGTTGGTTACGGTTCACAAGGTCACGCGCACGCAGCAAACCTTAAAGATAGCGGCGTAACGGTCACAATCGGCCTACGTAAAGAAGGTAGCTCATGGGCAAAAGCGGTTAACTCTGGCCATAACGTATTTGAAATTGCTGAAGCAGTAAAAGACGCTGATGTTGTAATGGTCTTATTGCCAGATGAAACAATGGCTGGCATTTACGAAGCCGAAGTTGCACCAAACCTTAAAAAAGGTGCAGCACTTGCATTTGCACACGGCTTTAATATTCATTACAACCAAATCGTGCCACGTGCCGATTTAGACGTGATTATGATTGCCCCTAAAGGTCCAGGCCACACAGTGCGTTCAGAATATTTAAAAGGTGGCGGTGTGCCATCATTAATCGCGGTTTATCAAGATACGTCTGGCAAAGCGAAAGAAATCTCACTTTCTTACGCAGCAGCCAACGGCGGCACTAAAGGTGGCGTGATTGAAACAGATTTCCGTGAAGAAACTGAAACCGATTTATTTGGCGAGCAAGCCGTATTATGTGGTGGCGCGGTAGAGTTAGTAAAAGCTGGCTTTGAAACATTGACAGAAGCAGGTTACGCACCAGAAATGGCATATTTTGAGTGCCTACATGAACTTAAATTGATTGTTGATTTAATGTACGAAGGCGGTATCGCCAACATGAACTACTCCATTTCAAACAATGCAGAATACGGTGAATATGTAACAGGCCCACGCGTGATTGCTGACCAAGCACGTGCTGCAATGAAAGAATGCTTAACAAATATTCAAAACGGCAACTATGCAAAACAATTTATTTTAGAAGGTCGTACTAACTATCCAGAAATGGTCGCACGTCGCCGCTTAAATGCTGCGCACCCGATTGAGCAAGTTGGTAGCCAATTGCGCGCGATGATGCCTTGGATTGCTAAAAACAAACTAGTAGACCAAAGCAAAAACTAACTTAAATTATTAGGTTACGTATTAAACCGAAGGGCAAGACGCAAATCGTTTTGCCCTTTTTCATTAAAGGATCTCAATTGCCACTTTCCATTATTTTGCAATATCTGCTACCTAAACAAGCCATTACTATTTTGGCAGGTAAACTTGCCAATTTAAAAGGCGGCAAATTAACCACGGCAGTCATTATCTGGTTTATCAAACGCTATAAAGTCAACATGGCAGAAGCCGCTAATCCAAACATCAGCAGTTATGCGACTTTTAATGATTTTTTTACGCGCGCGCTTAAAAATGGCGCACGTCCACTTGCAAAAATTAATTTTATTTGCCCTGTAGATGGCGCAATTAGCCAATTTGGCAATATTGAACAAGACCAGATTTTTCAGGCAAAAAATCACAATTACTCAACGTTAACTTTGCTTGCTGGTAACCAAATATTGGCCGATAAATTTGAGAACGGCTATTTTGCATGCCTATATTTAAGCCCTAAAGATTATCACCGCATTCATATGCCATGTGATGGCACACTAAAAAGTATGGCGTATGTACCAGGTGATTTATTCTCCGTCAACCCAAATACTGCCTCCAATGTGCCGAATTTATTTGCTCGCAACGAACGCGTTGTGTGTGAGTTTGAATCGAAACAGCATGGCAGTTTTGTGATGGTTTTGGTCGGCGCGACAATTGTTGGCAGCATGGCAACTGTTTGGCACGATACTCAAAATAAAGTGATTAACCCGCCACGCAGTAAAAATATCCGAACTTGGTCTTACGCGGATAAAAAAATATCACTGAAACAAGGCGATGAAATGGGTAAGTTTTTGCTTGGATCGACAGTGGTGATGTTGTTTGAAAAAGACACATTAACATTTAATGCAGATTGGCACCCCGCCCGCGCAATTAAATTGGGCGAGGCGATGGCATGACTAAACATCTCTAAAACTAGATTCTTAGAAAACCACAGGTTTAAAATTCTTAATAAAAAAAGCCTGCTTAATCAGCAGGCTTTTTTTATTTTAACCCCAGCCTTACACGTGTCTAGCTGGATGTGTTTTTATTTTATGATGCAAATGCGTTGCCAACTCATTTAACGCGGCTTTATACACATCACGTTTAAATTCAATCACATCTTCTAGCGGTACCCAATAATCGCTCCAGCGCCACGCATCAAATTCAGGATGTTCAGAAGCGCGCAAAGAAACATCCGTATCGCGTCCAATCATACGCAACAAATACCAAATTTGCTTTTGGCCTTTGTAACTACCGCGCCACTCACGTTTAATCCAGCTACTAGGCACTTCATAGCGCAACCAATCACGCGTACGCCCCAAAATTTCTACGTGCTCTGGCGCCAAGCCGACCTCTTCCATCAGCTCGCGATACATCGCTTGTTCTGGGCTTTCGCCGTATTTAATGCCACCCTGTGGAAACTGCCAAGCATGCTCTCTAATACGCTTGCCCCAAAACACCTGATTTTGAGCGTTACACAGGATTATCCCAACATTGGGACGGAATCCGTCACGATCTAACATATTGCAACTACCTAAAATATTTAGTGCAATTTTTTCATATTTTTGCCACTATTGAAAGCGCGCATTTGCGTATAGGCCAAAATTAACCCCCAATTCATCTCATTTATGCAAAATATAAATTTTATTACGCGTTTTTTTCTATTATTGTCATTTATAACTACATTAACCGCATGCACATCGGCTAATCATGGCAGCAGCTTTGCCTATATTACCAACCAAGGCGACAACAGCGTTTCTGTGGTTGACCTTGCCAAATCTGAGGTCATTAAAACAATTGCCGTTGGTAAAGCGCCTGTTGGCGTGGCGATATCGCCAAAATTAAGCCGCGCTTTTATTACCAATGTAGAAGGCCAAAGTGTTTCCGTGATTGATACGGATAACAATACCGTGACTGAAAAGATTGCGGTTAAAGGCTCACCTGTCGGCATTGCGATTGCGCCTGACAGCAAAACATTATATGTGGCGGATTGGTACAGTGACCGTATCTTAGCCATTGATACTGGCGACTTTAATCTACAGCGCGAACTGATTGTCGCAAAAGCACCTGCGGGTTTAATCGTTAGCGCAGACAGTAAAACGCTGTATGTTGCGGAACGCGATACCAATGAGATTGCGGTGATTGATACCAAAACGCTGACCATTGTTAAACAGATTAAAGTGGGCAAGCATCCATTTGGCTTAACGCTTAGCCCTGATAACAAGCATTTATATAGTGTAAATGTGTATGACAATACTGTTTCTATTATTGATACGGCTACACTGGCTTTAACTACCTTACAAAGACTAAACACGTTAAAAGTAGGCGAACATCCTTATTGTGCGGTGCTTAATCCAAACAATAAAACACTGTATGTATCCAATACGCAAGATGATACCGTTTCGGTGATTGATTTAGTGTCGCAAAAAAGTATTGCCACCATTGATGTCGGCATGACGCCAGAAGGTATTAGCTTTGATGCTGTGAACAATCAAGTTTTAGTCACCAGTTGGGGCGAAAATCAATTAACTGTGATTGATGCCGCGACTAACACAGTTAAATCGCACATTAAAACAGGCGATAAAAGCCGAGCATTTGGACAATTTATATTATCCAAACCATAAAAGTTACAGTTTGTGCTGACCAAACCAAGATAGCTACAGTTTATTTTGCCAAAATAATTAAAGGCACAATTTGTACTAACCAAATAAAAATAGACACAATTTATAAGAGCCAAACAATTTTATAGACATAGCCTTAAAATTAGCGTCAACGCACTACATAATTCCGCGTTAAAGCTAAACGTAGGCTTATTCAATCAACTGATTTATAATAGTGCGCTATCCTAGTTTAAGTTTATTTATTGTCATTCAACGGAGACCATGCATGAAAAAGTTTTTAACATTATTAGCCCTTGCAACATTATCGTTTAATGCTGCAGCTCACGGCCCATCACCACAAAAAGTAGAAAAAACCATCGTTATTAAAGCTGCTCCAGCAAAAGTCTGGGCAATGGTAAAAGACTTTGGCAATATGCAAAAATGGCATCCAGCAATCGAAAGTGTAAAAACCGAGCAAAAGAAAGATGACACCGGCACAATGGCAACGTTTAGAACGCTTAACTTAAAAGGCGGCGGTGAAATTGTAGAAAAACTACGTAGTGCAGACGACAAAGACATGAAATTAAAATATGAAATTGTAGGCGGCGTAGCACCAGTGGCTGATTACAACGCGTTTATGCAAGTAACTGCAGGCCCAGGCGCTGGCGAAAGCACAGTTACATGGGTTGGTCGTTTTTATCGTACTTATAAACTAAACCCACCAATTCCAGCAGGCCAAGATGACGCAACAGCCGTAAACTTCATTACAGGCGTTTTCGATGGCGGCTTAGCCAACTTAAAAAAGGTGCTTGAAAGCTCAAAGTAACTAGCCAGGAAGCTGGCGCAACAAAAAAACCGTGGTGGAAATTTTGGTAATTTAAATACCTTAACTGAACCGCAAAAAGGGGTTGTAAGTTGAACTTACAATCCCTTTTTTTATAACATCCTATTTTCATCACATAAACAAATGAAGCATTTTGCTCCGTCATTTTAGTGAGGCACTTTTAATACTCTGTACTAACACCCTAAATCGCACTTCAAATGGCCAATAACGCAATTTAAGTAAGTGACTAAATTGGCTAACACTGACATTTTTTGTCACTCCATATCTTTACAAACCATCCTAAAAATTGAACATTAACCAACTTATATTAATTTAACACCCAAAATATTGGGAAATAATAATAATAATATATAACAATCAAATGGTTAACAACAATATGCGTTTAGTTGGCATAGCCATTGCTAATAGTCTTTCAAGCACTGGTAACAAGTACTGAAACAGTGTTTGATTATTTGGTGTACGCAACTTAATTTAAAATTTAATCAAAAGGGATTTGAAAATGAACATGAAACAACATATGAACCAAAAAGGTTTTACATTAATCGAGTTAATGATTGTGGTAGCAATTATCGGTATCTTGGCTGCGATTGCGATTCCTTCTTACCGTGACTACACTGTTAGAGCAAAAACCTCTACAGCGGTTGCTAACGTTGCTGGTCAAAAAATGAAAGTTGGTCTTGGTTACGATGACTCTGGAGCTTTAGGATGTGTGGATGACAACTCGGTTGCAATTCCCGACTGTACTGGTTTAGGCATCTTAACTGGCGTGAGTGGCCCTGCAACAGCCTCTCCTGTTACAATAACATTAACACCTGCGCCTCCTGCTGCTGCTGGTCAAAACATTACTTGGACGTGTGCTCCTGTAAGTGGTGTTGGTACGACTGACGTATCTAAAGTGTGTTTCTAATAATTATATGTAAGTAAGCGTAACCTCGATCCAATGAAATGAAATCGAAGTTCAATGTAACAAAACCCCTGCACCTTGTGGGGGTTTGTTTTGTGTGCCACCATTACCCTCAATTAACATCAAGACTGCAATATTAAAACCTTCTAGTTAAGCGTTTAAGCATTATTAGCTTGTATTGCGTGTTCCACCCTCTAACACTTCCGCCTTCAATCCACACTGCGCCAATATAAAAGCGGCCGCACTGCTACGACGGCCGGTTTGGCAATAGACAATATAATCTTTGGTTTTATCTAAACCTTCTGCAATTTCACGTAGCTCATGCAGTGGCGCATTGATTGCCCCTTCAATATGCTCATGTTTGTATTCGGATGCAAAACGCACGTCTATCCATATTGCGCCCTGATTCAGTACTTTTTCTTCAGCTACTTGCCTGCTAATGCTATTCACAATCGGCGCTTTTAATAGCTCGATAAAATCAATTTTATTTAAACGTAATAACTGGCCGCTGGTTTTCATGGTGACGGTTGCGTTGCGTTTATTATCAGACGCCAACGCCTCTTCGCCGAAACCTGCACCTGTTGAAATCTCTGCCAGTATCACTGGCGGCTGACTAATATCGGTAATGCGGCTCACCAGGGCAGTGCCTTGTTGAATCAGGTAGTAATAATCGCCTTCTTGCCCTTGCTTAATAATGGTTTGCCCTGCAACTACATCCATGGCTGTCATGCGTTTGAACATGGCCTCGATATTGACGGGAGGCAATCTGCTAAATACGCCATTGTGTACTTTAAACGCATGAAAACTGGCTGTGTCTAGCTGCCAATTATTTTGCGCGGTATTTGGTTTAGCTTTAGTTTGTGCAGGTGGATAACCAGATAACTGATCCCACGTCATCATGATATCCAGCAAATCTAAATCGATACGCATAATGTCTATAGCTGTTAATGCGATGGTATCTTTAATTTTTAAACGTTGAGTATCCAGCGGATGTTTGGCAGCATCGGTGCCTGCACGCAGAATTAATTTTTGACCATTTTCATATCTAATGCCTAAATCACCTTTTAGCAAATATAAGGCTTGCGTACTTGCGTTCATGCGCGTGGGATCTAAGTCCTTGCTCACTTTCTCGACAATGCACAGTGGCGTAAGCTCATCCAAACGGTTGGGCGATAAGCGTGCAATTGGTTCAAAACGTAACAGCGTGGCTTTGCTTATTGCGGAACTTGTTGTTGTAGCGTTTGTAGATTCAGAACTTGCACTCTGATTAGCTGGATGGTTATTAATTATTGTCATAGGTTCTAAATTCAATGTCTTTTTAACTCAACTTCACTTAAATTTAACTTCATATAAATGAATTCTTTATAAATTAAATATCTGCTGATGCAGCAATGCTTTGCAGTGCTGTGTTTTTGGGTTTGCCGAAATTTCTTGCATGATTGTGACGTCTTCGCCAGGCTTAAGATGCGTAATATAAATCGCTGGCTGACTTTGCAAATGCGCTAACTCTTCTGCCAAAGTTGCAGGGCACAAGTGTTTCGAAAGCACGGCCAACTCTGCTTCAGCGTTGCTAAATGCCGTTTCTATAATCAACACTTTTAAGTTCTTAATCTGGTTTATATCGTGCCAAAAAGCAGCGCTGCATGCAGTATCGCCCGTAAACACCAAGCTGTTTGTTCCACTATCAATTTGATAACCAACCGCAGGAATCACATGATTCGCTGGTACCGCCGTAATCGTTTTACCGCTAATTTTCACACCATTTCCAACAAAAATTTCGTTGTAGCGTAAAAATGGTCTGGCGGGATCGGGGATTAAATTAAAATTGGGCCAAATAAGCCAATTAAAAACATGCTGCTTCAGAATGTTAATCACTTCGAGTGTGGCATGCACAGTAATGGGTTTAGCACGCAAACCCATTACTGTATCTAGCAACAATGGGATAGACACAATATGATCTAAATGCGTGTGCGTGACAAAGATGTGATCGATTTTTAACAGCGCTTCTAGCGACAAATCCCCTACGCCAGTACCCGCGTCGATTAATACATCATCATCTACTAATAGCGAAGTCGTGCGCATACCGCCACCAATTCCACCGCTACATCCCAATATTTTTATCTGCATACTCATATTCTCATTTGCTTTAAACAGCCATTAAATTATCTATATGTAGCAACATGCGTAGAGTAATGCCTAAACTGAGTGCAAAACGCACGCCATGTTATTTATATAAAGTGTAGATAAAAATATAATGTTTAAACAGGATGTTTAATTGATTGATTTTAATATAATTTTTACAACTTTTATAAACGCTAGCATAACGGATAAAATGTATGGTGAATAGGCAGGCTTATAATGATTAACAATCTTTCAAAAAGTAAAAAATGGTAACTAGTAAAATGACTGAAAAACCAATAGAAATAACGACAAATGAACCGATTAAGGCAAGTGTAATTTGGCTGCACGGGCTAGGTGCCGATGGCAATGATTTCGTGCCCGTAGTAAAAATGCTCAATTTGCCGCATGTGCGCTTTATATTGCCGCACGCGCCTTACCGCAAAGTGACGCGAAACAATGGCTATGAAATGCGCGCTTGGTACGATGTGTATGGCTTAACGCCAATTGGCCGCGAAGATGCAATTGGTATTAGTGAAAGCCAATTGCAAATTGAACAACTGATCGCACAGGAAATCGGCCGCGGCGTAGCCGCAGAACGGATTGTATTAGCCGGTTTTTCACAAGGCGGTGCAATTGCTTTACATACTGCGCTACGTTACCCAGGAAAGCTGGCTGGCGTATTAGCGCTATCGACTTATTTGCCTTTAAGAGCGAATTTAAGCGCAGAAAAAAACAGCGCGAATCAACAAACGCCTATTTTTATGGCACATGGCAGCGATGATGCGGTGATCACACTGGAAACATGCCAAGTATCGCTAAACTTATTGCAAGCGGAAAATTATCGAATAGATTGGCATGAATACGCTATGGAGCATTCAGTTTGTGCGCAAGAGATTGAGGATATTAAGCAGTTTTTATTAAGTATTTTAGAAGACTGAATCTTTAAAATCCTACCAACAATTGAATGCCTTAAACCAACTGGCTTTTAGACTAATTGTAAATAAGTGTGCATTTAATTCCGCAACAATCATTAGTTTTGTTAAAATCACACATTAAATCAATGCGTGGCTGACCTTCCAGCTGCCGTCCAGAATCAGGCAGTTTAAAATTAAAAGTATAGATTCACTGATGATTATAATTAAAAATGAAACAATCTAAGCCCACTAGCGCACCCAATAACGATATCAGCTTTGAACAAGCAGTTGTTGAGCTTGAAGCGATTGTTAATCAAATGGAACTGGGAAACTTAGCGCTAGATGATTCTTTTAATGCCTACAAACGTGGTGCCGAATTACTGCAAATCTGCCAGCAATCTTTAAACAGTGTTGAACAGCAAGTGCGCTTATTAACCGACGCACAAAAATTGGCTGCATTTGTGCCTAATGATGATTGATTTAGCGATGACGGATGAAGCTATGACTGAACTTAACCTAGACCAAACGCAGAATCAACAAGAAGATCAAAAACAGGATCAAAAAGAGTCGTTTGAAATTTGGGCGGCTAACCTGCAAGCACGTATGGAAAGTGTATTAGATGCACACATTCCAAGCGCTAATACATTACCGACAAAGTTGCATGAAGCCATGCGCTACTCAGTTTTAGGTGGCGGTAAACGCGTACGCGCACTTTTGGCTTATGCTGCAGGTGAATTTTGTGGCGCAAAATTAGCTACGATTGATTTACCTGCCGCTTCCGTAGAGTTAATTCATGCATTTTCGCTGGTGCATGATGACATGCCTTGCATGGATGACGATGAACTGCGTCGTGGCAAACCTTCTACACATAACAAATATGGCGATGCTATTGCATTGTTAGTCGGCGATGCCTTGCAAAGCTTGGCATTTCAATTGATTTCACAAGACAAAGCACTTAAAAACGCCACGCAAAAACTGCAAATGCTGCATATATTGGCACTTGCCAGCGGCTCGCGCGGCATGGCGGGTGGACAAGCTATTGATTTAGAAAGCATCGGCATTCCGCTTACGCGTGAAGAGCTGGAACAAATGCATATCCATAAAACTGGTGCGCTGATTCGCGCAGCAGCTCTATTAGGCGCTTACAGTAGCCACAATGCAAATGAGGACAAAGTGAAAGCAATTGACCATTTTGCAAAAGCGATTGGGTTAGCTTTTCAAGTGGTCGATGATATTTTAGATGCCGAAGCAGATACACAAACTTTAGGCAAAACCGCAGGTAAAGATGCGCAGCACAATAAATCCACTTATGTAACTATCTTAGGCTTATCTGCTGCCAAACAATTGGCTTCAGAATTACATGCAAACGCCATGGCAGCGTTGTCTTATTACGGTCGCGAGGCCGATTTATTAAGACAATTAGCTCACTTCATTACCCATCGTAGTTTTTAACTACTGTTCGTTTTCGTCACTCCATCATGTTTAACCTGTTAGATTCAATTCAATCGCCAGAAGATTTGCGCAAACTAAAGCGCGATGAATTGGCAACATTGGCCAGCCAATTACGCACTTTTTTAGTAGAAAGCGTGGCTAAAACAGGCGGTCATTTAGCTTCTAATTTGGGCGTGGTAGAACTGACTATTGCGCTGCATTATGTATTTAATACGCCAGATGATCGTTTGGTTTGGGATGTCGGCCATCAAACCTACCCGCACAAAATACTCACTGGTCGCCGCGAAGCAATGGCAAACCTGCGTAAACCCAACGGGATTGCTGGTTTTCCGCGCCGTAGCGAAAGCCAATACGATACTTTTGGCACTGGGCATTCCAGCACCTCCATCTCAGCCGCACTAGGCATGGCGATTGCAGCCAGACATGCAGGCTTGGATCGGCGCAGTGTGGCGATTATTGGCGATGGCGCAATGACGGCAGGCATGGCGTTTGAGGCACTTAATAACGCTGGCGATATGGATGCGAATCTGTTGGTTATCCTCAATGATAACGACATGAGTATTTCTAATAATGTCGGTGCATTAAACAATTATTTAGCGCGCTTATTATCTGGCCGTTTTTACGACCGCGTGCGCCAAAGCGGCAAAAAAGTATTGGACGTAATGCCGCCTCCAGTAAAAGAATTTGCCAAACGTGCTGAAGAACATGCCAAAGGCATGGTAACTCCAGGCACGCTGTTTGAAGAATTTGGCTTTAATTACATTGGCCCGATTGATGGCCATGATTTACCTGTGTTGCTAGACACTCTTGCTAACATTCGCGAACTTAAAGGCATGCAGTTTCTGCATGTGGTCACGCAAAAAGGCAAAGGTTTTGAACCAGCCGAAGACAACCCGAACAAATATCACGGCGTTAGTAAATTCGACCCTTGTAATGGTGTTTCAACGAATTCTTCTCAATCAAAAACCTATACGCAAATATTTGGCGATTGGTTGGTCGATATGGCAGATACAGACAGCCAATTAGTCGCCATTACGCCAGCCATGTGCGATGGTAGCGGACTAAATGCTTTTGCCGAAAAATACCCCGCACGTTATTTTGATGTGGGCATTGCTGAACAGCATGCCCTGACTTTTGCCGCAGGCTTGGCTTGTGATGGACTGAAGCCTGTGGTCGCGATTTACAGCACATTTTTGCAGCGCGCTTATGATCAACTGATCCATGATATTGCTTTGCAAAATTTAAATGTGCTTTTTGCAATTGACCGCGCTGGCTTAGTCGGTGCAGATGGCCCAACGCATGCCGGTACATTTGATTTAAGCTTTCTGCGCTGCATTCCCAATATCGTGATTATGGCGCCAAGTAATGAAAATGAGTGTCGCCAAATGCTCACGACGGGTTACCAATATAACGGTGTAGCCGCAGTACGCTATCCGCGTGGTGCAGGCCAAAATACAAAGATTGATAATACCTTAAGCACTTTGCCAATTGGTAAGGGTGAAATAGTACGTGAAGCAAACGCTCAAGCCAGTAACGTTAATTCTAATATTAACCAACCTATCAACCAAGGTAAAAAAGTCGCCATTCTCAGCTTTGGCAGCATGTTAACTTCCAGCTTACAGGCTGCAGAAACATTAGGTGCAACCGTTGCCAATATGCGCTTTGTGAAACCGCTCGACCACGCATTAATTCAACAGTTAGCCAATACGCACGACTTAATTGTCACGGTAGAAGAAAATGCATTAATGGGTGGCGCTGGCGCGGCTGTATTAGAGGCAATGCAATCTATGCATTTGCATAATCCAACACTTTGCTTAGGCTTACCAGATACGTTTATTGAGCACGGCGTGCACGAAACCATGCTGGCAGAATGTGGTTTAGATGCGGCAGGCATTATTAACGCCGTTCAATTGAAACTAAATATTAAAAACTAAGCCTTATCATGCATCAAGGCTATTGATTTAATCGGTTTCATCTCAATATCAGCCATATCACTGAATTAATTAAAAGCCGTATTAATTAATAACCGTTTACTCATTTGCGCAAGCGAGTAAACTTAATGTCAAATTTATGTTCAATATTAGCGTTCTAATTTAACGCTGCGCCAATTTGGAGTGCCACTTAACAATGAATTTATCCTTACCAGACGTTGCAAGCACGATTATCGAAGACACACAAAACATGCCTGATGCGCGCCACTTAGATATCAACAAAGTGGGCATTAAATCCATTCGTCACCCAGTTGTTGTCAAAGATAAAACTGGTGGCGAGCAAAGCACTGTCGCCGTATTTGATATGTATGTGCACTTGCCGCACAATTTCAAAGGCACGCACATGTCGCGCTTTGTTGAAATTTTAAATACCAATGAACACGCGATTTCAGTTGAATCGTTTGAAAGTATTTTGCGTGAAATGGTCAAGCGGCTTGAAGCGAATTCTGGCTATGTAGAAATGCGTTTCCCCTACTTTGTGAATAAAGCTGCGCCTGTTTCTGGCGTTAAAAGTCTGCTGGATTACGATGTGACTTTTATTGGCGAAATTAAAGATGGCAAATTTGACATTACGGTTAAGGTGTTAGTGCCAGTCACCAGCCTTTGCCCTTGCAGCAAAAAGATATCCGATTATGGCGCACATAATCAACGCAGCCATGTAACTGTAACTGCGCTGGTGAATGATTTTATTTGGATCGAAGATATTATCAGCATGGTCGAAAAACAGGCTTCATGCGAGTTATACGGCTTGCTTAAACGTCCCGATGAGAAGTATGTGACTGAACGCGCTTATGATAACCCCAAATTTGTAGAAGACATGGTGCGCGATGTGGCTACACAATTAAATAATGAAAAGCGTATCGATAAATATATTGTGGAATCTGAGAATTTTGAAAGTATTCACAATCATTCTGCTTATGCATTGATTGAAAACGACAAACGAATTAAATAACGTAAGAAATATTATCAAAAATAAAAACGGGCTAAATTGCCCGTTTTTTTATTTGTCAGTGTTCTAAATTAGTATGTTGAATTTAATACTTTTTAGTTAAAGTCATAATGGAGTTATCGCGCTTCATTTCCACACGATTCAAAGCCGACATGCCTAATAGCACGTAAGGTGGAGAGCCTCCTTCATGTATAACTGCCTCAACATTGTTCAAAATAATTGTGCCGATTTTTAATGTATTTAATTTAACTAAATAACCACCAACCTCACCATTCGCGGTAGAAAGCGTGACCCGCTCACCTTTCTCGTAATCTATTTTGGCAAACTTTGCATCGCCGCTGTTCATGGCAACAGAAGTTGCACCCGTATCCACAACATATTTAAGTGATGCACCATTAATATTTAAATTGCCATAAAAATGCCCACGACTATCCGCGTACAAATTGACTGGTGAATTGATTTCAGACCCGCTACTAGCCGCAACCGATGCCGCCTGCCCCATTTTAAGCACTTGGCGTTTTCCTTCAATCATAAAAGTCGCTGATTCGCTGTCTGCAGAAATCAATTTAACACCATTTTTGGTTTGACCCGCACTCATGCTTTGTGGACTGCCGCCGTTAATGGTCACAACAGCTTTGTTGCTGAATAGTCCAACTACATTGACCTGTGTATTGGCGAATGCGCTTGCACAGAAAATGCTCGTAGTTAAAACAAGCAGTGCTTTAAATTTAAACCCGGCAAATTTAAACACAGGCAATCTAAAAGCGGTTAAGTAAAATCTATTCAAATTAAACATCGTATTCCTTCAGTTTTTCTATCCAAACATGCCAGCACGCGCATGAGTCTGCGCTAATTTCAATCCCAATGCAATCACGATAAAGCCTGCTAACGGAAACATCGCTGCCAACAAAAACGTCTTCTCGCCACCCAAAAACTGTAATGCATAACCGCCAGCAAGGCCGCCAATCGTGCCGCCCACACCATACGCAACACTGTTATAGAGCGCCTGCCCTTTTGCTTGATGACGGCCATTAAAAAATTGCGTAATCACCTCAACCGACGCGGCATGGAAACTGCCAAAAGTAGCCGCATGTAAGCTTTGTGCAACAATCAACAATACCAAGTTATCTACAGCAACGCCTATCAAGCTGAATCGGATTACGGCCAACACAAGGCTGGTAAGCAGAATACTTTTCAGGCTAAAACGCTGCATTAACTTCGGCATCAGCATAAAAATCATAATTTCAAACACCACACCAACAGCCCACAGCAAACCAATCATGCCTTTGCTATAACCATGTTCTGCTAAATAAATAGAGTAAAAATTGTATAAAACCCCATGTGCGGTAACCATCATGGAGCAACCGACTAATAATGCAATCACGGGTGGCTGTTTGATAATCTGCCAGATGGAAAAAGTATCGTGTGCATGCGGCTTAATAATCGCCTCTGGCAATTTAAATGTGAGTAAAAACAAGGTTATTTGCACACTTAACAAAAACCATAACAGGCTTTTAATACCGTAAGCATCGATTAAAATCCCTAACACCACCGCAGCAAAAATAAATCCGAGCGACCCCCACATGCGAATACGACTGTAATGGCCATTGGTAGTGGCTAAATGTGCCAATGTTAACGATTCTGAAAGCGGCAAAGTTGAACTGGTAAATAGACTCAGCGAAGCCATGACGAAAAATAACCAAAAGAAGCTGTGCGCCCAAAATACTGCTACAAACCCACACAAACCGAGCAGTGCGGTGAGCCTTATCCAAGTCACACGTTTACCAGTGTGGTCCGCCAACCAGCCCCAAAAATTAGGCGCAAAGATACGACTGATTTGAAATAGTGACATCAGGATGCCAATGTCAGCTGCTGAGAATTGCTCCGACTGCAAATACAATCCCCAATAAGGCACAAATGCGCCCACGAAGAAATAGTAAATAAAGTAGAAACGGGAAAGATTAACGTGTAGTGCGCGGCTCAAATCTCAGTCCAGTCGTTAATCTAGTGATTATTTAAGTGATTAATGAAGCCCAACAATGAATGAATACGAACTTAAATCTCAGATTCACTCATAATTTGAGTTCATTAGATTTTAGGCACAGATGAAACCACATCCGCATTTTGCGCACGATGACGCAAAGCATGATCCATCAACACCAAGGCCAACATAGCTTCGGCAATCGGTGTCGCACGCACACCGACGCATGGGTCATGACGGCCGGTTGTTTGCATGGTCACGGCATTGCCGTGTTTATCAATGGAACGGCGCTCTTGCGGAATACTGGAAGTCGGTTTTAGTGCAATATTGACGCGAATCTCTTGCCCTGTTGAAATACCACCCAAAATACCACCAGCATGATTGGTGACAAAACCTTGTGGCGTCATTTCATCGCTATGTACACTGCCGCGCTGGCTGATTGCTTCAAAACCTGCGCCAATTTCTATGCCTTTTACAGCGTTAATACTCATCATGGCATGCGCAATATCTGCGTCTAATCGGTCAAATACTGGTTCGCCCCAACCTACTGGCACACCTTCTGCAAGTACTGTAATGCGGGCACCAACTGAATCGCGCTCCGCACGAATTTTATCTAGATAGGCTTCTAATTGGGGCAAAATACCTTGACTAGGCGAAAAGAACGGGTTGTCATTCACGCCATCCCAGCTTTCAAATGGAATATCGATTTCACCCATTTGGCTCATATAGCCACGCACGGTTACACCAAAACGTTCCTTTAGCCATTTTTTTGCAATCGCGCCGGCAGCCACGCGCACCGCTGTTTCGCGTGCGCTACTACGTCCACCGCCACGATAATCACGTACGCCATATTTTTGGCTGTAGGTGTAATCAGCATGACCTGGACGAAAAGTGTCCATGATTTTGCTGTAATCTTGACTGCGCTGATCGGTATTACGAATCAGCAAGCCAATTGGCGCACCAGTGGTTTTGCCTTCGAATATACCTGATAATATTTCTACGGCATCAGCCTCTTGGCGTTGCGTAACATGACGTGAAGTACCCGGTTTGCGCCTGTCTAAATCCAATTGCAAATCTTCTGCACACAAGCTTAAGCCGGGCGGACAGCCATCGACCACGCCGCCAATCGCCGCGCCGTGCGACTCACCAAAGCTTGTTAGGGTAAAAAGAGTGCCGAATGTATTGCCAGACATAATGAATTCATCTAAGTTGAATGTAACGATTATTTTAACATGTTTAACTATGTCTACTATAAGCGCAAGTAAACAGCCAAATCTATCTAGCTTAGCCGCAAACCTTTTATCCATTGCGCGTATAACTGCTCCGCCACTTTGTTAAGAGAAAAACAATCTGAAGATAAATTCTGTTGCATGATGAGCGCTTGCTGTACTGCTGGGCTGTCTTTTGCCTCAACCAATTCATCCGCGCCAACCCCACACCACTCCTGCACCATTTCAGCCGTCATTTCTATATGACATTGCAAAACCAAATGCTGGCCAATCGCGTACGCCTGATTCGTACAATATGGGCTGGCAAGTAGGTGCGTTGCGCCCTGTGGCAAGTTAAATGTTTCGCCATGCCAGTGAAAACTATCAAAGCTTTCAAACTCACCAAACCATTGTTTTGTAATTACATTTTTACTAACCGTCACCTTACCCCAACCAATCTCTTTCACTGGATTTTTGCTGACGACAGCACCTAATGCTTTACTAATTAGTTGCCCGCCCAAACAATGTCCCAGCAATGGAATCGAATGAATGTCGGCTTCACGGATTAAACTCAATAGCGGTGCAATCCAAGGCAAATCGTCATTTACGCTCATGGGACCACCCATCAACACCATGCCGCTGTAAGCTAATATCGATGCAGGCAATGGCTCGTTTTCATCCACTTTGACCAGTTGCCATTTAATCTGTTGCGCATCTAAAAAATCGCCCAAATAACCAGGCCCTTCATGCGCAATAAATTGAAAAATAATGATTGGTTTCATACGATCGTTTATCTACTTAATCAACTTTACTTAACAAGCTTAAATTGTCCATTTTCTAACCCTGCAATCGTATATTGCCCTATCGCATAACGAATTAAGCGCAGGGTTGGAAAGCCAATTTTTGCTGTCATGCGGCGTACCTGGCGATTCTTGCCTTCAGATATTTTGATTTCTAGCCAACTGGTTGGAATGGCTTTACGCTCACGAATGGGAGGATGGCGTGACCATAAATTTTCAGGCTCTTCAATCAGGCGTATTTCAGCGGATTTAGTTACAAAATCACCCAAATCGATACCTAATCTGAGCATTTTTAAGTCTGATTCTTGTGGTGAACCTTCTACTTGCACCCAATAAGTTTTAATTTCTTTGTGCTTTGGATGACTTAATTGGTGTTGTAACACGCCATCATCGGTTAAAATGAGCAAACCCTCAGAATCGGTATCCAATCGTCCTGCAGCATACACATTAGGAATATCGATAAAGTCTTTTAACGTGAGATGCCCCGCTTTTCCATCGGCCAATTTATGTGGACTAAATTGGCACACCACGTTAAAAGGCTTATTAAACAGTATAAGCATAAGTAAAGTTATCTTAAATTAGGAAATTTCAATGGCTTCAAAAATAGTTGACTCAAAAATAATCGTTCCCGCGGGCGATAAAATTACGGTGAACGCCGATAACTCACTTAATGTGCCTAATCACCCTATTATCCCATTTATTGAGGGCGATGGCATAGGCGTAGACATTACACCACCCATGCAAAAAGTGGTAGATGCTGCAGTAAACAAAGCTTACAACGGGGCGCGAAAAATCGCATGGATGGAAGTTTATGCTGGCGAAAAAGCCGTTAAAACTTATGGTCAAGACAAAGAAGGCAAAGATACCTGGTTGCCAACTGAAACTTTGCAAACCGTGCGTGAGTATGTGATTTCAATTAAAGGCCCGCTCACCACACCAGTAGGCGGCGGCATTCGCTCACTGAATGTCACGTTGCGTCAGGAGCTTGATCTATATGTATGTTTACGCCCAGTACAATACTTCACTGGCGTACCAAGCCCTGTCAAACATCCAGAAAAAACCGATATGGTGATTTTCCGTGAGAATACAGAAGATATTTACGCGGGCATTGAATGGGCGGCTGGCACAGATGAAGTGGCCAAAGTGATTCAATTTTTAAGTGATATGGGTATGCGCAAAAAAATTCGCTTCCCCGAAAACTCAGCCATTGGTATTAAACCTGTTTCAATTGATGGTAGCAAACGCTTGATTCGCAAGGCGATTCAGTACGCAATCGACAATAATCGCAAATCGGTAACTATTACCCATAAAGGTAATATCATGAAATTTACCGAAGGTGGTTTTAGAGATTGGGGTTATGAGTTAGCCAAGCAAGAATTTGGCGCTGTGGAAATCGATGGCGGCCCTTGGTGCAAGCTACCAAATGGCATTGTGATTAAAGACTGTATCGCCGATGCGTTTTTACAAGAAATTTTATTGCACCCAAGCGAATATGACGTAGTGACTGCCACTAACTTAAACGGCGACTACATGAGCGATGCCTTGGCCGCACAAGTAGGCGGTATTGGCATTGCTCCAGGTGCTAATTTAAGCGATACAGTTGCCATGTTTGAAGCCACACATGGCACAGCGCCAAAAATTGCGGGTAAAAATCTAGCTAATCCTAGCTCAATTATTTTGTCAGCCGAAATGATGCTGCGCCATATGGGTTGGGTTGAAGCAGCTGATTTGATTTTGAGCGGCGTGGGCAAAGCCATTCAAGCTAAACGCGTAACAGGTGATTTTTCAAGCCAAATGGATGACGCCACACAAGTGGGTACAGCTGAATTTGGCGATGAGATTATTGCTAACATGGGCCAGTAGCGCATTTTTAAATTAGGCAAAAAAATGGCTCGCGATTGCGAGCCATTTTAGTTTTAAGCTTAATATTTAAACGCTGAACTTAAAGGTCAGCATAAAGGCTTTATGCCTTTTGAATATTTGAAGCTTGTTTACCTTTTGGGCCTTCAGTCACTTCGAAGCTCACACGTTGACCTTCTTTAAGACTTTTATAGCCAGCTTCAACAATTGCCGAGAAGTGTGCGAATAAATCGTCACCACCATCATCTGGCGTAATAAAGCCGAAGCCTTTAGAATCGTTAAACCATTTTACGGTACCTAATGCCATTTCTACATCCTTACATAATACGAAGGGGGGTGCCCCAAAAAGTTTGCCTCAAGGCAAAAGTCGCAGTCACTTAATATTTGCAGTAAATGCAATTAAAGCGGGCGACCAAAGCACGAATACAAACACCTTTGCGCTTTATATGTTACAAATTGTAAATTGTCAAGCATAATGCTTGCTTGCGGCTTTTATCACCAGCTTTCTTGTTGCAAATAAATTGAATTTTCAAAAACTGAATGGCGGTATCATGCATTAACTTTACAAAAAAAAAGTAAAAGTGCATTATTGTGGACATTAAAATATTGTTTAACTACAATAATTTAAATAGTACATATTAAAAACTAGATTAAATGTTCAATTAAAAATTTAACGCAAGTGAGTAACAAACAATGGCAGCAACTGCAACAACAATCAAGTTAAGTGGTTTAGCACGTATGTTAGTGCAAGAAAAGTTGCTTTCGGAAACCGAAGCGACTTTAGCACAAACGCAAGCCAATACACTGCGCGTGCCATTTATCACCCAAATTATTGCTGGCAAAAGAATATCAGCAGAAAAAATAGCCGAAGTCTCATCGCGTGCATTCGGCTTCCCTTATTTTAATTTAGATGCGTTTAATCCAGACTATCTACCGCCTAAATCCATCGACATAAAACTGATGCAAGCCAATCGCGTGATTGCCTTGCAAAATCGTAATAATGTTCTATTTGTTGGCATTTCAGACCCGACTAATCTGCATTCCTTAGATAGTGTGCAATTCCAAATGGGCATGACTTTGTCGCCTGTGGTGGTTGAAGATGACAAATTAAGCCGTTGGATAGAAAAAATCGTCGAATCAAAAGATACCAGCATGAAATCGCTGGATATGGATGGTGATTTTGATTTGGACATGGGTGGTGATGATTTAGAGCAAGAAGTCGAAAACACGCAAGAAGTAGATGATGCGCCCGTTGTCAAATTCTTAAATAAAATGCTGATTGATGCGATTAACATGGGCGCTTCTGACTTGCATTTTGAACCGTATGAAAAATTTTACCGCGTGCGTTATCGCGTTGATGGCATTTTAAAAGACATTACGCAGCCGCCTTTAGCCATTAAAGACAAGTTGGCCTCACGCATTAAAGTCATCTCCAGCATGGATATTTCTGAAAAACGTATCCCACAAGATGGCCGTATGAAATTAGTGCTATCTAAAACGCGTACCATTGATTTTCGGGTGAGCACTTTGCCATTAATTCACGGTGAAAAAATCGTGATGCGTATTTTAGACCCTTCAAGTGCGACGCTTGGTATTGAAGCACTGGGTTATGAGCCGATCCAAAAAGAACGGCTTTTAAGTGCAGTCAGTCGACCTTATGGCTTGGTTTTGGTTACAGGTCCTACAGGTTCTGGTAAAACAGTATCGCTTTATACCTGCTTGAATATTTTAAATAATTCGAGTGTTAATATCGCCACAGCAGAAGATCCATGCGAGATTCCACTAGCAGGTATTAACCAAGTGAATGTGAATGACAAGCAAGGTTTAACGTTTGCTGCTGCGCTCAAATCATTTTTGCGACAAGATCCTGACATTATTATGATTGGTGAAATTCGCGATTTAGAAACTGCTGATATGGCGATTAAAGCCGCATCAACTGGTCACATGGTACTTTCTACTTTGCATACGAATGATGCACCATCTACGCTTACACGATTATTAAATATGGGTGTTGCGCCATTTAATATTGCGTCCGCGGTTTCGCTTATTACCGCACAGCGCTTGGCGCGTAGACTGTGTAAAAACTGTAAAGTACCGATTGATGCGCCCAAAGAAGCGTTACTAGAGGTTGGTTTTATCGAAGAAGATTTCAACGAAAAATGGCAGCTTTACGGCCCCAGAGAAGGTGGCTGTGAAATGTGTAACGAAGGCTATAAGGGCCGAGTGGGTATCTACCAAGTGATGCCAGTAACTGATGCCATTAGCCGCATTATCATGAATCATGGCACTGCACATGACATTGCTGACCAAGCCAAATTAGAAGGTGTAAACGATCTGCGCCGATCAGGTATATTAAAAGTCATGCAAGGCTTAACCTCGGTAGCTGAAGTTGAAGCTTGTACCAATGAATAAATAAAAGAATTAATCATTCAATAAAACGATTAATAAAATTGCAGAATCTAATAAGGATGCCATATGGCCGTAACTGCTAGTAAACAAAATACCTACCTTTGGGAAGGCAAAGATAAAAAAGGCAAGGTCATTAAAGGTGAAATACGCGCTGCTGGTGAATCGTTTGTGAATGCGACTTTGCGCCGCCAAGGCATTACGGTCACAAAAGTAAAAAAACAAAGTGCGTTTGCCAGCAAAGGTAAAGTTACGGACAAAGACATCACCCTATTTACTCGTCAACTTGCCACCATGATGAAAGCAGGCGTACCACTATTACAATCATTTGATATTGTAGGAAAAGGTCACAGCAATCCGGCTGTATCAAAATTACTCGGTGATATTAAAGCCGATGTAGAAACTGGCAGCAGCTTGAGTGCATCGTTCCGTAAATATCCACTTTATTTTGATAACTTATTTTGCAATTTAATTGGCGCTGGCGAACAAGCCGGTATTTTAGACACCTTGCTTGACCGCCTTGCGACTTATAAAGAAAAAATTCAGGCGATCAAAGGTAAAATTAAATCCGCATTAACTTACCCTATTTCCATTCTGGTTGTTGCATTTGCGATCACTGCAATTATCATGATTTTCGTCATCCCAGCTTTTAAAGAACTTTTCTCAAGTTTTGGCGCTGACTTACCTGGGCCCACTCTAGTAGTAATGGCAATCTCGGATATTTTCGTTGAATGGTGGTGGGCAATCTTTGGTTCGATTGGCTTTGGGTTATGGTTTTTCTTTTACACATGGAAACGCTCAGAAAAAATGCAAGCGACTATGGATAGGTTATTGTTAAAAATGCCTATTTTTGGTGAGCTCATCCGAAAAGCGACTATTGCACGTTTTGCACGTACACTATCCACCATGTTTTCTGCTGGTGTACCCTTAGTAGAGGCTTTAGACTCAGTGGCTGGAGCCGCTGGAAATCGCGTGTATTACGATGCCACCAAAAGAATTCAAAGCGAAATTAGCACCGGCACCAGTCTGACAGTTGCCATGCAAAATGCACAGGTATTTCCAAACATGGTGTTACAGATGACAGCGATTGGTGAAGAGTCTGGTGCACTGGATTCAATGCTAAGTAAAGTAGCGGATTTTTATGAAGCCGAAGTGGATGATGCTGTAGCGGCAATATCCAGCCTAATGGAACCGGTGATTATGGTAGTACTAGGTACATTAATTGGTGGTTTAGTGATTGCGATGTACATGCCAATATTTAAAATGGGAGCAGTTGTTTAAGCATTTATGTTTTAAATATGCGCATATAACGTTAAATATTAAAAAAGCCACTTCAATGTGGCTTTTTTAATTTATCGCTATGTATAACACGGCATCATATTACACTGCTTTATATTCACGACAGCCTATTTCTTTGTCGTTGAAGCAGCCTGCAAGTACTTCTCAATTTCTTTATAAGGTTGCGCGCCTAAAACACGTTTACCATCTGCAAAAATTAATGTTGGCGTACTGACTACGCCCGCGTTTCTCGCCAGCTCGCCAACTTTCTCAAGCGGTACTTCACAATTACCTGTTGTAGTTGGTAATTTATTATTCAAAATCCAGTCATTCCAAGCCTTAACTCGGTTAGGTGCGCACCAAATACTCTTCGACTTATTGGCTGCATCTGGGTGTAACTGTTCAATCGGATATAAGAACGTGTAAATTGTTACATCCGTAATATTGGTTAACTCCTTACGCTCTAACTGTTTGCAATAAGGACAATCCACATCGGAAAACACCACCAATTTGCGACTACCATTGCCTTTAACCACTTTAATAGCTTGCTCTAGCGGCAAGCTATTAAAATCCACTTTCGTCAACTCTTCCAAACGCTCACCAGTTACATCTTTTTTAGATTTAGGATCAACCAATCGTCCTTCAGCGATTAAAAAAGTCAGCTTTTCATCGGCATAGATAATCTGTCCACCCATAAAAATTTCATACAAACCGGCATAAGGCGTTTTAACGATGCTTTCTACCTTAAATTTAGGATAAGCCGCTTCAACGGCTTTTTTAAGGCTGGCTTCATCTGCAACTGCAAACTGGCTTAAAGCCAAAGTTGATAAAGCAAGAACGGATAAAGTCAGCACTTGCTTGAATTTTGCTTGTTTAAATTGCGTTAATTTTAATTTCATGGGTTCTTTCAAAAATGACTAAATTTTACTGTTAACTAAACGAGCGAGGTTAACTCACCGCTTGTTGTATTAATACTTTCTTAATAATGGATTGTCGATTAATCTGTTGTAAACCTAATTGTGTTAACTTTCTGAATAATGTTTGTTCACTGGCAAATAAATAATCTAAACCAGTGGTTAAGTAATTCATTGCCACAACATCTGCTTTTCTAGCGCGCTCATACTGGCGCAAAAAACCCATGTCGCCGAGATCCTGCATTGCATGTAGTTTATCTGATAACGCCGTCAGCTTCATTACATCCCTAAAGCCCAGATTCACCCCTTGCCCAGCCATTGGATGAATTTGATGGGCTGCGTCACCCACCAGAACAACACGCTCAGCAATAAATTTCGAAGCCGTTTGTTGATGCAGCTCAAAACTTTTGATTTGCCCAACTAGTTTTAAATTACCCAACACCTCTTTAGACTGCTCCTGAACACTGGCACTTAACGCATCCGCTGACAATAATAACAATTGCACTGCCTGTTGCGTTGGTAATGACCAAACCATTGACACAAGCTGATTAGGCAAGGGCAATAAAGCCAAAGTATCGTGCTGGTTAAACCACTGTCTTGCAACCTCACCGTGTGGTTTTTCAGCTAAAAAGTTGGCAGCTATGGCTGTTTGCTGATAGTTTTTATAGGTAACGCCAATATTCAATTCTTGCCTTACCCAAGAATGAATACCATCTGCTGCGACAATTAATTTTGCGGCAATCTTGAATACGTTTTTACTGGCTTTACTTTCCAAATGCAACTGAACATCTGTTTGCGTATATTCGATGTTGGTGCATGCTGCGTCTGTGATAACAGTCACACCCAATACATCTATTTTTTGCCACAAAGCAGCCATTAAGTTTTGATTTTCAATAATCAAGCCTAATTGAGCAAGATTGGCATCTTCTGCTTTCAGTAATAACTCGCTATCGGCGCCCCAAACATGCATCGCCTCAATCGTACTCACGCGGGTTTTATCCACATTTTCCCAAACGCCTAAAGACATTAACCAGTTTTCGACAGCAGTCGTTAGCGCATAGACACGCTCATCCCAAGTTGCAGATTCCAGCTGTGGAGACATGACTGGTTTATAACTTGACACCAACACTACATTTTTGTGCTGTAGAGTCAGCGCAATAGC
>JAZKDP010000011.1:193756-217019 GCA_040387515.1 Pseudomonadota bacterium
CCGCCGTAAGCCCCACCAAACCGGCGCCAATTACAGCCACATCTGCATTGATTTGCTTAATCATGCATTGTTCTCAATTAACAATCAAAACGCGCATTATTTACCATAACTCATTTTGCCAATTAGTACATTTTTGGCTGGCTGCAATAATTCTAACGCGCCCAATCCAAAACCTCTCATGCCAGATAGTCCAACCACATCGTTAGAAAACAAATTAACCAGCACATCGGTAAACATCAATCCGCCACGCGTATCGCGGCTACGTAATGTACTATAACTTTGCAGCATCTCGGCCTTACCCCATTGCGCTTCTGGCGTATTAACCACCATATCAGCCAAGGTTTGTGCATCGCGCAAACCGACATTAAATCCTTGCCCAGCCACAGGATGCATGGTCTGCGCGGCATTACCGATAATGACTAAATGTGAATTTGTGGTCGACTTTAGTCGGCTTAACTTAAGCGGAAAACTGATACGTTTTTCAATACTTAAAAATTGTCCAACTCGATCACCAAATGCATCATGCAATTGCTTTAAAAAAGTCGCGTCATCTAATGTCAACAAAGCATCAACTCTTGCCTTCTCGCCCGTCCATACCAAAGAAAAATCGCACTCTCCATTTGGCAATAAAGCCATTGGGCCAGTCGGCGTAAAACGTTCATAAGCAATATTATTGTGCGGCAACTCCGCTTTCACTTTACTCACCAGCGCATCATGCCCATATTCTTTGGTTTCTTTTTCTACACCGACAATCTCACCGAAATTACGACCGCCATCAGCGACTACAACTAATGGGCTAGTAGCGATGCTTGTTTTGCCTGCCTGTGTAAAACGCACTTTAGCCTCAAGCTCTGTAGTGCTAATGTCATCGGCAATCGCCCCATACAATATTTGACTTGTTTGTTTGCAGTTTTCCAACGCGCCATTTAAAGCCGCATCTAACGCTTGTGTTAATAGTCCATAGGACAACACATAACCCAAAGACGGCATGTTGTGGTCGTCCGCATTTAACTTAGTGCGACCAAAACCGTCACGTTGCGAGATATGAATAGTATGGATTGCCGTTGCTTTTTGCGCGACAGCTTCCCAAACATTCAATTTTTCGAGGATTAATCGACTACCGTAGGATAAAGCCATCGCACGTGTGTCACTGTGCGATGCACCTTTTGCGCGCGCTTCCAGCATGGTAAAGGCGACACCTTTTTTCTGCAAAGAAAGCGCCAGTACAGCACCTACTGGTCCACCGCCGACAATGATGGGATGTGTCAAATTCATCAGCTTACTAAACGCATTTCAAGCGCACCCAATTCAGCCATATGCGCTTCAATATCCGTCACAGTTTTAATGGCGTTTTTTGTTAGCACTTCATTGCCGGTTGCTGTAATCAGCACATCATCTTCTATGCGGATACCAATGTTCCAAAAATGTTCCGGCACATTTTCCGCTGGACGCACGTAGCAACCGGGCTCAACCGTTAAAGTATTGCCTGCTTCCAAAATCGCCCAATCACCATTTTTGTCTTTGTATTCACCCGCATCATGTACATCCAAGCCCAGCCAATGGCCAGTACGGTGCATATAAAACTGACGATAACTACCATTTTCCAGCACTTCTTCCACGCTGCCCTTGCACAATTTAAAATCAATAAAACCTTGCACTAAAACGTTTAAAGCCACTTCGTGCGGCGTGTTCCAATGATTACCCGGTTTTGCAGCTTCAATTGCGGCTAATTGCGCATTTAAAACCAGCTCATATAAATCACGTTGTGGCGCGTTAAATTTGCCGCTGACAGGAAATGTGCGTGTAATGTCGCTGGCGTAGCCATCTAATTCGCAACCAGCATCGATTAACAATAAATCACCTTTTTTTAACGCTGCATTATTGGCGTTGTAATGCAGTGTGCAGGCATTTGCGCCGCCGGCAACAATACTGGTGTAAGCAGGTGCTTGCGCGCCATTGCGATAGAATTCGTGCAGGAATTCCGCTTCTACTGCATATTCCATCAGACTTGGCTTTACCAGATTATCTGCTACAAAGCGCATCGCGCGATTATGCGCAGCTGCCGCAATATTGGCACTGCGGCGCATTAAATCAATCTCAAACGGAGTTTTAACTAAGCGTTGTGTATCAATTAATTGGCGCACATCCAAAATGGATTGCGGCGCGCTAATCCCCATACGCGCTTTATTTTTGACAATATTCAACCAGCCAGTCACGCGTGCATCCCAATGAGAATCAGCACCCAAGCTGTAGAATAATTGCGCCTGATTACCCATTAACTCTGGCATTAACGCATCTAATTGTTGAATGGTGTAGGCCTCATCAAAACCAAATTGTGTTTGCGCAGCTTCTGGGCCGAATCTGAAACCGTCCCAGATTTCACGTTCGATGTCTTTATCACGACAAAATAGAATCGATTTCGGCGGTTCATTTTTCGCTGCATCGCCAGCGATCAAAATCAACACTGATTCTGACTCAGTGAATCCCGTTAAATAGTAAAAATAACTATCAAATCGGTACGGATAATGACTATCGCGGTTACGTATCGCTTCAGCCGCTGTGGGAATAATGGCAATACCAGCACCCATTTTTTGTAAAAGCTGGGTGCGGCGTTGCTGAAATTCTTTTAAATTAACCATGATTTTTTATTTTAAATATTCAGTGATGTTTGCAGTGTTTTATTAAGAGCACTCAATCGCTCAGGCGTTCCAATATCATGCCAAATACCCTGATAATATTCTGCGCTAACCTTGTTTTCACTAATCGCCTGACGCAACAATGGTGCTAATTTTGCAGCTTCACCACGCTGAATGCCATCAAACAAACTTGGGTGATAAACGCCGACACCAGAGAAAGTGTGCATGTGCGAACCAGTATTGGTTAATAGGCCATTCTCAATCGCAAAATCGCCATTGGGATGTTGTGGTGGATTATCGATTAACACTAAATGTGCCAGCATATTTTGCGCTAATTGCATTGACGCAAAATCAATATCAGTAAATGTATCACCGTTCACCACTAAAAATGGCGTATTTCTAGTGCCGTTTTCGGTCAGTAATGGTAACGCATTGCCGATACCGCCAGCGGTCTCAAGCGCAACAAGCTCTGGGCTATATTCAATGTGCAAATCCCACTGGCTACCATCGCCAAGTGCTGCTTCAATCTGGCTGCCTAAATGTGCATGGTTAATCACAATTTCTTTAAAGCCGGCTTTAGCTAAATTTTCCAAATGCCAAGCGATTAAGGCTTTTCCGCCCACTTGCAATAAGGGCTTGGGCGTATGGTCGGTTAAGGGGCGCATACGCTCACCGCGTCCTGCCGCTAAAATCATCGCTTTCACAGACTGTCTTTCTCTAAAAAGTAAAACCTTCTTGCGGCTTTACATTTTCCAATTGATTCAATAAGCGCAGCATTGGGCGCAGTTCCACATAGCGTTCACATACCTTGCGCAAGTATCTCATCACCAACGGCATGTCTTTTAAATAGCCATCTTTACCATCGCGATGACTTAAACGCGCGAATATGCCCAATACTTTAATGTGTCGTTGCGCGCCCATCCATTCAAAATCACGATAAAACTCACTAAAATCATCTGGCACAGGCAAGCCAGCTTTTTTGGCTGGTTGCCAATAGCGCACCGCCCAATCGATGATCTGTTCTTCTTCCCATTCGATATAAGCATCTTTTAATAATGAAACTAAATCATAAGTAATCGCGCCATAAACCGCATCTTGGAAATCCAATACACCCGGATTATTCGCCTCAGTCACCATTAGGTTACGTGAGTGATAGTCGCGATGCACCGAGACTTGGCCTTGCGCTAAGATATTTTGATTCAGCACATTAAACGTATTGTTTAAAACCGCTTGTTGTTCAGCATTAAGACTAACACCCAAATGTTTAGACACATACCAATCCGGGAAAAGCTGCAATTCTCGCGTTAATAAGGCGTCATCGTAAGCAGGCAATATATCTGGCTGGCTAGCAAGCTGCATTTTAATCAGCGCATTGGTCGCATCACTGTACAGCTTTTGCGCATGGCTTACATTCTCACGTTCTGCATTTAATTGCGATAAATAAGTCGTATCGCCCAAATCACTTAAGAGTAGAAACCCATGCGTTAAATCTTGTGCCAAAATTTGCGGCGCATTCAAACCAGCATCCAGCAATAACTTGCCTATTTTCACAAATGGCGCGCAATCTTCTTGCGGCGGCGGAGCATCCATGGCAATTAAGGTATGATGCCCTAAATAAGCATCGACTAAATGTACTCTAAAATAACGCCTGAAACTGGCATCGGCTGATGCGGTGGTTAAAGTAAAAGCTTGTTTAAGTGTAGTATTAAGCCAAGCAGTTAATTGTAATTGTCTATCCAAAGCTAAGCCTTTTTAGTCATTTTGTTAATGGTTATTAATTTTTTGCCAATTTGTATTTTTTGATTAATATGCACAAACGGCCGTGTAATGTTTTAAATATAGCAACTGAAACCAGTTATATACGATTTTATCATTCATCTGTAAAATAATAGGCTCAAGTTTAACTTAAACCATATTTGTCCATTAACTAGGCCTAACTTCTTAGAAATCATCCTTGCAATATACTCGTTCAATTATTTATCACGCAAAGCATCTATCCGCGTTGCTGGCCACATTGCTCATGTCTGGCTACGGCGTTGTGGCGATTGCAGAAACGTTAAGTAAAGAATTATCGCAAGTACCAGAAACTGTTTTGCCAACCGCGCTACCTGATGCCATTGAAATTGAGGGCGATAATCTAGACATGTATTTAGACAGAAAAATGCGCGCTAGTGGCAATGCCGTGATTAGTAAAGGTGATCAAAAAATATATGGCGATACGATTGAATATGATGTGCAAAATGATGAGTTGCAGGTGAATGGCAATGCGCGTATAGAGTTGCCTGATAGCCTAATCAAAGGTCCAGCACTTAAAATGCGGCTGACTGAAAGCATCGGCGAAATGAAAGATGCTTCCATCACACTGAATAAAGAGTACAGCAACACAACGCCGCAAACCTCGTTACATAATAACCCCAGCGTGTATACACAGTCCAAATTACTCAATGCGCAAAGTAGCGTAACTGACAATCCAAGACTGTATCGAGACAATTACCGCGAAACTCCCACGCCGATAGGCCAAGCGTCAATTGACCCTAAATTCAACTCTTCACGCGGCGATGCCGAAGCGGTTTTATTTGAAGGCCAGGATAAAAAACGACTATTGGGCGCGCGTTACACCACATGCGAAGCAGGCGTAGATGATTGGTATATTAAGGCAAAAGAAATTGCATTGGACGATTACACACAATCAGGCAGCGCTAAAAATGCCTATGTAGAATTTAAAGGTGTACCCATACTTTATTCACCTTACCTAAGTTTCTCATTCAATAATGAACGTAAATCGGGTTTATTAGCGCCCAGCGTAGGCACCACCAGCCGCAGTGGTTTTGAAACATTAATACCTTATTACATTAATATTGCACCAGATATGGATGCCACAGTCGCTACGCGCTATTTAAGTAAACGTGGCATGCAATTACAAGGTGAGTTTAGATATTTAAATGAAGATTTTTCTGGCATTAATAGTGTTGAGTATTTAGACAATGACAGCCTAAGTGGGAATCGTCGTTACTATGCCAACTTTGCCCACAGTCATCAATTAAGTGATAGATGGTCAGCTGGATATAATATTGAAAAAGTATCTGATAATGAATATTTTTCCGAGATGTCCACACGCATTGTCAGCACCAGCCGTGTTAACTTGCCACAACAAGGCTTTGTAGATTATGTGGGTGATGTTTGGCGATTCAATGGGTTGGCACAAAAATACCAAACCTTAGATGAAACCAACTACCCTTATCAGCGCTTACCGCAACTTACTTTAACTGCCGATAAAGAGTGGAAGTATTTTGATACCAATTTTTACAGCGAATGGTCTTACTTTGACCGCAATGACAATGCGCCTATCGCTGCCACGGGCAGCCGTTTAACGCTTTATCCAAGCATTAGCGTACCGTTTACGCAATCATATGGTTTTATTACACCTAAAGTCGGCATTCACTCCACCAGCTATAACTTAAATGATAATAATTTCAATATCAATGGCAACACTGTTAGCAACAATTCGGCAAACCGTACTTTGCCTATTTTTAGCTTAGATAGCGGCTTATACTTTGAGCGCGACACTAAGGTCGTTAAAAACAGCTATACGCAAACCATCGAGCCACGTATGTTTTATGTATACATTCCCAATAAAGAACAAGATTTACTACCGGTATTCGATTCTGCTCTAGCAGATTTGAACCTCACCAGCCTGTTTACTGAAAACCAATTCACAGGTAACGATAGGGTTAACAATGCCAACCAATTAAGTTTAGCGGTTACCTCGCGCATGATTGATAAAGATACTGGTATTGAGCGCTTCGCCGCTACTATTGGGCAGCGTTATTATTTCGATAAACAACAGGTGGTACTGCCAGGCACTATTCAACCCACCAACAACTCCTCTGACATCATCGCAGCAATGACTGCCAGACTGTCAAACAAATGGAATTTAGACGCTTTTTGGCAATACAATACAGATGATGCAGGCATTGTCAGATCCAACCTACTTGCCAGATACAACCCTGAACCAGGCAAACTAATGAATGTTGGCTATCGTTATACTCAACAGTTTTTAGAGCAAATAAACGTTTCTGGCCAATGGCCTATAGGTCGTGGCTGGTACGGTGTTGGGCGCTTTAACTATTCCATTCGCGAAAAAACATTGATTGAGAGCTTAGCGGGCATCGAATATGACGCGGGCTGTTGGCAAGCACGCTCTGTCATTCAACGTGTAGAAACTGCAACTGCTGATGCAAACTATGGTCTATTCTTTCAACTTGAATTAGGCGGCTTGGCCTCAATTGGCTCAAACCCACTTAATTTGCTGCGTCGCGATATTCCCGGCTATTTAAGCTCAAGTGACCTCCCTAATATTTACAGGCAACAAAACTATAACCGATGAAATTAATGAATAAAATGACTGCTATTTTTAAATTATTGTTTTTAATGCTATTTTTATCGTCTTCCATCACGCTGGCGGCCACTAATAGTGCCGCTCCCGTCAAAATGGATCGCATTATTGCCGTTGTCGATCAAAGTGTGATTACCGAGCAAGAGTTAGCTAATCGTATTAAAACCGTTTCAGCGCAACTAGAAAAACAAGGTACGCCATTACCTTCACAAGAAGTGCTTGAAAAACAAATTCTAGAGCGTTTAATTGTTGATAGCCTGCAATTGCAATTGGCCGCTCAAACAGGTCTAAAAGTGGATGACACCATGTTAGACAAAACCATTGAGCGCATTGCTACGCAGAACAAAATGGATGTTGCCGAATTTAAAGACGCGCTTGAAAAAGACGGTTTATCGATGCGGCAATTTCGTGAAGATATTCGTAACGAAATTACGATTTCACGTTTACGCGAACGCGATGTAGACAATAAGTTAACCGTCTCAGATGGTGAAATTGACAATTTCTTAACCACACAGGCTAATCGAGGTGATGACCAAGATGAGTTTGAAATTTCACATATTTTAGTCCGCACACCAGAAGACACTTCACCTGAAGATTTAGAAAAAGCACGCACTAAAACAGATGCTGTCTTAAAAGAGTTGGCTGATGGCAAAGATTTTGCACAAGTATCTGCCAGTTTCTCAGACACACCGAATGCCTTAGAGGGCGGACAAATGGGCTGGAAAACCGGATCACAAATTCCTGCTTTATTTTTAGAGGCATTAAAACCGATGCAAGTGGGTGAAGTTTCAAAACCGATTCGTAGCCCAAACGGATTTCACATTCTGAAACTCACCAATCGCCGCGGGGGTGCTTCTACTTTAGTGATTGATCAAACCCATGCGCGCCATATCTTAATTAAATTAAGCGAAGTGGTTTCTGAAAAAGACGCTAAACAAAAAATGGACTCCATTAAAGAACGTTTAGATAATGGCGTTAAATTTGAAGAAATGGCGCGCCAGTATTCTGAAGATGGCAGCGCTAATAACGGCGGCGATTTAGGCTGGGTTAACCCAGGCGATACTGTGCCGCAATTTGAAAAAGCCATGAATGAGCTAGGAGTTGGCGAATTCAGTGCGCCAGTGCAAACGCCTTTTGGTTGGCATATTATTCAAGTGTTAGAGCGCCGTAAACAAGACATGAGCAAGGAAGCGACTAGATTAAAAGCGCGCCAAGAAATCCGTGCACGTAAATCGGATGAAGCTTATCAAGATTGGATACGCGAACTACGTGATCGTGCATTTGTTGAATTACATTTAGAAGACAAATTCTAATACAATTTTTGAATGCTAAATTGCTTTGAGTAATTCATTACCTCGTATCGCAATCACTTCTGGCGAACCGGCTGGCATTGGCCCCGATATTTGCGTGCTTCTGTCACAGCTGGATATTGCTGCTGATATTACTGTGATTGGCGATACTGACGTATTAAAAAATCGCGCACAGCAACTCAATATTCAACTGGATATTGAGCCATATGCAATAACGCAAAACACACAATATCACCGCAAAAACACACTTAAAATATTGCATATTCCCACAGCGGCAATCGTTACTGCGGGCAGCTTAAACCCGATTAATAGTCCATATGTACTGAATACGCTCACCTGCGCTTTGGATGGTACGTTAAGCGGCGCGTTTGATGCAATCGTTACTGCGCCTGTACACAAAGGCGTGATTAATGATGCTGGCATTCCCTTTACTGGCCATACCGAATTTTTAGCCGATTACACCAAAACGCCGCAAGTGGTGATGATGCTGGTTGGCGGTGGTTTAAGAGTTGCGCTGGCGACCATCCATTTAGCACTAAAAGACGTGCCCGCCGCCATTACCAAAAAAAGCCTTGAGACGACGATTCGCATTTTGCATCACGATTTAATGACTAAATTTGGCTTAAAAAATCCACGTATTTTAGTCGCAGGGCTTAACCCGCATGCAGGTGAAGATGGCTATTTAGGCCGTGAAGAAATTGACATTATTAACCCAGTACTAGACCAATTACGTGGCGAAGGCATGCAACTAATTGGCGCGTTGCCCGCAGATACATTGTTTGCAAAACACCATTTAAGCAAAGCCGACGCGGTGCTTGCTATGTATCACGATCAAGGCTTGCCTGTGTTGAAACACGCCAGTTTTGGTGAAGGTGTGAATGTCACCTTAGGCTTGCCAATCATCCGCACCTCCGTCGACCACGGCACCGCCTTAGATTTGGCCGGTACTGGTAATATTGATATTGGCAGCATGTTAAGTGCGATTAAATTGGCCATTGAGTTAGCGAGTAATCAACATAAATGAAACACGTTGCAAAAAAAAGATTCGGTCAAAACTTTTTAACTGACCAAGCAATCATCAGCAGTTTAATTGAAGCAATCAATCCACAAGCGAATCAAACCATCGTAGAAATTGGACCAGGCCTTGGTGCATTAACCAAGCCACTCTTAGCAAAAATAGAACATTTGCATGTGGTAGAAATTGACCGCGATATCGTGTCTTGGATGCAGGCAGAATACGCAAAACCTGCTTACGCAAAAAATACGCTCACTGTCCATAATGTCGATGCACTTAAATTTGACTTCTCAAACTTGGGTAGCAATTTGAGGGTAACCGGAAACTTACCCTACAACATTTCCACCCCCATTTTGTTTCACTTGCTTGATAACGTCAGCCACATTACTGACATGCATTTTATGCTGCAAAAAGAAGTGGTGGAGCGCATGGTAGCGCAGCCTTCTACATCAGCATATGGGCGGCTCTCAGTAATGCTGCAATATTATCTGTCCATGGAATATTTAATTACTGTACCACCAGAAGCGTTTGAGCCCGCACCAAAAGTAGAGTCGGCTTTTGTGCGTTGCGTGCCACATGCCACATTGCCTTTTGTGGCTAACGATACCAAACTGTTTTACAAAGTCGTATTAGCGGCTTTTGGTCAACGTCGCAAAACATTACGCAATACGCTAAAAGGCTTGCTGGATGACGCTGGATTTACCGCATTGGGTATTAACCCGCAATTGCGTGCCGAAAACCTAAGCGTTGCCGAATTTGTCACTATCAGCAACTATCTCGGCAATTCGCTTGTTTGATATAATCACTTATTCCCAAAACTCCTTAACTTAAAGCTAGAGAAAACCCATGCGAATCATCTTACTTGGCGCACCAGGCGCAGGCAAAGGCACACAAGCCACTCATTTACGCGAAAAATTCAACATTCCACAAATCTCAACTGGTGACATGTTACGCGCCGCGGTAAAAGCGGGCACACCATTGGGTTTAGAAGCTAAGAGCTTTATGGATAGCGGCGGATTGGTACCAGATGCTGTGATTATTGGCTTGGTTAGTGAGCGCATCCAAGAAGCCGACTGTGCAAACGGCTTTTTATTCGACGGCTTTCCACGCACTATTCCACAAGCTGAAGCCATGAAAGAAGCTGGTGTTGGCATTGATTACGTGGTTGAAATCGACGTACCGGATGAAGCAATTGTAGAACGCATGAGTGGCCGCCGTAGCCACCCTGCTTCTGGCCGCACCTACCATGTTAAATTCAACCCGCCAAAAGTCGCAGGAAAAGACGATGTAACAGGCGAGGATTTAGTGCAACGTGAAGATGACAAAGAAGAAACCGTCAAAACGCGCTTGAATGTGTATCACAGCCAAACCAAACCATTGGTTAAATACTATGTGGATTGGGCAAATAGTGGCTTACAAGGAGCGCCAAAACACGTATTTGTAAATGGTATTGGTGAGATGGAAACGATTAAAACCAATATTTTCAATCAGCTTCAATAAACAAAATTAAGGCACTCTTAAAAATAGACTATTAAATAAAGTTAAGTTCTTTTTTAAAGTCTATTTTAGAACAATCTCACATGACCCCACTCATCCGCAGAGTGCTTCAAGCCATTCTCTATGAAATTGGCGCAATCGCGCTGACAAGTCCAATAATCGGCCTTGCTTTCGATACGTCAGCTTCATCTGCACTCACTTTAGCGGCCATTATGTCGACAATTGCATTGGCATGGAATTACGTTTTCAATGCAATTTTTGAGCGTTGGGAGTCTCGCCAAACCGTTAAAGGCCGCTCCATTTGGCGCCGTCTTGCACATGGCATCGGCTTTGAGGGTGGGCTGGTCATGATGCTGGTGCCACTAATGGCTTACTGGTTAGATATTTCTCTGCTCAACGCCTTTTATGCCGAAATGGGCATATTGCTTGTGTTTTTTGTCTATGCAATCACATTCACTTGGGCATTTGACAAAGTATTTGGTCTTCCTGAGTCTGCCATTTCGCATGAAGTCAAAATTTAAATCGTAATCAACTCTACAAGTTAAACTTAATCATTTTTATTCTTCCAGAGATGAGAGCAAAAAGTGATTTAAATTCCACTTGCTGCTCAATGTGTTAATTAATATAAATTGCACAACCATTTTTATGGTTTTTGGACTAAACTTTGGTAAATTATATTTTTAATTAGCTGCATTTAAGCAAGAAATAGTCTATTTTCAGCTTCCGTTTAAAATCAAGAAGGACATATCAAAATGAAAGTTCGCGCATTAGTTTTACTTGGTGTATTGGGGTTATTTTTAGTATTCATGATACTCAATTGGACAACTATAATGGCGCCAACAACGCTTAACTTAGGCGTCACAGAGGTCAACGCACCGCTTGGCTTGGTAATGTTGGGCATGATCGCTTTGCTGACCGCGCTGTTTCTTGTCTTTATCGTTTATCTGCAAACATCGGTTTTGTTTGAAGCGCGCCGCCATGCCAAAGAATTACAAAGCAACCGTGAATTAGCCGACAAAGCAGAAGCCTCTCGCTTTACCGAGTTGCGCCAATTTATGGATGCGGAAATACAAAAACAAGCTACCATTCAAGCAGAATCTAAATCTGATTTATTAAACAAATTAGACGTATTAAGCGTGGATATTCACCACGCAATTGACGTATCCGGCAATTCACTTTCTGCCTATATTGGTGAATTGGAAGATCGCCTTGAAACTAAAATCCCGATTCAAAAGTAATAGCCTGTCTTTGCTTAATTTCCCAATCAACGCTTGGCAATAGGGAAATTAAGCTAAACATTCAATCACTTAATCAAATTGTGTAGACTCTCTGCCAATTTCGTTATTAAGCCCTGCAATAATCTGCGCGTAATCAGCATTAAACATCACAGGCCATGCGAAAGCGTATGCCTTCAAGTATAATTTCGGTATTCCTATTTAAGACAATCCAGCCATGCAACAGCAGTACCCTTTTAAAGAAATCGAACAAGCCGCCCAGACTTACTGGGAACAAAATCAATCATTTGCTGCGTCAGAAATCAGTGATAAGCCAAAATACTATTGCTTATCTATGTTTCCATATCCAAGTGGCCGTTTGCATATGGGCCATGTGCGTAATTACACCATTGGTGATGTACTAAGCCGTTTTCATAAAATGAAAGGCTTTAACGTGATGCAGCCAATGGGCTGGGATGCGTTTGGTTTACCTGCGGAAAATGCGGCGATTAAGAACAATACGGCGCCTGCAAAATGGACATATGAAAATATAGAGCATATGAAAACGCAGCTTAAACAATTGGGTTTAGGTGTGGATTGGAACCGCGAGATTGCGACTTGCAAACCAGAATATTACAAATGGGAACAATGGCTTTTTACGGAGTTATTTAAAAAAGGCTTGATTTACAAAAAAACCTCTACCGTCAATTGGGATCCTGTCGATGGCACGGTTTTAGCCAATGAACAAGTGATTGACGGTCGCGGCTGGCGTAGTGGTGCATTGGTAGAAAAGCGGGATATTCCGCAGTATTTTATGAAAATTACTGCCTACGCTGAAGAGTTGCTAAACGATTTGGATAAACTGGATGGTTGGCCTGAGCAGGTTAAGACCATGCAACGCAACTGGATTGGCAAAAGCTATGGCTGCGAAGTGGAGTTCCCTATTGTTGGCCAAAGTGGAAACTTAAAGGTTTACACAACTCGACCAGATACTTTGATGGGTGCGACTTATGTTGCAGTGGCTGCTGAACATGCACTGGCGACTTTAGCTGCGCAAACTAATCCTAAACTTGCTGAATTTATCGCCGAATGCAAACGCGGCAGCGTGGCAGAAGCTGATGTTGCCACGGCTGAGAAAAAAGGCATGGATACAGGTTTATTTGTCACGCATCCATTGAATGGCGAACAACTACCAGTTTGGGTGGCAAATTATGTATTAGCTAGCTATGGTGAAGGCGCTGTAATGGCGGTGCCTGCGCATGATGAGCGTGATTTTGAATTTGCCAAGAAATATAACTTACCGATTAAAGTTGCTATTGCACCAATTGACTGGCCAATAAACGAAATTGACACATCATCATTACAAGGTCATTCAAACGACGGTAGTGGTGAATTAAAATTCCCTGTAATTTTTATTACAGGCCAAGAATCTGACCGCACTAAAAATATCTCATGGTGGTCATGGCGCGCTGAGCATGCTTTACATGGCCAATGTGTTAACAGTGGCGAATTTAATGGCTTAAATTTTGAGCAGTCTTCAGACGCTATATCATCGGCACTTAACACCAAAAACCTAGGTAAAAAGCGCACCCAATTCCGTTTACGCGATTGGGGCATTTCGCGCCAACGTTACTGGGGTTGCCCGATTCCGATTGTTCACTGTACGAGTTGCGGTGAAGTGCCAGTGCCTGCTGAACAACTACCCGTTGTATTACCCGAAGATGTCGTGATGGACGGTGTAGGCTCACCGATTAAAAAAGACCCTAGTTTTTACGAAACCACCTGCCCTACCTGCGGCGGGAAAGCCACGCGCGAAACTGATACTTTAGATACCTTCTTTGAGTCGTCATGGTATTTTGCACGTTATGCCAGCTTTGATAGCAACACTACAATGGTCGATGAACGTGCGAATTATTGGTTGCCAGTTGACCAATATGTGGGTGGCATTGAGCATGCGATTTTGCATTTGCTTTACGCACGCTTCTTTAACAAACTGATGCGCGATGTAGGTTTGATTAAAAATGATGAGCCATTTACCAACTTACTTACGCAAGGCATGGTGTTAAAAGATGGCACTAAAATGAGCAAATCCAAAGGCAATACGGTAGATCCGCAAGCCTTGATTGACACTTACGGTGCCGATACTGCGCGCTTGTTTATGATGTTTGCCGCGCCGCCTGAGCAGTCTTTAGAATGGGCTGACAGCGGCGTTGAAGGCGCGAATCGCTTTTTACGCAGGCTGTGGAAAGCGGTGTATGAGCATGTTGAATTAGGCGAAACTGCTGTTTACACATCGGGGGAGCTAACAACTGAACTCAAAAATATCCGCTTACAATTGCACTTAACCATTGAAAAAGTAGCGGATGATTATGGTCGTCGCCATAGTTTTAATACCGCTATTTCATCGGTAATGGAATTGATGAATGCACTCACCAAAATTGAAGGCACGGATACTATAACAAGAAGCGTTCGCCAAGAAGTTTTACAGAATGTAGCGTTATTACTTTCACCTATCGTACCGCATATTTGCCAAGCATTATGGGCAGAGCTTAAGCCTAACAGCCATATTTTAGAGGCTGGTTGGCCGGTTGCTGACAAAACCGCCATGATTCAAGATGAAGTAGAACTAGTACTGCAAGTGAACGGAAAGTTACGTGGCAATATGGTGGTTTCTAAACAATTGGCCAAAGAAGCGATTGAGCAATTAGCCATCACACAACCTTGCATCACAAAATTTTTGGTAGATGGTCAAACTGTGCGTAAAATCATTGTTGTGCCGAATAAATTAGTCAACATAGTGATTGGATAAAACTTGAATCTATTTAGCCTTAATGCATTTAATGTAAGTGCTTTTAAAACTTTACGCACGCTGTTTTGCCTGTGTTTGATTACCAGCCTAGTCGCTTGTGGCTTTCAACTACGTGGTTCAGCAAGCATGGCTTTTAGCAGCATATTTATTCAAGGCAACACATTAACTATTTCAAAAAATTTGCTTAAGTCATTAAAAACCAACGATATTAAAGTATTAAATTCCAGTGAAAATGCTGACGTTTTGCTTGAACTGGTGGGCGAAGAAAGCGAAAAACGTATTTTGTCATTAAGTGGACGCGGCCTGGTCAACGAATTTGAATTGTTTTATCGCGTGCACTATCGCACAAAACAAGCAGGTGCAGAACTGTGGAGCCCAGTGCAGACCATTGAAGCACGTCGCGATTATTCTTATAGCGATGCAAATTTGTTAGCCAAACAAGGTGAAGAAAAACGCTTGAATGAAAACATGCAGGCCGATGTGTTAAGCGGCTTAATACGCCGATTATCCGCACTTAAAAAGTAACTTTTAAACTTATATCAAAGTGCAGTTAGATTCAAATCAGCTTAAACAACACCTACTTAAAACACTGGCGCCACTGTATGTATTAGTCGGTGATGAGCCGCTGGCATTAAGTGAATGTTTAGACAGCATACGCCACGTTGCGCGTAAAGCAGGCGCCAATGAGCGCAATAGTTACATTGTAGAGCGCAATTTTAATTGGCAACAAATCAACCAATTCGCACAAGCTTTATCTTTATTTTCTGCGCTTCGTATTTTAGAAATTCATATTCCTAATGGCAAACCTGGCGTAGAAGGCGGCAAAGTACTGGCTGAATTAAGTGCCAACTCAATCCCCGACACCACCACGATTATTGTATTGCCAACACTTGAGCGCGATGCTAAAAATAGCGCTTGGTTTGGTGCGTTGCAAAAAGCCGGTGTAGTGATTGATTTAAAAGAAATTTCACCAGCACAATTGCCAACTTGGCTTGCAGCCAGATTGGCACTGCAAAATCAATCAACTGATGCTATTTCACTGGCTTTTATTGCGCATCAGGTAGAAGGCAATTTGCTGGCGGCACATCAGGAAATTCAAAAATTGGCATTGCTATATCCTGCTGGCGAAATCAGTCATGAGGCAGTGCGTGAAGCCGTGCTAAACGTATCTCGTTTTGATGCTTTTCAGTTGGGGGATGCCGTGCTGGCAGGCGATGCAGCGCGCGTTACTGCCATTCTGCAAGGCTTACAAGATGAAGGTGAGCAAGTGGTGGCAGTGATGAATCCACTCATGTGGGTGCTGCGTCCATTAGTGCGTATCAAGCAAGCAGAAGCACGCAAAGAAAATATCACGACCGCCATGACCAACGCGCGAATTTATGGTGATAGGCAAAATCTAGTCAAACGCGCATTAGGTCGCCTCAGCCTGCGCCAGCTTGAAGCAGCATTGCAAAAGCTATGCGATATCGATAAAACCGCCAAAGGCATGATGCAAGGCGATGCTTGGCTGGAGCTTTCTAGGCTTTGCTTTGGCCTTGCCAAAGTACGCGGGCGTTAACTACACACAGCTAGCTAAGCCAGATTTAACCTATCAAATTTACCCCGTGAAGCGCCCTGTAGTCTATTACATAGCAAAAACGTATAATGCCTATTATGGACATTAAAAATTACATGCAAACCGTTGGCATTAACGCACGTGCCGCATCACGTCTAATGGCAGCTGCCGACACCAACGCTAAAAACCAAGCACTTCTACATATTGCCAGTGCAATTTTGCGCGAAAAATCTGCATTAATGACTGCAAACCAGCAGGATTTAGCCGCAGCGCGCGCCAATGGCCTAGATGATGCAATGCTAGATAGACTGACGTTATCTGAAAAATCTATCTCGACCATGGCGGAAGGCTTGCAACAAATTGCCAATTTAGCCGACCCAATTGGTGAGATGAGCAATTTTAAATACCGCCCAAGTGGCATACAAATAGGCCAAATGCGCGTGCCATTGGGCGTGATTGGTATTATTTATGAGGCGCGTCCAAACGTGACGATAGATGCAGCTGGTCTTTGCATTAAGTCTGGCAATGCTTGTATTTTACGTGGCGGTTCTGAAGCGATTCATTGCAATCAGGCACTAGCAAAACTGGTGCATGAAGGCTTGGAAAAAGCGAGATTGCCAAAGTCGGCCGTTCAAGTGATTGAAACCACTGATCGTGCTGTTGTGGGTGAGTTAATCACTATGAAGCAATACGTTGATGTCATTGTGCCACGTGGTGGGAAGGGCTTAATTGAGCGTATTTCAAACGATGCTCGCATACCAGTTATCAAGCATTTAGATGGTAATTGCCATGTGTATATTGATGACGAAGCTGATCTTGCTAAAGCGCTACCAATTTTAGAAAACAGCAAAACGCAACGATTGGGCACTTGCAATACGGCTGAATCGCTTTTGATTGCACGTAGTGTTGCTGAAACCATGCTGCCAAAATTAGCGGCGATGTTAACGGCAAATGGCATTGAGATTCGTGGTTGTGCTGAAACACTCGCATTAGTGCCACAAGCAAGGCCTGCCACTGAAGAGGACTTTTATACAGAGTATCTAGCTGCGGTTATTTCCTGCAAAGTAGTAGACGGCTTAGACGAAGCCATTGCACATATTAACCAACATTCCAGCCAACATACCGAAGCAATTGTGACTGAAAACTACACCAAAGCCAGACGTTTTTTGCGCGAGGTAGACTCCAGCTCTGTCATGGTCAATGCTTCAACTCGATTCGCAGATGGTTTTGAATATGGCTTGGGTGCAGAAATCGGCATTTCAACCGATAAGCTACATGCACGCGGCCCTGTTGGCTTAGAAGGCTTAACATCGCTTAAATATATTGTATTGGGCGATGGACAAACACGTGCTTAGCCTTATCTAGTAAGAAAAATGCAGCTTACTGGTGTTTTGGGCGGTACGTTTAATCCGATTCATTTTGGCCATTTACGCTTGGCGCAAGAGCTTACAGATGCGCTTAATTTAAGCGAAGTTCGTTTCATCCCTGCTGCAAATCCACCGCATAAAGATGCTCCTGATGTTTCTGCTGTGCAGCGCGCAGAAATGGTTAAACTGGCCATTGCAGATAATCCATCGTTTAAATTAGATGAACGCGAGCTACATCGTGCAGGTGCATCTTATACCATTGATACGTTAATCTCATTGCGATCTGAAATTGGTGCTGATAGTGCCCTGTGTTTAATCATGGGAAGTGATGCATTTACCCAATTAAATACTTGGCACCGCTGGCAAGAAATTTTAGATTACTGTCACATTATATTGGTACAAAGACCACTGATTACTGCCACGAACCAACCACCGCTAGCTAATGAGCTAACATTACTTTTGCAAAATCATTACACTGAAAATGTGAGTGATTTAACTATGCAAAATGCTGGACTTATTCACATGCAAACGATTACGGCACTCAGCATTTCATCCACTTCAATTAGAGCTTCTTTCAAGCTAAAACAAATTCCACGCTATCTAATGCCGCAAACAGTCATTGACTATATTGCTACCAATCAGCTTTATGCTTAAGTCTCGTTTTTAAACTACTGATATAAAATAAAAAAGCCTCCAATTGGAGGCTTTTCCGCAAAACAATTAATTAATAAATAATTAAGCTGCTTTTGCTTTGTTACGACGGCGTGCAACAGCGAAAGCACCTAATGCAGAAGCCATTAATGGCAATGCAGCTGGAACTGGAACTGTGTTTACCACACCAACAACATAGTCATCGTAATCAGCGTTAACTGTTGCTGTGTCGTTGTAACCGATTAGGAAATCAAACAATTGACCGTTAGCATCTGTTAAACCGAATGTGTTTGCAAAGAACAAGATACCTCTATGCTCTAGATTAACGTCACCATTGTAAAAAATACTGCCTAATCCATCTTCACCAAAGCCAAAGTTAACATCTTGACCAGCTAAAACAGCCATACTATCGGTACCACCAAGAGCGCCGCCATTGCTAGTACCATTCAACTGTGATCCACCAAGGTAGAAATTACCAAGTGAAGCAACTTGACCTAAATAAGTAGCAGTAAAGATGCCATCAGTTAAAGCTCTTAAAGTACCTGAAGTACCAGATAAATAACCACCTTCTGCAATAATATCAATTGGACCCCAGCCACCGTCAGATGGAGTAATAACAACTGCAGCTTCATTGTAAACTTCTAGATTACCTACAACAGTTGCACTTGCCATTGATGCTGACAGTGCAAAACCTAATGCGATTAAAATCTTTTTCATAGTAATTCCCCTATTAAAATTAAAACTAAACCTGCTAAAAAGTACTAACTAAATTTGACAGTTCTAATCATAGGGAGGTGGGTACTTTGCATCAATAGCCCATATGGGCTAACGGAAAGCAATTAATGTTGGAAACCAACATTAAAATTTTATAACCATTTGAATTAATTCATTTATTTTATATAGAACAAATGAATTTATAGCTTGAATTGTGTAGCTAAATGTAGCTTTTTTGCAATTGTCGCAACATTATTGTTGTAGCACTGCATTTTTGGCTCTATTGGATTTGCAATCCAGCCAGCCAAGCTTACCTTTCTAGCTTTAATCGCTTCTGCCGTGAGTAACGCATGGCTTATGCAGCCCAATTTCATGCCAACAACCAATATTATAGGGATGTTTAGCTCGATTGCCAAATCAGCCATGCTATCTGTATCGTTAAGCGGCACCAAAAAGCCACCTGCGCCTTCTACAATAACAATATCAGCCAACTCGCTCAGTGCATCAAAAGCTTGTTTAATGACTGCTATTTCAATGGTTTTACCAGACAACTCAGCGGCAATATGTGGCGCAATCGGCTCTTTAAAACTATAAGGGTTCGTTAACTCACGTGGTGCATTTACATTACCTACGGCTTCTAGCTTCAACACATCATCATTCACCCATTCACCATCAACCAATTCACACCCTGCTGCAACTGGTTTCATGCCGATGACTTTATAGCCTTGCGCGACATATTGCTGAATTAACTTGCAGGCAATATAGGTTTTGCCTACGCCAGTATCGGTTCCTGTGATAAAAAACGCTTGCTTCATTTAAGTAGGATTTATTTATAGGTTTTAAAAATAATCGGCGAAACGCCAAGGCCTAAATCAGGCTTGGTTTCAGCTTTCCAAGCATGTCCATACACCACTTCAAATGTAGCCGGAAGCTTGCCACCTTCTTCTAAATTTTGGCGAAACTGCTCATACTGTTGTGTTAACTGCTGTAAAAACCCGCGCCCTTGCAAACCGCGTGCGCGCCCTTCGGTTGCGTTATGTGCGCCGATGGATTTTAAGTCTTTCATGACACTTTTGACATCATCATAAGTGAGCGTATAGCGCTCTACATCCAGCACTGGCGCGCTGAATCCCGCGCGAGTTAAGGCATCACCAATATCATGCATATCGATAAATCTGCTGACACTTGTAAATGCGCTTGTCTGGTTAACGGGCTTACTAGCCACGCGCAACTCTTTTAAAGTGTCTGGCCCAAACGTACTGAACATAAATAAGCCATTCGGCTGCAATACTCTACTCACCTCGCTAAAGGCAGTATCTAAATCATTGCACCACTGCAAAGCCAGATTCGACCACACCATGCCCAAACTACTATTGACTATTGGCAGTCGCTCAATATCTGCACAAATTAAGTTCTTTTGTCTCAATAATTTGCTTAAAAAAGGCTGTTGTTGATGCGTTTTTTGTAGCATGCCAAGCGCAATATCCAGTGATACAACTTGCGCACGACTAAACTTTTTTTGTAATGCAAAACTACCGTGTCCTGTGCCACAACCCGCATCCAATATTACTTTCGGTTTAATTTTGACCAAGTCTAATCGACTGAGCATTTCGGTGCGAACCAGCTTCTGCAGGATGGCGGCTGCGTCATACGTCTGTGCTGCACGGTCAAACGATGCGCGCACGCGCGCTTTATCCATCCAGTACTCGTCTTTGAAGTCTTGGTCTTGCGAATTTAAATCTTGCATTAAGGTTCTAAAAATTGATTGAGTGTTGTGATAAATTGTTCGGAATGAGACAGGAATGGCGCATGCGCACTACCCGACATGACGCGCAAAAATCCGTGTGGAAGGTGTTGCATCATCCAATGCGCTGCCTGCACAGGCGCTAATGTGTCGCGATCACCATGAATAAGCAGCGTCGGTTTGCGAATACTGCTCACTTCATCTCGCAGGTCTGTTTCTAACAAAATCTGTAACGCGCGTTGTAGCGTAGTCTGTGTAGGTGTAGGCCGAGTTTCAAAACTGGCACGTAATTGTTTAAGCGTGCTGCGTGCGTCATCCGCTTTCATACATTGCAAGGTTAAAAATTGCAATATAGTCGCTTTGTAATCGCTGTTGACAGCTTCTGCAAACGACTCAAAATTGGCGGAATCTATACCTGCATCCCAATCAGCCTTATTCACAAAACAAGGGGTGGAGCCGACTAAAATTAAACGCCGAATACGGTCAGGCTGGTTTAAAGCAATACGTTGTGCAATCAACCCACCCAGCGACCAGCCCAGCACATCCGAAACACCTGGAATCACTTGCGCGACTTCATCCGCTAACGCGTGTAAATGATATGGCTCAATCGGGCGACTATTACCCATGCCAGGCAAATCGACCAAATACAGCATATATTGCGCAGACAGCTTTTTGATCAAAGGCTGCCAAACACCGCTATGCATGCCCCAGCCGTGCAACATCACCAATGGTTGGCCTTGCCCGATTATCTCAACATGCGCGCTCATACTGTTTTCATACTTTCAGTCATCACTTTTTCTGCATCGTTAATTGCATTCGCCAAGCGCAATACATCGTCAACTGAGTGTGCGGCAGACAATGAAATACGTAAGCGTGCAGTATTCACTGGCACAGTCGGCGGACGAATCGCTGGCACTAAGATGCCGAGCGCTTGCAAGTGCTCACTTAAGGCTAAAGCCGCATGGTTACTGCCAACGACCAAAGGTTGAACTGCTGTATCTGACGGTAATAATTGCCAATTTTTTAGGCTTAAGTTTGCTTTTAGTGTGGCAACTAAGGTATTTAAATGCGTACGCAAGTCGTCACCATTTTCGATTAACTCAATCGATGCTGACAATGTTGCAGAAAGCGCTGGTGGCGCAGGCGTTGAGTAAACGTAACTATTGGCTTTTTGAATCAAGTAATCAATCACCACTTGCTCACCTGCTACAAAAGCACCTGCAACCCCTGCCGCTTTGCCTAATGTTGCCATCATAATAATTCGTGGCGATTTTAGATTAAGGTGGCTCAAACTACCTTTGCCATGTTTACCCAACACACCAAAACCGTGCGCATCATCTATGTAAAGATAAGCATCATATTTTTCACATAACGCCAGATACTCAGACAATGGAGCAATATCACCGTCCATACTAAACACCGCATCGGCGGCAATAAGTTTGTGTTTTGCTGTACTTTCTTTTAGCAACTTTTCCAACGCGATCACATCATTGTGTGGAAATCGATGGAACGCTGCGCGCGATAAATAAGCACCTTCGTTTAAACAGGCGTGGTTTAATTTATCTGCAAAAATCGCGTCATGTCGCCCCATTAATGCACCGATTACGCCAATATTCGCCATGTAACCTGTAGAGAATAACAATGCGGCAGGCATCTCAACAAATTGCGCCAGCTGTTTTTCTAGTGCATCGTGATAACGATGATGGCCAGTGATTAAATTAGATGCACCACTGCCGACACCAGAATCACCCGCAGCTTTTTGCATAGCGGCAATTAGTTTGGGATGATTGGCCAAGCCCAGATAATCATTGCTACAGAAGGATAAAAAGTGTTTATCGTTGGCGATAATATGTTCGGCTTGCGGCGAATCCAGCAGCCTGCGCTGGCGCAATAAGCCATCTGCTTTGCGCTGGATTAGCTCGCTTCTTAAGCCCGAAAAAAGACTTAACTCCAAGCTTAATTCATCTTTTAATGCAGTTAACATGACTTAAAATAAGGGTAAATGTTAGTTTAAATCTACGGCTTAGATTTTATTAATGCCCAGCTTGGCGAATAACTTTTTATCCGTTGCCGCTTCTGGGTTGCCAGTTGTTAATAATTTTTCGCCATAAAAAATACTATTCGCGCCTGCAATAAAACAGAGTGCTTGAATACCTTCATGCATGCTTTGACGGCCTGCGGATAAACGCACAAAACTATTTGGCATAGTGATGCGTGCCGCTGCAATCGTGCGCACAAACTCAATCGGATCCAGCTCATCTGTACCGTGCAGTGGCGTGCCTTCTACTTGTGTGAGCAAGTTGATTGGCACACTTTCAGGTGGACGTTCCATATTCGCCAATTGCGCCAACAAAC
>JAZKDP010000011.1:217029-238243 GCA_040387515.1 Pseudomonadota bacterium
TGCCGCCGCTACAGACATTAATATCGGCGCTGCGCACACGGCCAAGCGTATCCAATCTGTCTTGATAAGTACGCGTAGTAATCACATCACCATAGAACTCAGGTGCTGTGTCTAAATTATGATTGTAGTAATCCAAACCAGCGTCTTTTAACTGCTCTGCCTGACCTTCTTTTAACATGCCCAAAGTGGCACACGTTTCTAAGCCCATCGCCTTTACTTCAGCAATCATTTTCAACACTGGCTCAAGATCGCGCTGTTTTGGTCCGCGCCAAGCTGCACCCATACAGAAACGACTCGCACCGTTGTCTTTCGCCTCTTGCGCAGCGGCCAGCACCTCATCTAACTTCATCAACGGCTCAGCTTCAACATCTGTATGGTAACGCGCCGCTTGCGGGCAATAGCCACAATCTTCAGAACAACCGCCAGTTTTAATCGATAAAAGCGTGCTGACTTGCACTGCATTAGGGTCAAAATTCGCGCGATGAATAGTTTGCGCTTGATTGATTAAATCGCTAAATGGCAGCTCAAACAAAGCCACAATTTCATCTACACTCCAGCGATTAACCGTTACTGTTTCGCAGGCGCTACGCTTCAGCCCATCTGTATTGATAACGGCTTCATTCAGTATAATGGACTCATTAACTGACTCTTGGCTTTGGTTTTTGATTGTTTCCAGCATGGTGCATTTCCCTTGATATCACTTAGGTTATGTGGCTATTTTTATTAGTTTTGTTGACACTATTTAACCCAAATTATAAGCTGTAAAGACAATATGAAGCAAATAATAAACCACTGGTTAAAAAATAGTCGCTTGTTAAATTTAAAGCCAATCACTGCAATCTTTTTAAAATCGCATTGCTTTTTATGTGCCACAAATCAAACTCAAAAACATGGTTTATGTAGCGACTGCTTAACCGATTTAACTTGGGCCCCTGTCAATAGCTGTCTGCAATGCGGCTTAATTTCAGATGGAAACCTGTGTGGTAGCTGTATCAGCTCACCACCAGATTTCGATGCAACCCATGCTGTTTTTTTATACGCCTATCCAGTTGATGCCATGATACAACGTTATAAATATAGCGAAACGCTGAGCCTGAGCCAGACTTTTGGGCAATTACTCAATGAAAAAATATGCTCAACTAATAACGTTGGCGCGATTGATTTAATCATTCCCATGCCCATGCACCCCACACGTTTAAAAGAACGTGGCTTTAACCAAGCGCTTGAAATTGCTAAAGCTTTAGATAAATCCTTTAACAAAAACAATACTTCAAAATTAGACTATCAAAGCGCGATACGCCAAACACTTACACCTCCTCAAGCCAGCTTGCCGTTGAAAGATCGCGTTAAAAACATCAAAGGCGCATTCAAAATAACCAAAAATCTAACTGGCAAACGCATTGCCATTGTTGATGATGTGATGACCACGGGCGCAAGCTTAAATGAAATGGCTAAAACCTTAAAACAAGCTGGCGCAACACATGTAGAATGCTGGGTGATTGCGCGTACGCTTCCACACTAAGAAACTTAATCATGTTTACCATCGCCCTTTTTGAACCAGAAATCCCGCCCAACACAGGCAATATCATCCGCTTATGCGCTAACACTGGCGCGGATTTACACTTAATTGAGCCATTAGGATTTAAATTAGAAGACAAACAATTAAAACGTGCAGGTTTGGATTATCACGAATATGCCAATCTAAAAGTGCACAAAAATTGGGCGGATTTCAGTTTAGCGATGCAAGGTCGACGGTTATTTGCAATCACCACTAAAGGCAGCCAGAACTATGCAAAAGTGGATTTTATAGCGGGCGATGTATTTGTATTTGGCCCAGAAACGCGCGGCTTGCCAGAAGAGATTCGCGCTGAATTTACGTCAGAACATCGGCTACGATTACCAATGCTACCAGAAAGCAGGAGTTTAAATTTGTCCAACTCTGCAGCAGTGTTGCTCTACGAAGCTTGGCGTCAAGTTGGATTTGAGAGCGGTATTTAATTTACGATTTTTTGTAATTCATCCATGCCAAAAATGCTAATAAAATAACGATAATAATCTGAATACTTTTAACCCAAGACTCACTCTCTAAAATCACAGTATCGAGAGACTTAATCTTCTTGGCATTTACTTCCAGCCCTAACGCCTTGGTTTTATTAGTTCTCTCAACATAAAATTTAATTCTAGCTGGAGCTTCAGCATTTAATCTTTCAACTCCATAATCACTCACATCATCTGACCAATACTGTTGACCACTTCTTAACTTTAGAATTGGCTTATATATGTCTGCTTTGAACGTACGTTCTCTATATTTTTCTAGTCTGCACTCTACAAGAACACCTCTTACTTCTATAAGGTTTCCTTGCTTTATTGGTCCTTTTAAAACGATACATATACAAATTACGATAAACAGCAAAAAAGCAAAATTAACCTTATTGATTAAAATTTTCGGCATCTTTAGCCTAAAACCCTTCCGCCTTTTGCCCACGCCCTAATAGCGTCATCACTGCATCGCGTGCGGATTTTCCATGCGTTAACGCTTGATTCACTTCAAAAGTAATTGGCATATCGATGCCCATATCATCTGCACGGCGCATGACTTCACGCGCGGTATTCACACCTTCAGCCACGTGACCTAGCCCTTGCAGAATATCCTCTAGGCTTTTACCGCTGGCCAGTTGCAAACCCACTTCGCGGTTTCTGGAATATTGGCCTGTACAGGTTAATATCAAATCGCCCGCACCGGCCAAGCCCATAAAGGTTTCGGTTTTTGCACCTAACGCCACGCCAAAGCGAGTGATTTCGGCAAGACCGCGCGTAATCATAGCAGCGCGCGCATTATTACCAAAACCCATACCATCACTGATACCTGCAGCAATCGCCATCACATTCTTAACCGCGCCGCCAACTGAAACACCCACCACATCGGTGCTGTTATAAACACGAAAATTACTACCATGAATCAAATTGGCAGCACTGATTGCAAAATCAGCATCATTAGCGGCCAAAGTCACTGCTGTTGGTAAGCCTCGCACCAATTCTGCCGCAAAACTCGGGCCTGACAAGGCACCCCACTTTTGCTGATGACTCAACTCTTCTAATGCAACTTCGTGCGGTAATTTAGCGGTTTGTGGCTCTAAACCTTTGTGCGCCCAAACAATCGGCTGATTAGACTTTAATGCTTTGATTTCTTTTAAAATCGATCGAAAACCAGCGGTTGGCACAACGGATAAGATAATATCTGCGCCATCAATCGCAATACTCAAGTCGTCTTCAACTTGCAAATTATCATTGAATTTAAAATCGCCCAAATACATAGGGTTGGCGCGCGCTTTGCGCATGCCAGACACGTGCCCGCTATTGCGTGCCCATAAAGAAACTTTGTGCTGATGACTAATTTGTATCGCAAGCGCCGTACCCCACGCGCCTGCACCCAACACCGCAATTTTAGCCATTTTATTGAATACTCATTAGTTTGAACTGCCGATTGATTTGAACGACTTATTCTGTTTGAACAATTGTTTTATTTTAGACGACTTGTCATTTAAACCGTTTGGTTAATTAAACCGCTTGTTAATTCGAAACGCCTGTTAATTTGAGCCCCAGAGCACGCTATTTAGTACATAGCCAGTTGCACCGTCGCGATGTTTGACTTTAACCCAACCCGTTTTGGTCGCTGATGCTAGCAATTCCAACACCACGTCTTTTTCTACCGTGGCAACCAAACTTGAGGCTGCATCTTCAGCGGATTTAATATCGGTTTTAGCAATGACTAATACCGTGCGCTTATTACTTAATTGTTTACCTTCTATCCAACTTAAACCGCCCAATGCATCACGCACTTTTATCCATTCGCCTAAATTTACAATCACTTCGACCGGATAACCTTGTCCAAGAATATATAACTTACTAGCCTCAACAGATGGCGCATCGTACAAAATAGCTTTTGTGCTGGCAACAGAACGAAAATCTAGCGCAAACGCGTTACAAGAAAATATTAAGCCAATCAATATCACAGGAATTTGAATAAGGCTTAACATTTTCTTATCGACCATTGTCTTAATCACTTAGGGTTTTAATCACTCAGGATTTAATCGTTAAATTAATTCGCTTTTGCAGCATTTTCAGCTTGTTGTTTTTGTTGCATAAACAAAGCTTCAAAATTAATTGGGTTTAACAATACTGGCGCAAAACCTGCGCGCGTAACTAAATCAGACACCACTTCGCGTGCATATGGGAACAGGATATTAGGACAAGTAACACCCAAAATCATTTCTAGATTTTCTTCTGGAATATTACGCACTGCAAAAATACCTGCTTGTGTTACTTCAACCAAAAAAGCCACTTTGTCGCCCACTTTAGCCGTTACCGTCACTTTAATCGCGGCTTCGTAAACACCGTCTTCCAGCTTTTGTGCTGCATTGCCCAACTCTACATTCACTTGAGGTTGTGTGCGGTCAGTAAAAATCTGTGGTGCGTTAGGTATTTCTAACGATGCATCTTTTACGTATAACTTTTCGATTGAAAAACCAGGTTGCGTGTCTTGTTCTGTTGCTTGATTTGTTGCGCTGTTTGTTTCTGCCATGTTGTTTTCCTAAAACGATTTGCTTACTTAAAGTTGAAAAAATAGTTAATTCTAAAACAATTCTAAATTTGTGCCCAAAAGCATTTTAGCTTTTAATTACTTTTTGTTCATCACATTATTGTGACAAGTTTTTCTAATCGCCGAATATTGAGTTTATGCACTTGGCCTAAATACTCAACTTAAATATTGAGCAATGAATCTAGTTTCCCTGCTACATCCAATGCTCGCAAATCGTCATAACCACCGATATGCTGATGATTAATATAAATCTGCGGCACCGTACGGCGACCTGTTTTTTGCATCATTTCATGCCGCAACTCTGGCTGTAAATCCACCCGAATTTTATCGATCTTAACGCCTTTTTCCGTTAAAAGTCGTTCTGCATTAATGCAATACGGACAAGTGCCGGTTGCATACATCAAAACATTTGGTGCGGCTGAATTTTGCATACTTGTATTTTGTGTGTCGAAACTATCCATTTGAAAGATTAATACCTAACTTTTTACCAACGGCAATTTGGCTTCCACCCAAGCATTTAAACCACCTTGCAGGTTGTTTAGCTGGCTAAATTGTTGCGCCTTTAAAATCTTACAAGCATTGTTAGCACGCACACCACGCTGGCAATGCACTAGCACTGGTTTGTCTTTAAACTTTTCAATTTCTTTTAAGCGATTGGCCAATTCAGTCACAGGGATATTTTTTGCACCCTGAATATGCCCACTGGCAAATTCTGCTGCATCGCGCACATCTAGTATTAATGGCTTGCTACGATTCAAGACTAACACCGCTTCTGCGGCAGATAAATTTGCCACACCACTGGCACCGCGATTAAGCATTGGCCACAACAAAGCAACACCAGAACCAACTGCCAAGCCAATCAGCAACGCATTATGTTTTACAAATTCGTACAGGGTTATTTCAGTCATATTGTTTCCAAAAAATCACACATTCGCACAATCATTACATGCGAGCCATTATTTAAATGCGCATTTAGATGCGCATTGGACAGCCAACTATTATAATGGATAACTTAACCAATATTTAACTTAGTAAAATGTTTAACATAGCTTTGACTCATGGCTTGGATGAATGTTTAACTTAGCATTAATTTAGGCACCGACTAGGAAGATTTTGACATGTCAGTTACCCCCGTCATATTGTTGATTTTAGATGGCTTTGGTCATCGCGAAGACATTACCAATAACGCCATCGCACAAGCGCGCACGCCTAATTTGGATGCGCTAAAGCAAAGCGAACCGCATATGCTGATTAACGCTTCTGAACATTATGTTGGCTTGCCAGATGGTCAGATGGGTAATTCTGAAGTCGGCCACTTAAATATCGGCGCAGGACGCATCCTTTTCCAAGACTTTGAACGCATTAACAATAGCATTAGCAATGGCGAATTCTTTAAACATATCGATTTAGTTAACGCTTTGCAGCAATTAAAAACCAATAATAAAGCCTTACATATTTTTGGGTTACTGTCAGATGGCGGTGTGCATAGTCACATCAATCATATTTTAACTATGCTTGAAATGGCGGCACAGCAAGGTTTACAGCGCATTTATGTACATGCGTTTTTAGATGGCCGCGATACACCACCAATTAGCGCGGTACCTTATATCGCCTTACTTGAAGATAAAATTAAAACGCTGGGCGTGGGCAAAATTGCGTCTATTTCTGGTCGCTTTTACAGCATGGATAGGGACAAACGCTGGGAGCGCGTCGCGCCTGCTTACGAAATGATTGTAAACGGCATCGGCGAATTTACCGAAGCCACAGCCAGTGACGCTTTGCACAATGCCTACGCCAGAGGCGAACAAGATGAATTTGTGAAATGCACCGTTATTCGTCAAGCGGATGAACCAGTAACGCGCCTAGAAGATGGCGATTGCGTGGTGTATATGAACTTTAGAAGTGATCGTGCGCGGCAATTAACCGATGCGCTGTTAAATGATGACTTTGCGGGCTTTTCACGCAATCGCGTGCCCAAACTGTCTGGTTATTTCACCTTAACGCAATACGATCAAAACCAACGAAAAGCCACACCAGTTTTTGCCGCCACAAGTGTGCCCAACACGTTTGGTGAATATGTATCTGGTTTGGGCTTAAAACAATTACGTATTGCCGAAACCGAAAAATACCCGCATGTCACATTCTTTTTTAATGGCGGCGATGAAGCGGTTTTTGCAGGGGAAGATCGCATCTTAGTGCCTTCACCCAAAGTCGCCACTTACGATTTACAACCAGAAATGAGTGCGCCAGAACTGACGGATAAATTAGTTGCAGCCGTGAATAGTCAACAATACAGCGCGATTATTTGCAATTATGCCAACGGTGATATGGTGGGTCATACAGGTAATTTAACGGCAGCAATTAAGGCTATTGAAACCTTGGATACTTGCGTAGCACGCGTAGTACAAGCCGCTAGAAATAATGGTGCAGAAGTGATTATTACGGCTGATCACGGCAATGCCGAAATGATGTTTGATGGTATTAACAACCAAGCACACACCCAACATACAACTAATCTAGTGCCGATGATCTATGTAGGTCGCAAAGCAGAATTAGCGGAGGTGGGCGCATTATCCGATTTAGCACCAACCTTATTAACCATGATGGGATTGCCACAACCCATTGAAATGACAGGTAAAAGCCTAGTTAAATTTAATGCTTAACTCATTTCGCGCTCCATTTGTTATCGCCATAGCGGCAATGCTGCTGAATCTTGCTTTTATCGACAATAGCTTTGCGGCAAAAAAGATAGATGTCGCTAAAGAAGACTTAGGCGATTTACAAGACAAAATCCAGGCGCTAAAAAAAGAATTGGACAACAAACAAGCCGCTCACAAAGATGCAACCGATGCGCTAAAAGATTCTGAAACCGCCATCAGCCAAGCCAATAAAAAGCTGTTTGATATCAATCAACAACAAAAGCAAAACAAAAACACACTGGTAACGTTGAAAAAAGAATCACTCAACTTGAATGAAAAGTTGAGCGCACAGCAAAAACAATTGAGCATTTTAGTAAGGCAACAATATGTGCATGGCAACCAAAGCTATACCAAGTTGCTCTTACAAAACAAAAATCCCAGCCAAATTTCACGCGATATTCAATATTATTCTTACATCGCAAAAGCGCATGCACGATTAATTAATGAAATGCAAGCCAGTCTGGATAAAGTAAAAACTCTGAATAATGAAACCGCTGCCACACTGCAAGCAGTGGCTGACTTAAAAGCCAAGCAACTAGCTGAGCGAAAAACATTAGAGCAACAAAAAAGCGAAAAATCTAAAGTCGTTAAGTCGCTTTCTGGTCAAATAACAGCGCAACGCAATGAGATTAAAAAACTCAAACGCGATGAGCAGAATTTATCGCAGCTAGTTGAAAGACTCGCTAAAATTATCGCCAAACCGCCTAAAAAAGTAGTTAAGCGCAAAGCGGTAGCCAAAAAATCAAATGCTCCTGATGCGAATGTTCCCGATGCAAAACCCGCTAATCAAACCATTGCAAAAAATGAAGAAACACCAACTAATGCTTACGCGGGCAGTAATTTTTCCGCATTAAAAGGTAAACTTAACTTGCCCGTACGTGGTGATGTCACAAATCGATTTGGTAGCAGTCGTAGCGACACAGGTGTTTCATGGAAAGGTTTATTTATCAGGGCAGCAGAAGGTAGCGATGTGAAATCAGTTGCCAATGGTCGCGTGGTTTTTGCTGATTGGTTACGCGGCTTTGGCAATTTGATTATTGTCGACCATGGCAGTGGCTATATGAGTTTATATGGCAATAACCAAGCGGTATTAAAGCAGGTGGGTGATGAAGTGGATGCCGGAGACAATATTGCTGCTGTTGGCAACAGTGGCGGCAATGAAAGCAATGGCCTGTATTATGAATTACGTCGCCAAAGCAAACCATTTGACCCGCTGAGCTGGAGCGTCATCCGTTAGCTGTTAATAGTGAGTAAGGTAATATAATCAACATCATAGCAATAAAAAAGCGTGCCTAAGCACGCTTTTTTATTGCTAATAAATTAATTATTTAGCTTCTGGTGCGGCTTCCGCTGGCGCAGCTTCTGCAGGAGCTGCTGCTTCTGGTGCAGCTGCATCAAGCGTGATACCTGGTATGCGCTCTTCTGCTGATGGCTCATACCCACCTGCGCCACTTGCTGCTGGTGCAGCTTCTGCTGCTGGTGCGGCCTCTGCTGGCACTGTCTCTGCTGCAGGAGCCGGAGCTGCCTCTGTCGCGTCTTCAGCTTTTTCACCACAAGCCGTTAATAACAATGCACCTAATAATGCGGGAACAACTAAAATTGCGTTTAATTTCATCTTATATTCTCCAAAATTTTTATTAAAAATCAACCACGTAAAAAGTTTATATAAACTTACATTCACAATAATAACAAAACTAGTGACAATGTCATAATCCGCGCGCATTCAACTGGTTTTAAGATGCTTAAGGCTTAACATTTGTTGCAAAATCAGCAGCGATTAGCCTGCCTTTCGCATAAGCTTCAATTTCATAGGGACTTTTAAAGTAGCCATGATGGCAAGACCATCCATATTTTAATAAGGTCATGCCATGTAAAAACTGTGACACATGCGTGAGTTCATGCCCTAACAGCTCTGCACCGCGCTTGGTATTTGGTTCATAAACACCCGCACGAAAGTAAATATAGCGCCCTAGCACAACAGCACACATATTTCGGCGCAACCAGAATGGCACTTGCCCTTCAATAATGCGCGCCTCATCCAACACAATTTTCGCAAAATAAGGACTAAATAATGCGCGTTCTTGCAGACTTAACGGACGACCTTTATGTGATGTATCTTGTGCATTCAATTTATTGTTAATCACCTAATGCATGCAAAATGATGCGTCTTGTGGCTGGCATATGCCGATGCTCAAACAAAAAAATGCCTTGCCATTGGCCTAATGCAACTTTGCCATTTAATATCGGGATAGATAAACTGGTTTGTGTTAGCGCGCTACGCACATGTGCTGGCATATCGTCTGGGCCTTCTACAGTATGAATAAATAAATTATCGCCATCAGGCACTAAGCGATTAAAAAAAGCCTCCATATCCACCAATACGTCCGCATCGTAATTCTCATTAATCATCAAACTGGCAGAGGTATGTTGAATATACAAAGTGAGTAAGCCAGTGCTAAAACCCAGCTGGTTAGCCCAATCTAGCACCTGCGTCGTGATGTCATAAATCTTACGCCCTTGCGCTTTAATACTGATTTCCTGAGTAAATTGCAGCATGCTTAAAACCTTTCGTTCAATATCATTAGCATAACTTATTCGTTTACTTTTTAACAAAAAATAGTTGACGGCGCAGAGCACTTAATTTAACCTTACAGTTAATTAACCAAATAGTTAATTAAAACACTAGTTAATTCATTAAGTTTAACAATGACAGCAGACCAACTTAGCAATACCTTTTCCGCATTGGCAGACCCCACACGTCGCGCTATTTTAGCGCGCTTAGCGCTAGGCGAAACCTCCGTTAATGAGCTCGCCGCACCATTTGAAATGAGTCTGCCAGCAGTAACTAAACACTTAAAAGTGTTGCAGCGTGCAGGGCTTATTAGTCAAAGCCGTCAAGCACAATCCCGACCCTGCAAGCTTGAAGCAAAACCGTTGCAAGAAGTTGCCACATTTCTAGCGCAATATCAGCAATTTTGGGAACAACGACTGGATCAATTAGATAGTTACTTATTATCACTAAATCTGAAGGAGAATGAAAAATGACGCCATCGTTTAAAATCAATCCTGAATTAGACCTTGTATTGGAACGTGTCGTGGACGCGCCGCGCGAACTAGTGTGGGCAGCATGGACTCAACCTGAACAATTGAAACAATGGTTTTGCCCTTTACCTTGGAAAACCATTGAATGTGAAATTGACTTGCGTCCTGGTGGAAAATTCAGCACTACAATGCAATCGCCAGAAGGTCAGCGTTTTCCAAATAATGGCTGTTATTTAGAAGTGATACCAAACCAAAGGTTAAGTTGGACTAATGCACTAGAACCAGGGTTTCGCCCTGCCAAACAGTTGGAACAGTCGCCGGGTCATGAATGTGCTGAACTATTCATGACCGCAATTATTTTGTTAGAAGCACATGAAAAAGGCACTAAATATACCGCTATCGCCTTACACCCGAATCAAGAAAGTCGTAAAAGACATGAAGATATGGGCTTCCACGAAGGCTGGTCAACTTGTGCAGATCAGCTTATTGCCATGATAAAAAGCAATATGAAGTAAATATAGCTGCGCACAAACATGTAGTCCGCAAGCGCAGTGAATATTGCGCTTGCAATGCAAAAGTAACTATTTACCAGCCATATGGGTATCCAAAACCACCGCCCCAGCCAAAACGGCTACCAAACCCTCTGCCGTAACCATAATATGGGTGACCATAAAAGCCACCAAATCTTGGACCCCAGAATGGATCATAGTAACGATTTTGCGCTGCATCGCGCTCACGTTTCAGTATTTTTTCGGCAGCAGCACGCTCTTTTGCGCGTTTATTTATTTCATCGGCAATCGCATTCTGTTTCGCTAATTCGTTGCTTGCGTGAATATAATCCAACACTTTAGTATCCACACCCTGTTTACTTAAATCCAAGGTCTGTGCTGGCGTTAACTCATAACGCGAATTGCTCGCTTTAATTTTGGCAATGATTTCGTCGGGCGTTTTATTTTGTTTAGAATCTTTTACTATCTCCTCCAAACTGACTGTGGCAACTGGTTGCGGCAATATTTTCGCTAAATCTTCTGGTGTGATTCTTTCAATCTTAGCTTGTTGCGCCCCCGTGCTGGCGCAACCAGAAATTAGAATGCATGTCACCATTAAGCCTAGTAAATTTCTTAATATTAATAAGTTTTTCATTTTGAACTCGCTTTCATTAAAGCCGGAGATGCCTGTGTAATACTGGCATCAAAATCATGTCGTTTGGCTTGATATAAGCCCAGCACTTTTTTTACATAAGCGCGTGTTTCTGTATAGGGCGGTATGCCTCTGTATTTATCTACTGCGCCTTCACCTGCATTGTAAGCCGCTACTGCCAAGGTAACATCACCTCTAAAATAGGAGAGTAACCAACGCAAATATTTCACGCCGCCCTTAATATTCTGGCTGGCGTTGTAGGCATTTTTTACATTAAATCGGTCAGCCGTTGCCGGTATTAGTTGCATTAAACCTTGCGCCTCTTTGTTGGACATTGCTGATACTCTAAAGTTAGACTCAGCCGTAATAATGGATAAAACTAATTTTTCATCCACCTTATACCAATCAGCAATCGTACCTACCAAATCAACCACCCAGCGCTTATTCTTTGGCAAACTGCGAATGTAAGCATCAATATTGGGTGATTGAATATCTGCGTATTGTTGCGCTGATTGCCTTTCTGGTGCAACTGCTTCTAATACACAAGGTGGCGTATCTGCCGTTTTAAGCTCAATTGTTTCCAACATTTTTTGCGCTTCAAAATGCCCATGTGCAGAAGCGAGACCAAATAAATTGGCAGCGTAATCACGGTTTGCTGGTACACCGAGTCCAAACGCATACAACATACCTAATCGATAAATACCTTCCGCACTGCCATAACGTGACGCTTCGCAGTACAAACTAGCCGCTTTCCAAGCAGCCTCTGTGTTGTCTTCATCGCTCAATAAAACACTTGCTTGTTCAAGCATAGTTTTAATAATGGGCGGTTCATTATCAAAAGTTTCTTGGTCATTCGCCAAACTAATATCAACACCTATTGCTAGGTTTAGAAGCACTACTAAAAAAATAACACTGGATGCTCTCATCAATATTAGCTTGCGCGCAAATTAACCTTAATTAGCCTTTTGTAAACGTCATCTTCCCGCCTTTGTAATCAACCAATATCGTGTCTTTTGCTATAAAGCTACCTGCCAGAATCTCACGTGCTAATGGATTTTCCATCTCGCTTTGAATTGCGCGTTTCAGCGGCCTTGCTCCATAAACAGGATCAAAACCCGCGTTGGCGATTTCCGCGATGGCAGAATCACTAATACTCAGCGTCATATCCATCGCTGCTAAGCGTTTAGCCAGTAACTGAATCTGGATCTGCGCAATCGATTTCACCTGCGTTTCACCTAGACTGTGGAAAACGACCACTTCATCGATACGGTTGACAAATTCTGGTCTAAAGTGCGTTTTAACCTCACCCATTACCGCCAATTTCACCACTTGGTAATCTTGGTCCGCCATACTTTGTATCATCTGGCTTCCTAGGTTAGAAGTCATGATAATCACCGTATTTTTAAAGTCCACCGTGCGGCCTTGGCCATCCGTTAATCGCCCATCATCCAACACTTGCAACAGCACATTAAATACATCTGGGTGCGCTTTTTCCACTTCATCCAGCAGAATCACACTATAAGGTTTACGACGCACCGCTTCAGTCAGCGTACCGCCTTCTTCATAACCGACATAGCCCGGCGGCGCACCTATCATGCGTGCGACGCTATGCTTCTCCATAAACTCACTCATATCGATACGAATCAAATGATCTTCAGAGTCAAATAAAAAGCCCGCTAGCGCTTTACAAAGCTCGGTTTTACCTACACCAGTTGGACCCAAAAATAAGAAGCTGCCATAAGGACGATTCGGGTCACTTAAACCTGAACGCGAGCGACGAATTGCATCAGAAACCAGACGCACTGCCTCATCTTGACCAACGACACGTTCATGTAACTTGGTTTCCATCGTAAGTAACTTTTCACGTTCGCCAGTTAGCATTTTGCTGACAGGAATTCCCGTCGCGCGGCTGACGACTTCGGCAATTTCATCAGCGCCAACTTCGGTACGTAACATTCTATTTTTGGTCTGAGTTACATTTTCTTCAGAATGTGAAGCCTCTTTCAATTGCGCTTCTAACGCAGGCAATTTGCCGTACTGCAACTCAGAAACTTTTTGCCATTCACCTTTACGTGTGGCCTCTTCCATCTCGAATTTAATTTTTTCAATGGCTTCTTTAATATGGCTGGTTCCTTGCACCTGTGCTTTTTCAGAATTCCAAATATCTTCTAAATCCGCGTATTCTTTCTCAAGCTTTTCGATTTCTTCTTCAATTAATCCAAAGCGTTTTTTGCTACCCTCATCTTTTTCACGGCGCACAGCTTCACGCTCAATCTTAAGTTGAATCACACGGCGCTCAAGTTTATCCAGCACTTCAGGTTTAGAATCAATTTCCATTTTGATGCGCGAGGCTGCTTCATCAATCAAATCAATCGCTTTATCTGGTAAAAATCGGTCAGTAATATAACGATGACTTAACTCAGCTGCCGCTACAATTGCAGGGTCTGTAATCTCAACGCCGTGATGTAATTCATATTTTTCTTGCAAGCCACGCAAAATCGCGATGGTCGCTTCAACGGTCGGCTCATCAACGAGCACTTTCTGAAAACGCCGTTCTAAAGCGGCATCTTTTTCGATATATTTGCGATACTCATCCAATGTTGTCGCGCCTACGCAATGCAACTCACCACGTGCCAATGCAGGCTTCAGCATATTGCCGGCATCCATTGCACCTTCTGCTTTACCTGCGCCAACCATGGTGTGAATCTCATCGATAAATACGATGGTTTGGCCTTCATCCTGCACCAATTCTTTCAGCACGGATTTGAGACGTTCTTCAAACTCGCCACGATATTTAGCGCCTGCCAATAAAGCCGCCATATCCAGCGACAATACTTTTTTACCTTTAAGCGATTCTGGCACTTCGCCGTTCACAATACGTTGTGCCAAACCTTCCACAATCGCGGTTTTACCCACGCCAGGTTCACCAATTAACACAGGGTTATTTTTTGTGCGGCGCATTAATACTTGAATGACCCGACGTATTTCATCATCGCGACCGATGACAGGATCCAATTTGCCAAGGCTGGCACGCTCAGTCAGGTCAACCGTGTATTTTTTAAGTGATTCGCGATTGCTTTCACCTTCTTGATCATTGATATTCTCACTACCACGCACCGCCATCACGGCAGCTTCCAGCGCGGTTTTAGTCAAGCCATTTTGTTTAAGTAACTTGCCAGTTTCGCCCTTGTCTTCAGCAAGCGCCAATAGGAACATCTCGCTGGCAATATAGGCATCACCACGCTTTTGTGCGAGTTTATCGGTGACATTTAATAGATTATTCAAATCGCGCGAAATGGCAATTTCACCATCCTGCTTAGATGACTTTGATAAATTGGCAATGGCAGTATTTAAGCTCGTTTTAAGCGGTGCAAGATTCACACCTGCTCGTGAAAGTAATGAAGCCGCCCCGCCGTTATCTTCTTGCAATAAAGCTAGCAACAAATGTTGCGGTTCAATCGCTGTATTATCGGCGCCGATAGCAAGGCTTTGAGCGTCGCTTAAAGCTTGCTGAAATTTGGTCGTCAGTTTGTCAAATCGCATCACATACTCCTATTAAAATCTGTGTAAATTTGTTGTATAAACATATGTGGAGGTGTTTGCAGATTAATCAATCCATTGCGCTTTTCAATTTTTACCGTTAGCGCCAATCAAGCTTAAATAATTAAGGCGTTAGCTGAATCAATTTAAAGCCTTCTTTTTGCGTATTCCAAGCCAAATAAACTTGCTTACCGTGTTGCAATAACTGCGGATAATCTGCTTTATCGGACGTACTGGCGAGCACTTTTGCATCGCTCCAACTCCTACCCCCATCATCAGAAAATAGTCCGATTATTTTATAGTTTTTGGCTTCTATTTCACGCCAAACCACCCACACATGCTCACCATCCGCCTTATTGCCCAAACTTAAAATGGCGGGATGCCCTGCTTGATTGGTATTGTTACCAAATTTTTTGGCTGGTGATGATGCCCATGCTACTCCATCCATACGACTGTAATATAGACCTGGCTTAGCATCGTTACCATCAAAGTACGCCATGTGATAACCCCACCAATCCTTACCTGCGCCACCTGTCGCTAATGCAGCGCCATGATGTGGACAACCGTCAATTTTCCAACGCCCAAAAGTCGCACGATGCGGCTGAGGTTTTGCGTTGTCTTGCGGAATTTCTGCAATCATATGATCGCGCTCACTGCCTTCAAACACATGCCGCCACAATACAGCAGTCGTCCCGTCAGGCTTATTAGTCGTCACGATTCGGCAACACTCACAACTGCTATCCGCTAACTTTTTTTCTGCTGCAAAACTCTTGCCGTGATTGTTTGAAATCGCATAATAGATTGCTGCGCCCTCATACTTTTTGCCGTCTTTTTTAGCGTTAACTGCATCGCGCTTATCAATCCATGTAACAGTGATTTTGCCGTTTGTGCTGACATTTAATGCATTAAAAGCGTGTGTGATTTCAGCGCGATCCTGATGCACTATATAAGGCTTTTCAAAACTTTTCCCCGCATCGATTGAACGCGCAAACCAAATATAACCCGCAAAGCGTGTATTTAAATTTTGCGTCCAAGTCACATAAATATGATTATTTGCATCCAACGCAATGTCTGGCCGCGCCTCATTATTCGCCCCAATCTTTTGCGCAACTGGGTTCACTTTAATTGGCGTTGAAAAGGTTTTACCTAAATCGGCACTTTTATCCACCAACAAATAACCGTCATGCACAGATACGCGCCATAGATTGCCTTTTGAATCAAATGCCACATTAATGGCGGATATGCCAGGCGCAGGATGTTGTAGGTGCGCTTCATGCGCACTTAGATTAAAGCTGCTTAGACTAAAACCAAAGCAACTCAAACAAAAGCAGACTAAATAAAACCATTTTTTTATCATATAAATTGATGCCTACTTATAGTTAACACACTATTAGCTACGTATATTTTGTTTAGCTGTACGCTAAATTTAGCGACCAAACTTAACCACTTTTTTTCTCGATTTTTTCCGCCATCTTAAATAGCCAGTGACTAGCAATATCGTTGGAATAATGCCAGAAAAACACACGATTATTCGGCCAGCCAAGCCAAACGCTTCGCCACTGTGCAGCGGATGTTGCCAATCCATAAAAACATCGCCATTACTATTGTGTTGTGGATTGCGTGTAGCCAAAATCTTTCCTGAATACTGGTCTATCCACACATAGGTTTTAGGGAATCTATCGGCGATTTCGTTCAAATTTTTAAGCCTGATTATATAAGTTCCAAAAGCAGATTCAGGCGTTTCTAACCAGCGCACTTGTGCTTGTGGAAACTGTTTTTGTGCAATCTCAAGCGCGCTATCTAATGTAATCTTTTGATTTGGATCAGCACGAAAAGATTGTACATTTGGCTTGATAAAAGTAGACGATATTTTATTGATCGATGGCGCAAACCATTCCGGCTTTTCTAATATCAAACCTGTGACAACTAAAAGTATCAGTAAAATTAAGCTGTAGATACCTAAAAGTGTGTGGATATCATACAGCTTGCGCAGATAGCCTGTGCGCAAACGTATTGCCAGCGCTTTACGCCATTTATTTGTTTTTGCCGTATTTTTAGTAGCTGTATTTTTTATATTGTACGTTGCGTTTTTGGGCCACCAAAGATAAACGCCAGACAACAATGACAGCAGGCAAAAAATGCCGATTATCGCCATAATTGTGTTGCCAGTTTCGTCCAATAACAAGGTGTAGTGCAAATCGTAAATCCAAGTGACCGCATATTCGCCCCAAAATCGATGGTTAATAATGGCTAAAGTATAAGGATTAATCGCAACCACCAGCGGTGAAAAATGCTGATGTTGTGTTTCCACAGGCTTGTAATAACGCGCCATTATTGGTTTATCTGGCTGAGTAGGTACTTCTAAGCGCCAAGCATTTGTGCGTTCTGGATAAGTTTGATGCAACTTTTGGATGACGTTTTCATAGCTTTGCGCAAGCGATTTGCTAGCAGATATCACCAATTCTGGATTGATAAGTCGATCAATCTCCACATAAAAAACCAGCAGACTGCCAGTAAGCCCAGTGAGTGAAAACACCACGCCTACACTTAAGCCTAAATAAAGATGCACCGCCAGCCAAAAGCGGCGCATTTGTTGTCGACTAAATGCCATCGTTTATAACTTAAGATTCACCGCAATATAACCAGCACGCCCATCACCCGGCGCGACCATTGGCTCTGCATTCATAAATACATACTCATAAGAACGATTGGTTAAATTTCTCACTTGGAAATCCACATTCACTTTTCCATTGATTTTATAGTTGGCGGAAGCATCAAATAGCAAAAACTGTCCGAATTTACCTTTGGTATTTTCGCGCTCAATATAAGCGTTGCCTTGCGCTCTGGCAATCATGCCAAAACGCCAATCTGGCGTTGCTCTAAAATCAAATCCACTAGAAACCAGATAATGCGGCACATGATCAATTTCTTGGCCAACCGTCAGAATGCTGGCGGCGTCTGCTTTTAGAATCTCAGAGTCTTGCCATGAATACGCAAACCAAACATCCAGTTTTTCTGTCGGGCGCGCGTTGATTTGAAAATCAATGCCTTGTCTGAGCGTTTTACCAATATTTTCAGAGTCATTGGCTGAATCATTCAATTTACGACGTGCTTCATTTTTTGCGCGTTGTGCCCAGCCAGCAATCCGCCCATCCAGCCAATTCGTTGGCTTAAATTTTATGCCCAACTCCCAACCTTCATTAATCGATGGCTCAAGATCTTCTGTTTGATTCACTTTATAAGCAGCCGTACCAACGCCCACTTGAAAGGTCCTACCCCAGTTGCCATAAGCGGTATAAGCGTCATTTAAGTTGTACATCACACTTAATTTTGGCTGGCGAATTTGTCCATAATCATTCACTTCAAAACGTCTGCCGTTTAGATTATTCACATAAAAACCATCTGCATAATCTATGCGATAGGCAGGAATGATTTTTAGCTTTTCGGTTGGTTTGATGATTGCCTGTACATAACCGCCCGTCATATCGAAATCAAAGTTTTGGTCACGCGTGATGGCAGTGCGCGCACGATTTAACGTGGTAAATCGTCTACTTTCATTCTCTTGCCACTCCTTATTTAACCCACCTTCAAGCGCAAAATCTTGCAGAAAATCAACGGTTGGTCGCCACGTCATGCTGGCCAAAAATCCTTGATGGCTTTCATTGGTGGCACGTTCTTGTTGCGGTGCCGTAATGGCGAATCTCACCCAGCGCGTGTCATCATATTTGTTGTAATAGGCTTTGGAAGATAAAGATAAGTTATCGGTAATCGACCAGTCAAAATTCCCGCTGACTTGGTTCATCAAGCGCTCACCACCATCGGTCGCATTATGTGGCCTAGATTGCCTGTCGTCATCACGCGCTTGCGCTATGGTCAGATAACCTGGTTCATTTGCATCGTGCTCATAATGTCTGGCGACTAAGCCTAACTTAAATTTTTCATTTTCTGGCGTAAAAAACCATTTACCCGCCAAGCTATATTTATCAGAATGCGCATGATCGCGATAGCCATCGGTTTCTTGCGCGGCAACAAAATAGTTTTGTGCAAAACCGTTATTTTCTATGCCCACAGCGGTTTGTAACTCTTTAGTATCAAAACTGCCGTAACTTGCGCGCGACTCCCAATAATTGCCACCTTGCTTGGTCACCATATTGATATTGCCCGCGATATTATGCAAGCCGTAACGCGGGTCATTGGTGCCGCGCACCACTTCTAGCGCTTCAATCTCTAACGGAAAAATCATATCCATATAACGCATATTGCCGTCATTGGTATTGCTGGGCACGCCATCAATTAACAACTTGATCGCATTAATTTCGCCCTCGCCATTAAAGCCTCTAAACGAAACTTTGCCTGATTCAACACCTTGTCTAAATTGCGTGAATTGAATGCCAGGCATTTGCCCAAATAACTCCCAACTATTCAATACATTTTGGTTTTGAATTCGGTCTGCGCCCAAAATATCCACAGAACTCAGCACACTTCTGGTCGAAAATGCACCCGATTGGTTAGCGCTCACGTCCACATTACCCAACACCAAAGTAGAGTCTGCTTCGATTTTATTTTCACTTACAACTTCAGTTTCAGCGGAAATCTCTTCTGCAAAACTTGGCATACTATTAGCCACTAAAAAGCAGGCTAGCATCGCTTTCTTAATCATGTTTTTACCTCAATTTTTCTTGTGAACAATCTATTGCCGCAACGGAAAAATACCGTTGCGCGGCAATGGTCTATTCATTAAAAGTTAATAGTTCCAAGTGATGCCCGCATAAGCAGAGCGGCCATCTCCGGGTAAAAACAATGATTGATTGGTACCAAGGCGTGTCGCATCTAAAATCACACTAGTAGATGCGGTGTACTTTTTGTCGGTTAAATTACGCACGTCTAAAAACCATGAGAAGTGCTTATTGACTTGTTGGCCTGTTTTAAAACCAAATAGCGTGTAACTATCGGCGTATAAGGTTTCTGCAAAATCAACCGCATAGCGTTGCGGCGAAAACTCTACCGTTGGACCAACATAAAAACCATGATTTCGATACATTAACTCGCCGCGCAATAAACTTTTTTGTAAGCCGGGCAAATCGCGATTGCCAAATGTATTGTCATTATCAAACTTGAATTGGTTGATCAACAAACTTTGGCGCCACTCTAAATGCCAAGGTAATCTGGCGGTTAAACCTAATTCAATACCTGCGTGAACGGTTTTATCGGCATTGGTAGTTTGCGTGGCAGCGGCTGGATTATTGCCCGCTGCAAACACGGCAGTTTGCAATAACTCATTATTTAACTTGGCGTAGTAAGCTGAAAAATCCCAGTCGATTACCTCACTGTTACCACGCGTACCCACTTCAAATGTGGTGCCATCTTGCGCATCTACGATATTTGGCGTTAAACCGCCAGTTAACTCACCAAAAGATGGCGGTTCGTAACTGCGCGACACGTTGGCGTAAAATTGCACATTTGGTTGGTAATCATATAAAACGCCAACTTTAGGATTCGTTTGCACATAAGTAGCATCAAAACTCTCATCTTGCGCAGCGCTGGTGAAAAACTTATCTTTTAATTGACGTTGCGAATGCGTGTATTGCAAACCAGTGACCAACGAGATATCTGGCAGCATATAAAAGCGGTTTTCTGCATAAGCTTCCAAATTTTTAGACCGGTTTTCTAGCTTATTTTGTCTTGCGCCCCTTACTCCTTGATTGTTTGTCCATCTGTCGTCATAGCCCACACCAAAACTTGGGTTAACACCTAAAATGAACTCATTTTTATGCCCAAAAAGTTCGCCCTCTTGCGAATACTTAGCCTCAAAACCATAGTCGTTCGTGTCTTGATCTAGCACTTGAAAAATAGGATGAAATAAATCTTTGTGCGAAAAATACGCGCTCAATTGCAAATTACTGTGGTCGCCAATTTGTATATTGGTTTTATTGGCAACGCGAATCAAATCAATATCGCGCTTTTGCTGGCCTGTGCTTGTGCTCAAAAATGAATCGCTAGGATCATCTTTTAATTGCGCTTTGGTTAGATTACCAGGTAAATTTGAATCACTTTTGGCATAGCCAACATAGAAACGCGTTTCTATGTCGCTATTGATACGATAGCCAAAGTTTGCATTGATGCGCTCGGTATTTTGTGTCGCATTATCGCGGAAACCGTCCTGATTAAATGTGCTGCCGCTAACAAAATAATC